>JAMWBU010000001.1 GCA_023819255.1 Candidatus Omnitrophota bacterium
TTCTTGTTACTGGCGACGAAGCAGCCTGCAAAGAAGCAAGACAATTACTTGGTGAAAATCTGCCGACTGTTGCAGTTAAAAAGGGTATCAGCAGGGAAGCCGCGATACTGCTTTCGCCAGAAGAAACAAGGCTAATGTTAATAGAGGGCGCAAAAAAGGCAATTGAAATGCGTTCGCAACTCAAACCACTAAAAGTGAAATTGCCTGTAAAACTACGTATAAAAAGATTGGGTCCAGAAGGTGCGACATTAGAAAATCCGTATTTTGGTGAAAAAGAAGTTGAAGTGAGAAGCGCTCTTGATATTATAAGCGGAAGCATTTAATTCGAAAGGGAGAAGCAATTTTTATTGACATACATGTGCATGTGAGAAAGCATCCAGCTACAATTAAAAATGGAAAGCAGCCATATTCTACCCCACAACAGTTATTAGAAAGATATGATAATCTTGGGATAGAAAAAGGCGTGATATTGACCGGCGGGTCTCCAGAGTGTGCATTCCAGAAACAGAGCGAAGAAGAGGTGTTGGAAATATGCAAACAGTATCCTGGCAGATTTATTCCATTTTGCAATATAGATCCTCGTTCAATGACCAATTCTCCGGATGCTCCGCTTGATGAACTTCTTTCATACTACAAACGACAGGGTTTCAGGGGAATTGGCGAGGTTACAGCAAATCTTCCGTTTCTTCATCCGATGGTACAGAATCTTTTCAGGCACGCAGAAAAACTTGGGCTTTTTGTGATCTTCCATATTGCTCCGCAGATAGGTGGTTATTACGGGCTTTATGATGAACCTGGACTGCCGCAGCTTGAAATAACACTTCGGGATTTCCCAAATTTGTATTTCTTTGGACATTCTCAGCCATTCTGGGCTGAGATTGGGATTCTTGAGACGCCTGCTGATAGATATGGATATCCAGAATATCCGATAAAAAAGGAAGGTGTTGTTCCGAAACTTTTCAGGCGCTATAAAAATCTTCTTGGCGATCTTTCCGCTTACAGCGGTTTTAATGCAATTTCCAGAGATCCTGATTACGGCGTAGAATTTCTGAATGAATTTCAGGATAGATTATTTTTTGGAACCGATATCTGCGCGCCAGATACACCGGTATGGCTTATAGATTTTTTGAAAAAACTCAGGGATGAAGGCAAAATATCAGAAACTGTATTTAACAAGATCAGCCGCGAGAATGCAATAAAATTGTTTAGCAAACCAGCAGTTTAATGTGGATTCTGTTATGGAAATAAAAACGGGCGGCCTTTATTTTCAAAATCGTTTATTTTGACATACTTGTTTTCGAGAATTAAAATAAAACACCATGAAAAACAATAAAAAAATTGAGATTTATGACACGACACTGAGGGATGGTGCACAGGGCGAGAATGTTTTTTTTACCCTACCTGATCAGATAAAAATAGTCGAAAAACTTGATGAATTCGGTTTTGATTTTATTGAAGGCGGATGGCCGGGTTCAAATCCAAAAGCAGAAGAATTTTTTAAGAAGATGGCTTCAAAGAAATTGAAGCACAGCAAACTTGTTGCTTTTGGAAGCACAAGAAGAAAGAATCTTCCCGCTGAAAAAGATCCGTTTTTAAAGGCGCTTGTTGATGCAGGTACAGATGTAATTATTATCTTCGGAAAATCGTGGGACCTTCATGTAAGAGAGGTTCTGAGAATTTCTCTTAAAGAAAATCTTGATCTCATAGCTGACTCGATAGGTTTTCTTAAATCAAACGGCAAGACTGTATTTTTTGACGCAGAGCATTTTTTTGACGGATACAAAGAAAACCGGGAATATGCGATGAAGACGCTGCTTGTTGCTCAGGAAAGCGGAGCAGAGAGAGTTGTTTTATGCGATACAAACGGCGGCACTCTTCCTTTCGAGGTTGAAGGCATAGTTGCTGATGTGTGTGGATTGTTGAAAACGCCTGTTGGAATGCATGCTCATAATGATTCCGGTCTCGGGGTTGCCAATTCTGTGGCCGCGGTTCGGGCAGGCGCTATGCATATTCACGGGACAATAAACGGATTTGGAGAAAGATGCGGCAATGCGGATCTCACCGCAATCATTCCCATATTGCAGCTAAAAATGGGTTTCAAGTGTCTTGAAGAAGAAAAATTGAAACATCTCACTGGCTTGTCAAGATATGTTTATGAGGTGGCAAACATTGTTCCTCCAGGCAATCAGCCATTTGTTGGATTGAGCGCTTTTGCTCATAAAGGCGGAGTTCATGTTGATGCGGTTGGAAAGAATCCTCGCACATATGAACATATTTCTCCTGAAAAGGTTGGTAATCAAAGGAGAGTGCTTGTTTCAGAACTTTCAGGCAAAAGTACCATCCTGCAAAAGCTTGGCAAATATGGCATTGAAAAGCAGCCGGGATTGGTGAAAGAAATTCTTGATAAAATTGGACAGCTTGAAAAGAATGGTTATCAATTTGAGGCTGCAGAAGCATCATTCGATATTATGGTGAGAAAATTGCTTGGATTGTACAACGAACCTTTTCAGGTTGAAGGATTTAGAGTAATTGTTGAGGAACGAAATGAAAAGGTTATTGCTGAAGCCACTGTAAAAATAAGGGTCGGAAAAAAAAGTGAATACACAGTTGCTGAAGGAAATGGGCCTGTTAACGCTCTTGACAATGCTTTAAGGAAGGCGCTTCTTCCTTTTTATGATTGCATATCTAATTTGAAGTTGACTGATTATAAGGTAAGGATTCTACATCCTGAGAAGGCGACAGGCGCTGTCACTCGGGTGCTGATTGAATCTATGGATGGAAATGAAACCTGGGGAACCATTGGACTTTCAGAAAACATCATTGAAGCGTCATGGTTGGCGCTGATTGACAGTTTTACATACAAAATTCTAAAAGAGGCAGGGCATTCTTTCATTCAGGATGCTGGACAGAAAAACCCCTGACAGCGATACTGTTAAAATATTTCAGGAAGTATTCTGCGATTTCAGTTGAATCGACAACAACCGCGGTTTCATTGTTTTTTTCAAGACTATAATAAGACCAGTTAAAGCTTCCTATCACAACAAATCTTCTGTCTATAATCAGAATTTTTGCGTGCGTGGTTTGTTCAAGGGAGTCATAAATGACCTTTACTCCTGCTTTTTGAAATTTTTCCGCGGCTGTTTTATTCTTCTGTGTTTCGGAATCGTTTTTCTTATCCCTGTTTAAAATTACTGTAACATTGATCTTTCTTTTAGAAGCATCGCATAGCAGCTTTATAAGTTTATTGGAAGGACTGTCAGGATATTTATCGTACCAGACCATACTATACATTATAACATTTATTGATGTTTTTGCCCCCTCTATCAGTTCTATTACTTTTGGCAGATAATACTGGTTGGTTAATGGTTCAACATCGGCCGGAGCGTTTATTGCTGAAGGCGCAGGTATCTGCAATAATACAACCAATAAAAAAACGGCAATCCTGACAACATTTCTCATTGGTACTTTTTTATAAGAGTGTGAAGTTGAATTTTCCCTTCATATAATGCTTTGCCGGTAATAACGCCTGAAACAGGAAGACCTGAGTTTGCAATTATTTCAATGTCTTTTTCTGAGCCAATTCCGCCGGCTATCAGGAACTCTATTTTTCTGTCTGGCAATTGTTTTACACTGTTGATTATTCTTGAAAACACTTCAATATCGATTCCAGCCAGTGTTCCGTCTTTTGTTGTATCCGTGATTATAAATCTTAGATAACCTTTCTCGATGAGTCTTGTTATTACCCATGATGGCTCAATGGGTACAGCCACAAGCCAGCCACTGAGGGCAACAGAATCTCTGGATACATCTATCCCAACTATAATTCTTTCTTTGATTTCCGGTTTCAATTTGTCAATTAGGTCAGGTTCAGGAATTTCCCTGTCAACCTGAAACTTCTTATCTGCACGGGCGTATACTCCTGCTATATCCCTTATTGTAAAATTGGCTTCAAGAACTTGAGGTAATACGATAGCTGTTCCAACAATTACATAATCAATCCCGAGTTCTATAAATTGCTTGATTTCAGACTGTTTCCTTATGCCTCCTCCCAGCTGTAAAGCGCATTTTTGCGAATCAATGAAGTCCCTGATTTTTACAATTTCTTTTATGACAGCAAGGTCTTCTTCAAGGATTTTTCCTTCTTTTGCTCCAAGGAGTGAAACGATATGTATTCGCCTGACACCCTTTATAATGAAATCCTTGGCAAGGTTTTCAGGTTTCAAACCGTATGAAGTTACATTTTCGAAATTTCCTTTATGCAGACGTACAACCTTACTTTTTTTCAGGTCAATTGCTGGGATTATCAACATTTTTTTTAATTTTTTCCGTATATTTACATTCTGGAAAACCAGAGCAGCCAATGAATTTTCCATATCTGCTATTTCTTATCACAAGGGATTTCCCGCACTCAGGACAATTCCTTTCAATTTTTTCAGCTTCTTTTTTGATTTCGATTTTTTTTAAGCCAGAATCTATTTCAGAAGAAGCTTTATCAATCGAATTTTTGAAACCATCGTAAAATTCCTTGAGTAATTCCTTCCATTCTTTTTTTCCCTCAGCGATTTCATCCAGTTCTTTTTCCATTTCTGCAGTAAATTGAATGTTTATAACATCTGAGAAATATTTCGCGAGCGTGTCGGATACGGCTATGCCTAATTCTTCTGGAACAAAAACCCTCCTTTCTTTTCTTACATATTTTCTTTTTAGAAGAGTGCTTATTGTCGGAGCATATGTTGATGGTCTTCCAATTCCAAATTTTTCAAGAGTTCTGATTAACGACGCTTCCGTAAAACGAGGAGGCGGACTGGTTTTATTCTCTTCGGGTTCTATATCTTTTATTTCAGCTTTTTCTCCGGCCAGGATGTCTGGTGGAATATTTTTTTCTCCCTCGTCTATTTTTATTTTCCATAGCTTTGTGAATCCATCGAAAACAAGTTTTGATCTGAACGCTTCAAATCCATATTCTCCTGCGTTCGCTCTCACTGTTGTTGTTTCAATTTCAGCCGGTTTCATCTGGCTGGAAATAAATCTTTCCCATATCATTTTGTAAAGAGCAAACTCATCCTTTTTTAAATACTTTTTCACTCTTTCAGGAGTAAAATCTATGTGAGTTGGTCTTATCGCTTCGTGAGCTTCCTGAGCGCTTGATACACGGGCAATGTAATAGGGCGGTTTTTCCGGAAGATATTCTTTTCCGTAGTTTTCAAGGATAAATTTTGCTGCCTGGTGCTGGGCAATTTTTGCAACAGAAGGAGAATCAGTTCTCATATAGGTAATCAATCCAAAAGGCGCCTTTTTTTCAAGAGGGACGCCCTCATAGAGATGTTGCGCAATAAGCATTGTTTTTGATGAAGAAAATCCAAGCTTTGTGGACGCTTCCTGTTGAAGAGAACTTGTGATAAAAGGCGGATAAGGGCCAGTTTTTTTTAACGTTTTCGACACCTCAGAGACAACCAGCTGGAATTTTTTTATTTCGTTTATGTATTTTTCAACATTATTTTTCTCTGTTATTCCAGGGGGTAAAATTTTTTCATTCTCGACACTTACAAGCTTCATTTTAAACAGAATTCCCTTATAATCGACAGTGATATATATGGTCCAGTAAGGTTGAGGCACAAAATCTAAAATTTCCTTTTCTCTTGTAACAATCAGTTGAAGAGCCACAGATTGAACCCTACCTGCTGAAAGCCTTTTTCCAAGCAAAGGGCTTATGCTGTACCCGACAATTCTATCAAGAATCCTTCTGGTTTGTTGAGCCATAACAAGGTTCATATCTATTGTTCTTGGATTTTTAAATGATTCCAGAACAGCATTTCTTGTAATTTCATGGAATGCGACTCTTCTGACTTCGTCTGGTGACCTGTTAAGTATATTTGCAGTGTGCCACGCAATTGCCTCTCCCTCCCTATCTTCGTCTGTCGCCAGATATATTGATTCCGTGTATTCAGAAAGTTTTTTCAGGTATGAAACAACCTTCTTTTTCCCGGGCAGTATTTTATATTCCGGCGTAAAGGTCGCAAGGTCAACGCCGAAAACATTTTCTGGAAGGTCTCTGATATGGCCAAGTGTGGCTCTGACAACATATTCAGAACCAAGTATATATCCTATTGTTTTTGCTTTCGCCGGAGATTCAACTATTACAAGTTTTTTATTTGGCATATTTTTCACCTGTGCATTTTAATTGCATTATTATAATACTTTTGATAAAATCATTACAATACGGAGGGAAATATCGTATGAATTATCTATGGAGTGGAAGGTTTAGAAAAGAGCTGCATGAGCTGGCAAAAAGTTTCACTTTTTCAATTGATATTGATAAAAGTCTTGCTTTATTTGATATTTCAGGCAGTATAGTTCACGCCATGATGCTTACGCGGCAAAAAATTATTCCTGAAAGAGATGGTAAAAAAATAGTTTCAGGACTGAAAAAAATCGAAAATGAAATAAAATCCGGTAAATTTGTTTTTAAGACGGAAGATGAAGATATTCATACCGCAGTGGAACGGAGGTTGGTTGAATTGATTGGCCCGGCAGGTGGAAAGCTTCATACAGCTCGCTCAAGGAACGATCAGATTGTTCTTGATGAGAAATTATGTCTTAAGCAGATTCTTCCTGACATAGTTACTGCGATTACTTTTCTTCAAAAAACATTGATCGTCAGGGCAGAGGAAAATCTAAAAATTTTTTTGCCAGCATTTACACATTTTCAACCAGCGCAACCTGTTCTTCTTTCGCATTATTTCCTTGCTTATGTTTGTATGCTGGAGAGAGATAAAAAAAGAATTAAAGAAGCCTTGACACGCATAAATATATCACCACTTGGAGCCTGCGCGTGCACAGGGACATCTTTTTCTGTAGATCCGGAATATGTTGCGAAAAAATTAGGGTTTGAAGATGTTTTCAATAATAGCATGGATGCTGTCAGTGATAGAGATTTTATTCTTGAGACGGTTTGTTGCCTTGGAATACTGATGGTTCATCTTTCCAGAATGGCAGAGGACCTGATTCTGTGGCATTCACCGCTTATTGGCTTTGTCGACCTGCCTGAAGAATTTTGCACAGGCTCAAGCATTATGCCCCAGAAAAAAAATCCTGATGTGCTTGAACTTATAAGGGGCAGAACTTCCGCAGTGATAGGAAACATTGCCGGCGTATTTTCATTGATGAAAGGGTTGCCTCTTTCTTATAACAGGGATATGCAGGAGGACAAAAGATTTTTATTTGAGACATGCGAGATTTCTTATTTATCAACAGTAATAATCGGTAAAATTATAGAAAAGACAAGAATGGATCCCAGAAGAATGAGTGAAGCATGCAAACTGGGTTATATAGAGGCGACAGACATTGCGGAATTTCTCGCCAGGAAAGGTGTTCCTTTCAGAAAGGCTCATCACATAGTCGCAGAACTTGTGGGAACGGCTGCAAAAAAGGGTGTTTTGCTCAAAGACCTTGATGAAAAGACAATAAAAGAAATCAGCGGGAACAATGACATCATTGAATTTATTAAGAAATTGAATTTCGAAAAGTCCATTAATCTGAAAGTGTCTCACGGTGGAACCGGCGTTAAAGAGGTTAAAAGGGAATTGAAAAAATGGAAAAATATCTTGAACTGATATCTGATGGACTTTACAGATTTAGAAAAGGTAAGCTGTTCATTGAAGAAGTTTGTGTCGAACGCATATATCGCGAGTTTGGCACCCCGGTTTATGTTTACAGCGCGTCGTACATAGAAAGACAGATTGAAAAACTGCGTAACGCTTTTAAGCCGATTTCTCCTTTGATATGTTACTCAATGAAGGCAAACGGCAATATGGGCGTTTTGAGTTTGGTTAAAAGAGCAGGGTGTGGAGTCGACATCGTTTCTTCGGGAGAACTGGCAAAGGCGTTGAAGGCAGGATTTTCTGCAGACAGAATAGTTTTTGCCGGTGCGGGGAAAACACAACAAGAAATAATTGATGGTTTGAATGCAAGGATATTTTTATTCACCGTTGAAAGCATGGAGGAATTAAAAGCAATCGAACAGATAGGTAGAAGTCAGAAAAAAATTGCGGTTGTGAGTTTGCGTATAAATTTTGATATAGATGTTGATACTCATTATTACACCAAAACCTCTAAAAAAGAGACAAAATTTGGAATGCCAGTTGATCAGATTAAGTCAATACTCAGCAATAGAAAAAAATTCAGGCATATCGATTTTAAAGGAATACAGTTTCATCTTGGTTCAAATATAAGAGCATCCGGATTCTATGTTCAGGCGCTTGAAAAACTTAAGGGGTTTCTGGCCGGATTAAATTTTATGCCATCAGTGATTGACATAGGCGGTGGTTTTGGCATCCATTATAAAAATGAGCAGATAGAACCAATAGAAAATTTTGGCAAAAATATCTGCAATGTTTTTCTTAAAAATTTTCCTGGTGTGTCGATGATTATTGAGCCAGGAAGATTTATTGTTGGGAATGCAGGTATTCTTTTAACCCGCGTAATATACAATAAAAAAACTCCACACAAGAATTTTCTTATAGTTGATGCTGGCATGAATGATCTGATAAGACCATCTCTATATGGCAGTTATCACGAGATTTTTGAGGCTGTTAGAAAAAAAGGCCCCTGTGTAAATTATGATGTGGTCGGACCGATCTGTGAAACAGGTGATTTTCTTGGCAAGGACCGCATGCTGGCAGAGAATTTGACTTCAGGCGATGTTCTTGCGGTTATGAGCGCCGGTGCATATGGCTTTTCAATGAGTTCAAATTATAATGGAAGGCCTCGCGCCGCAGAGGTTTTTGTTTCCGGCAATAATGTAAAATGTTGCAGAAGACGGGAAAAAATTGAAGATTTATGGAATCTTGAAAAAATTCTATGATTTAATTTTATCTTTCAATCTCTCAAGTAACGTTTCTTCGTCAGGAATATTCTTCAAATCCAATCGAGTATTTCTGAATGCGTCCACGCAGGCTCTTATGATTGAATTTTTTGTGATTCTTTCCTTTTTATGCTGATGGTCTCTATTTTTCAAAATTTCCCTTTGCAAATGATCCAGAAAAGTCAAATGTTCTTCAGAAAAAGGCACAGTTAACCTTACTTCGAATGTCTGAAATTTAGGCACAGCGTTTTTTGAGATCTCAAGAGTTCTTCCTCTTTTTCTTTTGCTTGTTTCCGGTACCGTTGTCTTTATCCAGCTTAGTGGATCTTTTCCCAGTCCGCTCTTTTTCATGTCTTTCTCCTTTTAAAATTTCTTTTGCCAGTTTTCTGTAATCCTCGGCTCCGTAGGATTTCCTCGCAAATTCAAATATAGTCTGGCCAAAACTCGGAGCTTCAGCAAGTTTTACATTTTCTCTTATTCTGGTTTTGAACACCTTTTCGCCAAAATGATTTTGCGTTTTTTCAACCACTTCCTTGCATATGTTTTTTCTTATATCGAACATTGTAATAAGAACACCGGAAATATGAGTTGCAGGATTTATCCTTTCAGTCACTATCTGGATTGTTTGAACCAGTTTTGTCAATCCTTCAAGCGCAAAGAATTCCGCCTGAATGGGTATGATCACTTCAGACGCAGTGGTAAGCGCATTAAGCGTGAGAAGTCCAAGCGACGGTGGGCAATCGATAAAAATGTATTGAAAGGCATTTTTTGATTTTTTCAGCGCTTCTCTTAGAACGATTTCTCTCCCTATTGTGTTAACCATTTCTATTTCAGCGCTTGCCAGTTCTATTTTTGCGGGCAGCAGAGTTAAATTCTTAACGCGCGTTTCAATAATCACATCGTCAATTGGCGTTTCATTGATTAAAACATCGTAAATAGATTTTTCAAGCTTGAATGGTTCAAATCCAAGATGAATTGTTGTGTGCGCCTGTGGATCCAGGTCGACAAGCAGAACTCTTTGTCCTGCCTCCGCTATTGCCGCTCCGACGTTGACAACTGTGGTGGTTTTTCCTGAGCCACCTTTTTGATTTATCACAGCAATCTTTCTCACTTTATCTCCTTATGAAGTTCAGAACTTATAAACCAAAGATATTTTATTTTCAGAAAACCTTTCTGTCAAATGCCTGATGATTTACAGATTGTGTTCCATAAATTTTTGCTCCATTTGTTCGCGGCATTTCATAATTTATCAGCGAGGATCTATTTCAGAAAACTTTTTTATGCCGGATAAATTCCACTATTTTACAGAGGGAAAGATGAGCGGGGATGGTTTATTATGTCGCGCGCAATTCGGGTTTTTGACAATCTGGACGATTTTCAGTAAAATTAATAATCTCCATAAATAAATGGGCCGCTAGCTCACCCGGCAGAGCACCGCCCTTTTAAGGCGGGGGCAGCAGGTTCGAGTCCTGCGCGGCCTATTTTTTCCCTTTGAAGGACGAGAATGTGAGCGAAGTAAGACATTGCGAGCGAGCGTAGCAATGTCAGCGAGTGGTTGCCAATGCGATGAAGAAAGAGCATTGTTTGGCAAGCCCGCCGGGACGGTGAGGCGGGCCGGGTCGACCCGAGCCGTAGTGGGAGGCGAGGGCGCCGAGTCCTGCGCGGCCTATTTTTAAATTTTAACCTTTCTTGAAAAATTATTTCAAAAAAATTGAATAAATGGCAGGAAGCGTGTCAGGAGAAACCGCATATTTTCCACAGGCCCGGTTTCAGCAGGGGCAAACTTTTATTCGATGAAAAAAGCAAATCGCAATAGAAAGAGCGATACTAAAAAATCCTCCGGTATTGATATTTGATGGAACGACTTCGTCAGTTGACATCTGCGCCAAGGGTGAAACTGACGCCATTTATAAGAACGCGATACTGGAAAATAACATGGAAATAATGGTTCCACGGTTTATAAAAACGGGCGATATTGCTATGTTGAAAGAGTACACAAATAGTATAATTTGATACAAGTAAAGGGAAGTGTCATAATATAATAAAAGGAGTGGCGATGATTCACGGGGTTAAGGTAAAGAAACTTTCTTTTATGACAGATGATAGAGGCAGGCTTCTTGAAATTTTGAGAAGCGATGATGACATTTTTGAGAAGTTCGGACAGGTCTATATTACAACCTGTTATCCCGGGGTTATTAAGGCGTGGCACATTCACAAAAAACAGAATGACAACATGGTTGTTATATCTGGTATGGCAAAAATAGTTCTTTACGATCATAGAGAAAACAGCCCGACTCATGGAGAGATAAACGAATTCATTTCAGGAGATTATAATCCATTGCTTATCCATATTCCCGCGAACATTTTTCATGGTTTCACCTGTATATCAAACGAAGAAGCGATATTACTTAATGTTCCCACAGTACCATATAATCACAGTCGACCGGACGAATACAGACTTCCTTTTGATTCTGAGAAAATTCCATACGACTGGGAAAGGAAAAATCGTTGATTAAAGGCGTGATACTTGCTGGTGGTCTGGGAAGCCGTTTATATCCATTGACAAAGGTAACCAATAAACACCTTTTGCCTGTATATGACAGACCAATGATTTTCTATCCACTTGAGAAACTGGTAAAAGCCGGGATAAAGGATATTATGGTGATTACCGGTGGGACATCTTCCGGAGATTTTTTGCGCCTGCTTGAAAATGGAAAAGATTTTGGCCTTGAACATCTGACATATGCATATCAGGAGGGAGAAAAGGGTATTGCACATGCTCTGGCTCTTGCGGAACATTTTGCCGCAGGTGAAAAAATTGTTGTTATACTTGGAGATAACATATTAGAAAAGGGAATTTCAGAAGAGGTGGAAATATTCCGTAAACAGGAGAAAGGAGCGCGTATTCTACTTAAAGAAGTGAATAATCCGGAAAGGTTTGGCGTGGCTGAAATGAAAGAAGACAGGATAGTGAAAATTATCGAAAAACCTTTGACTCCACCATCAAAGTACGCAGTCATTGGCGTTTATATGTATGACAGTCAAGTTTTTGATTTTATAAGAACCCTCAAGCCATCTTCCAGAGGAGAACTTGAAATTACGGATGTTAATAATCGCTATATTGAAAAAGGGGAAATGACATATGGAATACTTGACGGTTGGTGGACAGACGCGGGTACCTTTGATTCCTTATTAAGAGCAAATATTCTTGTGTCAAAGCAAAAGGCTTCAAAATGAGAATAGCTGTGACAGGTGGAGCAGGTTTTATCGGTTCGAATTTTGTCGCTTTCTTTTGCAAGAATCATCCGACTGATGAGATTGTTAACATAGATAAAATGACATACGCTGCAAATCCAATGACGCTTGAATTCCTTGAAATTTATGAAAATCACAAATTTTTCAAAATTGACATCTGTAATTTTGATGAGATGGAAAATATTTTGAATGGTTGCGATGTGGTTGTGCATTTTGCGGCAGAAACACATGTTGACAGATCTCTTCAAAATGCTGAGGATTTTTTGACAACCGATGTTCTTGGCACTTTCAGAATTCTTGAAATAGTAAAAAAGTCGAAATCGTTAAAAAAATATATACATATATCCACAGATGAGGTTTATGGAAGCATTGAGGCTGGTTCCTTTACAGAAAATTCGCCGTTAAATCCGACAAATCCTTACGCCGCAAGCAAGGCAGCAGCGGATTTGCTTGTGCTTTCATATTTGAAATGCTACAGGATACCGGCAATAATTGTAAGGTTTACAAACAACTTCGGGCCATTTCAACATCCAGAAAAATTCATACCACTTGCTATAACGAATGCTATGGAAAATAAAAAGATTCCATTGTATGGCGATGGAACTCAGGTAAGAGACTGGCTTTTTGTGCAGGACACATGTCGCGCAATAGAAGTGATTATTGATAGAGGGAAAACAGGTGAAATTTACAATGTTTCTGCTCATCAGGAAAGACAGAATAAACAGGTGCTTTTTAAAATTCTGTCTCTGCTTGGAAAAGATGAAAATCTTATTGTTCAGGTTCCTGATAGAGTGGCGCACGACAGAAGATACAGTCTGTCCTGTGAAAAAATACAAGAACTTGGATTTGAACCGGTATTTAACTTTGAAAAAGGCATTGAAGTCACAGTTAAGTGGTATGAAAGAAATCAGCAATGGTGGAAAACGGTAAAAGATAAAGATGAGTTTAAAAAATACTATAAAAACAGGTATCCAGGTCTATGAAAATTGTTATTACCGGGGGCACAGGCCTTGTCGGAAGATATCTTTCTAAGGTGGTGAAATCTGATGAGGTCACAGTTTTATCTAAAAAAGATTGTGACATAACAGTTTTTCAATCTGTTAAAGACATTTTTTATAGAATAATGCCCGATGTAATTTTCCACCTTGCCGCTTTTACCAATGTCGACCTTTCTGAAAGGGACCCTGTTTCTGCCTTCAGGGTGAATGTTTCAGGGACAAACAACATCGCTTTTCTTGGCAATAGAATTGGCGCTTTTGTTGTTTATGTAAGCACTGATTTTGTTTTTGATGGAAGAAAAAAAACACCTTACAGTGAAAATGATATTCCTGAACCTATTTCAATTTATGGAAAAACAAAATTTGAGGGAGAGAGGGTAATTATCAGCAATTGCAGAAAATATTGCATTTTAAGAACATCAAGAATTTTTGGAAAAGACGGAAAAAATTTTGCAAGCAGTCTTCCGAAAAGGCTTTTTCAGATGGAGCAGGTGAATGTCACAACAGACCTGATAACTTCTCCGACATATGCAAAAGATCTTGCAGAAGTGTTGTTCAGGATAATGAAAGAAAGATTCTGCGGTATTTTGCATTTTTCTAACAGTGGATATTGCAGCTGGTACGATTTTGCAATCCATATATGCAGGTATTTTGGTTTAAAAACAGAACTATTGATTCCATTGAGTATAAAGGATTTTCATCAATCAATAGCAGAAAGGCCCGCATTTTCAGCGCTTGATACGGACCTTTTTGCAAAAAATTTTTATCAACCAAGGTCGTGGCGACAAGCGCTTGAGGAGTATCTGGAAGAAGAATTTCCACAAAAAATTTAATGGCATTTGTGTGGATAATTTTTTATAATAAACCCAGAAAAAGGAGAAATATGAAAGAGAAATTTACCTTCGACAGAAGTAATCTGCCAGAACCAGTGTATCAGAAAAATCCAGATTTTATAAGGCTTTATTATGCTTGCTGGGAAACTGCATTCAGAAACATGGAGTATCCAATGAAAAAGGGCTGGTTGCCACATCTTACCTGCATGCCAGGGTCAGGAAACATATGGCAATGGGACTCATGTTTTATGACATTTTTTTTAAGATATTCTAATAAAACGCTTCCTGCAACAAACAATCTTGATAATCTTTATCGTCTTGCAAGAAAGGATGGCTATATCAGCATGGCTTACAGGATTGAGATTGAAAAGCCAGCATATGGAGAGAGAATCAATCCACCATTATATGCGTGGGCAGAGTGGGAATATTATATGGTTAGCGGAGATATTTCAAGGTTTGAAAGGATTTTCCCTGCGGTGAAAAAATTTTACTTATGGATTAAAAAGAACAGAACTCGCAGTAGCGGCCTTTACTGGTTTGAAGACACAGGTTCCAGTGGGATGGACAATTCCCCTCGCAGCGGCTACGCCTCAGAATTGCTTAACGGCAGCGATGTTTGCTGGATAGATCTGGCGAGTCAGCAGGCTTTGAGCGCGTATTATCTTACAAGAATCGCCAGATTACTCAATAAGAAAGATGACGAGGAATTTTTTCTTTCTGAGTTTGAAAATTTGCGTCTGTTGATAAACAAATATCACTGGTGCGATAAGCATGAATTTTATTATGATGTTTTTTCAAGAAGTCAGCCTCATCTCAGACACAATTTTCTTGGCGCGAAAACTGTTGCATCCTTCTGGCCCATATTAGCCAGTATTGCAAATGAGAATCAGACCGGTGGACTTTTGAGACATCTTCTCGATGAGGACGAATTCTGGACATTGCATCCTGTTCCGTCGCTTGCCAGATCAGACCCCAACTATAATCCTTTTGGTGCTTACTGGCTTGGCGGTGTCTGGGCTCCAACAAACTATATGATTGTATCAGGATTGAAGCAGCGCGGTCAGCCTTTTATTGCGAGAAAAATAGCCACCAGCCACATTGACGCAATGTTGAAGGTTTTTAATGATAAAACATATTCTGGCATCTGGGAGGCCTACAGTCCTGAATTTCTTATGCCTTCAACAGTGGAAACAGGAAAATTGGTGAGAAATAAGTTTGTCGGCTGGAGCGGACTCGGTCCGATTGCTATGCTGATAGAGAATATTCTTGGTTTCACTTTTGACGCGCTTTCAAACACAGTTTACTGGAATATTTCACAAGAGTGTGAGCACGGGATAAAAAACTTAAGATTCAATGATAAGATTGTTTCATTTGTTTGTTCTCATGCAGACGTTTCCGGTCAAAGAAAAATTGAGGTTGAAACAAGTGGAGACATAAACATTTGTATTTCTGCTGAGGGAACAAACATTTCTTTAAAGAAAAAACTAAACAAAGGTCATCATATCCTGCATACTTTATAGTTTCGACCTATAAAAAATCTGTTAGCGGCACAAATTTTGACTTAAAAAGGGTTTTCTTTTATAATAAATGACACCGAATATTATCGCCCCCATCGACTAGCGGCCCAGGTCACCACTCTTTCAAGGTGGTAGCGCCGGTTCGATTCCGGCTGGGGGCGCCAGTGATAAAGGAGTAATCAGTGGAAAACATATGGGTCGCAAGCTGGAAACATTGCGACTGGGTTGGGAAAATAGATCTGATATTGCTGGTATCAATGTCAATATATAGCTGGTCCATCATTATTGAAAAATTTGTTCTTTTCAAAAGAGTTAAAAAAGCAAACGAAACATTTCTCAACAGTTTCTATGTCGGTCGAATGGCAAGCGTGCCAGATTCTTCCTGGTCAAGAATACTAAATAAAATCCTTAAAGAAAAGGCAAAACAGGATATTTCTGAAGAAAAACTTTTTAATTTTATTAAGAGATACGCAAATGAAGAAATTTCACATCTTGGAAGCAGAATTGATTTTCTTCTTTCAATTTCTGCTGTTGCTCCCTTTATGGGACTGCTTGGAACTGTGTGGGGAATTCTTATAGCATTTCATAACATTGGTATAACAGGCACTTCTTCTGTTTCAATTATAGCGTCAGGTATTTCTGAGGCGCTGATTGTGACCTTTGTCGGGCTTGTTGTTGCGATACCTGCCGCGCTTGGATACAATTATCTTGATAGTGAATTGAGAAAGATAAAAACTCAGGGAGAAGATGTTCTCAACGCATTCTATACCGCATTAAAATAGATGAAGCAAGATACTATTTTCAATTCAGAATCCAAAGAAAACGCTCTCAGCAGAATAAATATCATAAATTTTATCGATGTGGCGCTTGTACTTGTTATTATCCTTTTGATGGTTTCTCCAATGATAGAACAGGGAATGGAAGTAAGATTGCCTGTTTCCGGCACCAGCAAAATGGCTGTTGAAAAAAGTGTTGTTCTTACCATCGCAAAGGGCGGAAAAATATTCTGGGGAAACAGAGAGATCAGTTCGGGCAATCTTGAATCTATTGCCCGGGAAACAATTTCTCGAAATCCAGAACTTGGTATTGTGATAAAAGGGGACCGAGGCATAAGTTATCAGGAACTTATTGATGTTCTGGACATCTTGAAGCGAGCTGACATAAAAAAGATTGGCCTTGCAACAGAGGCGCGACCTGTGCGATGAAAAGATCTTTGTTGCTTTCGATCTTTGGACATATGTTGCTGATATCTTTGTTCATTCATAATAATTACAAAATGAAAGCAAAAGAAACTGAAAATGTATATGTGGTTGATTTATTAAGTTTGCCGCCAGCGATAACTGTTTCAAATAATATAATATCAGCTTTCAGGGTTGAAAATGCTCAAGCGTCAGGAGGAATGACAGAAGAGAGGTCTTTTCCAACTGTAAAATTTTCATCTAACAGAGACAGAGTAGAAAAAAATGAGGCTGAAGATTTTTCCACCAGTGAAAATTTTTCTTCCGATCAGTACATTTCAAGGATAAGGGAAAAGATGGGGCTATCGATGTCTTCAACATCCGCTGGCAATACACCTTTGTCAGCAAAAGAAATACCATCTTCGCATCCAGAACGAGAGAAAACAAGGTCTCTGGCTTCAAAGATTTTTCCATTGTCAGCTGAGAATTCAACAGGTTTTTCTGTTGGGATCCAATCTTCTGGTTTACCGTCAGGAAATATTATTCCTCTTGATTACCTTGAGAATATCAAGCTTTCTCTTCAAAAAAAATGGAGACTGCCGGAGGAGAAAAATTATTCTCTCACTTCTGTGGTTTCATTTCGCCTTAAAAAAGATGGAACAATCGCAGACATTATCCTTGAAACAAGTTCTGGTGTGAGGTCTTTCGACGAGAGCGCGATGCAGGCTGTAAAGGAAACCGGAAAACTGGAGCCCTTGCCGCCAACATATAAACTCAATTATCTTGATGTTACAGTAAAATTTAATATGAGGGGGATAGAATGAGAAAACACATTTTAATATTGTTTGGATGTCTTTTTACCCTGACAAATCTTTATGGGCAGAGCAGAGTAACAATTGAAATTACATCATCTCTGGAGACAAAAACTGCGTCTTCAATTTTGATTGCAGTAGAAAAAGATGCCTTCTTTGAGAAATTTTCCTTGCAGCTGGCAAAAGACCTGGAAAATTCGGATTGGCTGGATATAAAAAGTGTAGCGTGGAAGACGGAATTTAACATTAGTTCGGAAATGGAAAAAGCCTCCAGAGAAAATGTCAGGCTTTTGATTGTGTGTGAAGCTAAAGAAAAGCTCGAAGTAAAGGTTTACGATATATTTGAAAAATCTTTGATTTTTGAGTTTAAGACTGACATAGAAAAATCACCTGTTGATCTTGCTCATACTGTTTGTGATGAAATTATTTATCGGCTAACAGGCAAGCCCGGTATTGCAAAGAGCAAGATACTTTATATGACCAGGACCAAAGATATCCACACCATAATGATGGCTGATTACGATGGCTCAAACGCAACGCAGATCTTTTCCGCACAATACATCATAAATTATCCGAGGTGGTTTCCTGGCATGGAGAAGGTCCTTTTTCTTTCATACAGAAAGACATTTCCATCCCTTGATCTTCTGGATTTGAAGACCAGGCAGATGGAAACTTTTCTTTCTGAACCCGGCTTGAACGCCTGTGCGTCATTTTTTAGAAATCAGTCGATGGCAGCCGTAGTTCTCAGTAAGAGCGGAAATCCAGATATCTATATAGTTGACCTCAAAGGAAAAATTATCAGAAGAATCACAGAGAAAAAAGGAATCAACGCATCCCCTTCTGTTTCGCCGGATGGACAGGATATTGCGTTTGTTTCTGACAGGGATGGGAAGACAAGGTTGTGGGTAATGAACCCTTCAGGATTAAATGTGAGGAAGGTTGATATTCCCTCAAACTACACAACTTCTCCGTGCTGGTCACCGGATGGAAGATACCTTGCTTATGCTGTCAGGTACGGAACAGAGATGTTTATTGAAATATATGATTGGAACACTGGTAAAAGAAAACTTTTGACTAATGGGATCTCATGGGCCGATGCTCCTTGCTGGGCTCCAGATAGCAGGCATTTGATTTTTACCCGGCAGGACAGGTATCAGAATTCTCTCTGGGCTATTGACATACATAATCTTAAGATGAAAAAGATTGCTGATAACGCATGGAGCGGATGCTGGGCGCTTCGTTGACAAAATGGAAGTGTCTGGTATAATCAACCAAAAGGAGGAGATATGAAATTAGAAAAAGTAATATGTGTTGCGCTTTCCGCTGTAATTTTGTCCTTGATGCTTTCCGGTTGCTGCCCTTATTCTAAGAAAAAGACAGCAGAGAAAGAAATTCAGCCAGCTGTTGAGGCTGTTTCTCCACAGAAAACTGCTATTGTACAGAGAGAAGAACCGTCTGTTCCTTTGCCTGTAAAGCCCGATATCGAAAAAGGGAAGGCAACCTCGGCAGAAGTGAAAATTGCGACTACTGGCGGTGAGATACCTGTTGCAAGACCTGAAGGCGATATGAAATTTGTTGAGCCTGGAGAGCAACTTAAAGAAATATTCCAGCCAATCTATTTCGATTTTGACAGGTACAATATAAGAACATCCGAGCAGAGCAAGTTGAAAATCCTGGCAGAATATCTAAGAAAAAATTCAGAGATTTCAATCCTTATCGAAGGGCATTGTGATGAGCGCGGAACAGATGAGTACAACCTTGTGCTTGGGGAGAAAAGGGCTTTGAGTACAAGAAACTTTCTGATTGGACTTGGCATCGCGCCAGCAAGGATTTACACAATAAGTTATGGAGAAGCAAGGCCAGCAGATCCCGGACACAATGAAGAAGCGTGGACGAAAAATAGAAGGGCTGAATTCAAAATAAAACAATAAACAATGAAAAATATGCGAAATTTTCTGATACTAATTTTCCCTCTTTTTATGCTGGCAGGTTGCACTACAATTGTCAGCAGGGAAGATCTTGACGCATTCAAGACAGAAATTGAGCAAAAGCTTGCGGTTGTTGAGAATAATAGTTTAAAAAATTCAAAAGAAGTCAATGATGGCATTAACAATCTCAAACAATTACATCAGCAGCAACAGGAAACAATTATGGGTGTGGCTGAAGAGAGCAGAGGCCGTATTCAGGAATTGAAGATTGCTATTGACGATTCAGCCCAGAGTCAGAGAAAGGAATTTGAATTTTTTAAAAAAAACCAGGAAGAAAAAAATTCACAGTTTGGTCAGGATATTGATACGATTAAAAAGTCTCAGAATGAATTAATGCGGACATCGGCATCACTGATGGATTCTATGGTAAATCTTCAGAAGGACCTTCTGGCTTTAAAGACATCCCTTCAACAGGTTGCCAGCGAATTTGACGCGATGAACAATAGAAAATTTATTGACGAGGCAGAAATTTTAAAACTAAAAAAATACTATGATGGACAGATAGAGACCTTGCTTAATGAAATCGTGAGACAGGAAAGCGAAATTTTCGCGTTGAAACAGGTTTATCAAAAAAAGCAGGCGTCTCAAGATTTTGAGGTTACTGGTCACGATTCCAGAGAGATGGCGACAGCGAGGTATCACACAGTGAAAAAGGGTGAAACTCTTTCCGGCATAGCAAAAAAATACAACACAACAAGTCAGAAACTACGGGAAATAAATAAGTTGAAAACTGATACTGTCACAATTGGTCAAAAACTTGTAATACCATGAAAGAATTTCTTGTCTTTCTTGTTGGCGCATGTTTCGGTAGCTTTGCAAATGTTTGCATATACCGCATGCCAAGAAATAAGTCAATTGTTTTTCCCGGGTCTTTCTGTCCGAAATGTCGCCACGCAATATACTGGTATGATAATATACCGATACTCAGCTATATATTACTTGGCGGCAGATGTCGCTACTGCAAAAAAAACATTTCATCAAGATATCCGATAATCGAAATTATTACAGGAGTTTTAACGCTTCTTCTTTTTCAGAAATTTTGGGCAGCAGGTTACTACTGTGAGTTTCTATTTTATTTTGTTTTTACGCTCGGTCTTATAATCATAAGCGGCATAGATTTTGAAACATTTCTGGTCCCGGATATTATTGTTTTGCCTCTTATTCCTTTGGGCCTTCTGGGTGCGCTTTTGTGCGAGAATTTTTTTATTCCGCAGTCAGGTTCATACATCGCCCTTACAAGATTTTTCTACAGTCTTTCAGGTGTGTTAACCGGGGCATTTCTTGTGCTGTTTCTTATGATAATTGGCAGGATTGTCTGGAAAAAAGAGGCAATGGGCGGAGGAGACCTTAAATTGCTTGCGGCCATAGGCGCCTTTCTGGGATGGAAAGGTGTTTTTCTTTCCATATTTTTTGGTTCGATTCTGGGCACAGTGATAAGTGTGGCTCTAATATATTCGAAAAAGAAGAAATGGGATGATTATGTGCCATTCGGTCCTTATCTTGCGATAGGGGCTGTGCTGGCGATGTTGTATAAAGGTAATTATTTCCTTTCGCTTTATTTCATTCCCTGAACATGAGTGAAGTGATTCTTGAACTGGTTGAAGAGTTTTTTCAGCAAAGAAAATATTTCACCGCGCGGTATGAAAACCTTATACTGATCAGAAAAATTAAAAGTCAGCAGGAAAGTTCTGAAACCGGTTTTATTCTTGATGAGTCGGGTGCGGAAAATCTATCAGCAGCAGTTGTCAAAGCGCTTGCCTGGCATACCTGTAAGATTACAACTCGGGTCCTAGAAACATTTCCAGAAATTCTTGAGTTTGCCCGCCAGGACCGAATAAAAAAATTTGCCGAGTGGTTTGGCGGGGAACGGTTTGTGAAGTTGTTGATTATTCCGCAGTTTCCCGCTCATTTTGAGTTAAGACAAAAAGTTATGAAACGGCTAGAAGATACAGGAATCGACCATATAATGACAATACCGTCAATTATTTCAGGAGTCATTAACAGAATCGAACCGAGGAAAGTTTATTCTTCGCCAATCTGCGATTTATTGAGAATTCTCAAGTTTTACAATATTATTTCTCCGACAGGCGAGCAGATGGAATTACCACTTTGACCATGTTATTGCCAGAAACATCAGTGAGGATGATTCCCGGCGTGGGCCCGCAGAGAATGGAACAATTTTTAAATCTGGGCATCAGCACGGTTCAAGATCTCCTTTTCCATTTTCCAAGAAGATATCTTGACAGAAGACAAATTAAGAAAATAAGCGAGATACTCCCGGGTGAAATTGTTTCCCTGAAGGGCGAGGTAATTGCCGCGGAAGAAAAGAAATTGCGTAGGATTTCTTTGATCAAAATAGCTGTTTCTGATGGCACAGGTGTGATCTTTCTGATTTTTTTTAATCAGAATTATATTATCAATATTCTGAAAACCGGTATGAAGGTTTTTGCATATGGAAAGGTTGAGCAGTATGAGAAAAATTTGCAGATGAACAATCCACTTTTTGAGATCATAGAAAAAAAAAGGCCTGACTATATTCTTCCTGTCTATTCCACTGTTTCAGGATTGTCTCAGAATTTTATCAGGAAGTGCATAAAATACGCGCTAAAAAATCTCGAGAGTTTTTCGCCTGATATTTTGCCTTTAGAAGATAGAAGCAGGCTTAAACTTTCGAACATGAAGCATGCCATTACAAATATTCATTTTCCGCAGAATCAGGTTAATTTAGAGAGGGCGAGAAGGCACCTGATTTTTGATGAATTCTTCAAACTTCAACTTGGGCTGTTGTACAAAAAAATCTGTGCCGGTGGCTCATCGGACAGTGTAGATGAAAATAAATTCAGAAGTTCATTAGTTCATATTTTTCAACAAATGCTGCCGTTCAGATTGACGGATGATCAGGTAAAGGTGATCGAAGAGATTTTGAAAGACCTGAACGCCGGCAGATTATTAAACCGTCTTCTTCAGGGAGAAGTGGGTTCAGGCAAAACCGTCATTGCCGTATTTTTTCTGTGGCTTTTTGCCAGGGAAGGATTGCAGGGCGTTTTTCTTGCGCCAACCGAAATTCTGGCTGAGCAGCATTATCTCAAC
Organism: Candidatus Omnitrophota bacterium; assembly: GCA_023819255.1. GTDB lineage: Bacteria > Ratteibacteria > UBA8468 > B48-G9 > DTJG01 > DTJG01. The sequence continues at coordinate 22,535 of JAMWBU010000001.1, forward strand.
TGGCATCCTTTTTTTCTTTCTTGCGGGATTGAATGCGCTTTACTTACAGGGGGGCTCCCTGATAAAATGAAAAGGGAAATATGTTTCAGGATCGAAAAAAACGAAATAAAAGTTTTATTTGGAACTCATGCCCTTTTGAACGAAAAGATCAACTATCCGGGATTGAAAGCGATTGTTGTTGATGAGCAGCATAAATTTGGTGTTGAACAGAGAAACCTGCTTCAAAAGAAAGGAAGTCGAATCCATTATCTGGCGATGAGCGCAACTCCTATTCCAAGAAGCGTCGCTCTTGCTTTTTATGGAAATATTGACCTTTCAGCAATTGGCAGTTTGCCGAAAGGAAAAAGAAACGTTGTTAATTATTTATTCAGGCATGATGAAATTGAAAGGGTTTATGAGTTTATTAAAAAACAGGTTTCTGAACAAAAACAGGGATATTTTGTGGCTCCGACTATTGAAAGTTCAGAAGAGTCGTCAGTTGCGCATCATTTTAATAACATATCGACAATTGTGGGTCCAGAAAAAGTGGGATTATTGCATGGCAGGTTATCAGGCGCGGAAAAATCCATTGTCATTGAAAAATTCAGAAAAAAGCAAATTTTATTGATTGTTTCAACAACTGTTATAGAGGTTGGTCTGGATGTGCCGGATGCGAACTTCATCGTTATTGACCAATCTGAAAGATTCGGATTGTCGCAGCTTCATCAAATGCGGGGAAGAGTTGGCAGGAGTGGTGAAACAGGATACTGTATTTTAATTTACTACACAGATGATCCGGATGTTCTTGGACGGCTTGAATCATTTCTTGAAATAGAAGATGGTCTTAAACTGGCGGAAATAGACCTGTCCCTGAGGGGCCCGGGAGACCTGCTCGGTGTACGACAGCATGGAATTCTTCCTCTTAAGATTGGCAACATAATCAAGGATATAGAGGTTCTTACAGAATCTCGTAAGGAGGCAGAAAGAATTCTAAAAAATCGTCTTTATCTGAATGGAAAATATATGAGGGTTAATCAGTACCTTCAGCAGGTTATGAAAGGCAAGATAATTGATTGAAAATGAATACAGAAAAAATTGTTGTTTTGATACCGGCGCACAATGAAGAGAAAGCTATTGGCAAACTTATAAGCCAGGTTAAAAAGATTATACCGTTAGTTTATGTTGTTGACGATGGCTCTACGGATAATACGGCAATAATGGCGGAACAAAATGGCGCGATCGTGATCAGGCATCAACAATGCATGGGCAAAGGCGCGGCATTGAAAACAGGATTTAATCGCATTCAAAACCCTCCATTTGAGGTTGTTATCACGATGGATGGAGATGGGCAACATTCTGTTTCAGACCTTCCGGTTTTTCTTGATGCGATTGGAAAAAAGAAAAAGGCCGGGATAGTTGTGGGGAAGAGGACAATTAAAGGGACAAATATGCCTTTCATCAGAAGGTTAACAAATCTTTCAATGTCGATTCTAATCTCCATTCTTGCTTTGCAGTGGATACCTGATTCCCAGAATGGTTTCAGGGCTATAAGAACAAATGTATTGAAAGGAATGCCGCTTGTAAGCTGCCACTTTGAGACTGAGACAGAAATACTTTTACGGGCTTCGTGGAAAGGAGTGAAAATCGCTTCTGTTCCTGTTAGCACGATATACAATAATGAAAAGAGCAAGATAAAACCAACAAAAGATACAATAAACTTTTTCTCAATGCTGTTAAAACTTTGCTTTTTTGTATGGAAGAAAAAATAGATTTTGAGAGATTACGAAAAGAAATGGTCAGGCATCAGATACAGGGCAGGGGAATTACTAATGAGAATGTACTGACAGCTTTTCTCAAGATACCGCGGGAGGAATTTGTTCCGCAGGAGATGAAAAATTTTGCCTATGATGATTGTCCGCTTCCTATTGGTTCTGGTCAAACAATCAGTCAGCCATATATGGTGGCAATTATGACTGAACTGGCAGAGCCTGAAAAAGGTGATAAAGTACTTGAAATTGGAACCGGTTCAGGTTATCAAACATCGCTTCTTTGTGAAATGGGTTGTGTGGTTTACTCAATGGAAAGGATTCCAGAACTTGCAGAAAGAGCAAAACAAACACTGGAAAAACTGGGATATAAACCCGTAATTATTATTGGTGATGGCACGCGGGGTTGTCAGGAAAATTCGCCGTATAAAATAATTATTGTGACCGCGGGTGCTCCAGAAATACCAAAATCGCTTGTCGAACAACTTGATGAAAACGGCAGAATCATTATTCCTGTTGGAGATATGTTTTCGCAGGAACTGATTCGTGGAATAAAAAGAAAGGGAAAACTTATTCGGGAATTTCATGGTGGTTGTCAGTTTGTGCCTTTAAAGGGTAAGGAAGGCTGGAAGTAATCAGGGTTTTTTAATTTTTCCAAACTTGTGTTTAATAAACCAGATAACGCAAACAATGATAACAAGAAAAATCAGGTATTCAAATTTTCTGTAATAAATCTCAATATGTGACCAATTCTGGCCAAGAAAAAAACCAATGTATGAAAGAAAGTAGGACCAGATAAGAGAGCCCAAGAATGTCAGTATGCAAAATTTCAAAAAGGGTGTTTTTGCAACACCAGCCGGCAGTGAAATAAAAGTTCTAACGGCAGGCATTATTCTTGAAAAAAACACTATTGAATCTCCATATTTTCTGAACCATTTTTCAGCTGTATCATAATCCTGTTCTGTAATCAAAATAAATTTCCCATTTTTTCTTATCCATTGTCTTAGCAATCTATCTTCAAGCCAGAAGCCAAGCCAGTATGCTCCAACTGATCCGACAAGGTTTGCAAAAGCGCCTGTAAAACTGAGAATGTGTATGTTCATCTTTTCAGCAGAAACAAGATATCCCGCAAAAGGCATTGTAATCTCGGATGGGATCGGGATAAGAGCTGATTCAAAGGTCATAAGAATGAACACGCCAGCATAGCCTGTTTTTTCAATCACAGAAACGATAAGACCGGCAATGTATGAAAGGATGTTTTCCACCGCATTTCCTCTTGATTAAATCAAACATCAATAGCAATTTTTAGTTTTGAATCTCTTGAAACAATTCTTCCTGCTTTGATATCATCTTCTGTTATCACAGCCATCATAATTTTTTTTGCGCCATATCGGTCGTAGTCGTAGATGACAAATATTTTTCCATTCCTGTCTTCTGTTGCGTCTGGGTAAGAGATCTTTTCCCTTTCGTCAATGACAAGTTTGTAGGGCCAGCTGTTCCCTTCATCTTCAGATAACATTGCTGTTAAATGGGAGCGAACTTTGTCTTTGAAGCCATAGTGATTGATAAGCAGAAGATTTCCGGATTTCAACCGTCTTATATGGAATCTTGAATCAGGTCCTGGAATCTGTGAGTTTCTGCCGGGATTCCAGCTTTTTCCTCTGTCATAAGAAAAGCTTTCACCGATTCCATAGGATGTTCTTACAAGCATCCATATTTTACCGTCTTTCAATTCAACCAGCATGTGTTCATCGCATGACCTTTGTGGAACATCAGCGCTACCAAGAAATTCTATTGTTTTTCCAGAATCACTGGAGATATAGACAAGTGAAAATCTTAAATGGCTCATTTCTGGCACAAGTGGTTCTCTATTCCACACAGCAATCGGAAAAAGCCACTGTTTTGTTGATAATACTACTGGTTTATTCATCATTATGCCAGGGGCGATCTTTCTGGGATTACTGCAGGAAAATTCTTTATTTTCAGGGTTTTCATTCACAATTGTCCAGACGCCTCCTTTACCATCCCACCATCCATCGCTCATAGCCCAGAAAAGCCACAGTTTTCCAACAGGATCAACCCACAGGCATGGGTCAAACGCGCGCGTTGTGCCTGGAGGGTCAACTACAATCAATGGGTCAGACCATGTTTTTCCCTGGTCTGTGCTTTTTACAACAATTACGTAATTATCAGGTCCTTCACCATCGCCACCACTGTACCAGGCTGCCCACAAAGTTCCATCTCGTGTTTGTTCAATACCTGGAATCCCCTGCCATTTCCTGTTTTCCTTCCTGTATTTTGAGCCAGGGTTAAAGATTACAAAACACTCCTTTTCCATTTTTCTCCTGGAATTACTAAAAATTTTGATATAATTCTACCATACGGAAAGCTTTTCTTGAAGTTATGTTTTTTAGAAGTTTATTGAAGACGATTTGCCCAGTCAGGCTTTGTCCATCGAACTATTACCCTTGGTCCTGGTTGCGCAGCACCACCGCCAGGAGATTCAGGAAATGTAATATCTCTCAAGGCAACATCATAATGTATTGAAGAATTATTTGCCAGTGTGAGAGTTTTCGAAACTATGCTGCCATAAAACTGGCTATTATTGGCAAGTGTGATACTTGAAGATGGAGCATATATTGTTCCATTAAAAGCCATTGCGTTATTAGCGAAGGTCATATTGGTATTGCTTGCAACATAAATTCTGAGATTACCTGGCACAGTTGAAGAATTATTAATCACTGAATTGTTCGCCAGGGTAGGGGTAAAGGTTGTTCCCTGATTCCCCAGATACCAGATAACTTCGCTGTTATTCCGAATAATTACCTGAGTATTATTTGAAAGAGTCAGGGATGATTCTATGTACAATCTTGCGTTTCCTGCGATATACATAATGGAGTTGTTATTCATTGTAATACTTTTGAATCTGAAATCCCCACCGGAAATAGTGATTACTTTATTGTTATTAACTGTTAACCTTCCGTTGGAAATTGTATATGTTCCTGTAATTCTTGGGTCTCCCTGAACAGGATAGGGCAATGATTCAAGGTCTGAAGGAACATCAACTGGTGGTAGGTTATCAAACGGGTTTCCAAAACTATGATATAAATCACTGTCTGTTACCGTAGAACCATGATAAAGGGTAAGGTAATTTGGCCCATCTTCAACCATCGCAGTGCCGTAAATATGAGCGTTGTTATACAGGGTTATAGCACCTGTGCTACCTGTGTTTCCATAATTGCCTCTATTTGAAGGTCCGTAAGGACCCAATCTTGAATCATATCCATCAACCCAGGCATTTTGATAAAGGGTTATTGACTGGCTTCCAAAAATTCCATTTCCAAACACTCCTCCTGAACCTGTACCTGAGCCTGGATTGCGATATGTAAAAAGAGAGATTCTTTCTGATTGGTTCTTATAATTGCCTGTGGATGTAAATATGATTGTTTCTCCCTGAACCGTTTCTGTAACAATAAAATTTCCGCCGCCGAAACTTATCGGATTTGTTTCAGGATGCCATGATTCATTTGCCTTCTTGTATGCGAAAGCCCTGTTTATTCCTGCCTCTGCTATGTAAAATGCTTTTTCTTTATGATACCTTTTTATTGCCGCAATCTGTTCGTTTCCGCCAAGATACAGAATTCCCATACCCAGTGTGGTTGATATTAACACAAATATTATTGCCATTGGAAGCAAATAGCCTCTTTTGTTTTCCATTATGAGTTCCTCATAAAAATAGAGAAATTTCCTGAAACCACTCTTGTATTTTTCTCAACTTCAAGATAAACATCCATTAAAATTTCATTATCCTCGTTTACTGAAAAATTAATGTTTTTAAGAGAAGAGACCACATTCTGGGTTAAACCGGTTCTTGAATTCTTCCAGATAAGTTTGTTTGATGCCTGGTAAAATTCCTGAATCCAGCCAGCGGACTGGCTTCTTGCAACAATATGGTTAACATTTATTATTTCCACTTCACTCGCTTCTTCTACAATGCTCTTAATCATATGAGAAGCAAGATCAAAATCAACCTGAAGTGCTGCCACTTCATTGCTTCTTTTCCATTCTTTATAAGATTCTATGACGATGCTGCTTACAGCAAATATTCCAAGGGATCCAAGAACAAGAACAACCATTAGCTCTATAAGGCCAACACCTGTTTGTTTTTTTAAAGTTTTATGTAAAGTCATAGCTTTGCTACGATTGTTAAAAGAGAAACATTGCCACCGTTCCATATCACCTGCACACTTACTTCCTTCCACTGTGGAGAAGGATTTTCATTGACTGTTGTTATTCTTCTTGCCTGTATATTACCAACTGTGATATTTTCTGTTTCATTTTGAATTGCAGAATAATCAAGTGCCTTGATTTTTTCTATTTTTTCGATTGCTTTCCAGGTTGCAAGTCGCGTTATATCGGCTTTAACAAGGTTTTTACTGCTCGCGTAATAAAAAGCAGACCCGCCGATCAAGGCAATGCCGATAATTGTAAATGCGAGGAGAAACTCAATTATTGTAAGCCCTTTTCTCATTTACTAACTCCGGTGCGGGTTTTTTCTTCTTCTGTCAGTTTTTTAGCCATTTCTGTTGTTATTATGCGCGGGGTTATAAAAATCATCAGATCTGTTTTTTTCATCTGGTTTGTTTTATTGCTGAACAAAAAAGGCAAAACATTTCCTAACACAGGAACTTTGTTTTCGCCTTTTGTCGTTTCTGTACTCAAAAGCCCGCCTATCACAACTGTTTCTCCATTTTTTACCATTACTCTGGTCAGGGTAGACCTTTCAGATGTTTCCACTGCATCTTTGAAGAAACTTGATTGTTTTGCCGCAAATACCTGAGGAGATACTTCCATTGTTACTGTGTTATCGTCGCCAACATGCGGGATTGCAATAAGTATTATTCCAATGTCCCTGTACTCGTACTGGGTTACAGTTGTTCCGGTGCCGCCGGTGCTTGTTGTGGTTACAATGGGTGCGACAGGGATATTGCTTGTGATGCGAATTGTTGCAGGTGCGCCACTCAAAGTTGTTACTCTTGGATTTGCCAGGATATTTGCCTGTCCTTTTGTTTGAAGCGCCTTTATGTTTGCGACGAGGTTTGTCCAGGTCAATTCACCGGTGGTATCCCATCCAGGTATAGCGGTTTTAAGTGAACCTGAGACATTTCCGATGCTGCCTGAATTATCGCCCCAGCTTATTCCAAGAGTTCTGGTTGCTTCCTCTGTTAATTCGACAATCATTGCTTCTATCGAAACCTGGGGTATTTGCCTGTCAAGAGAAGAAATTATTTCTTTAACTTCTTCTATAAAATCATTTGTACCGACAAGAACTAAACTATTTGTTCTTTCATCAGGAAGAATTGAAAACCCGCCTGACATATCGGCTGCGATCTGCACTTTTCCACTTATTGTGCGGTTTTTTTGTCCTGTCAGAACAGGATAATCTCCTGATGAACCGGTTGTGCCGGTTGTTGTTCCTGTGGTTCCAGCAGTTGAACTACCCGTGCTACCAGTTGTACCTGAAGCGTTACCTGTTCCTGCTCTTGCAGTTCCAAGATTTCCTGTTTCTCTTGCGTTTGTGTCAATTGTTATTAATGCTTCTGATCTGGCATCTTTTTCTCCTTTATTCTTCTTGATAACTGATAATACCACTGGCCATATATCTCCAGCCCTAACATATTTCAGCATATAAACAGAAGTTTTTACAGGGGCTTCCTTATATTCCACATCAATCTTTTCAACAATGGATTTTATTATCTCGATGTTTGCAGGAGTGTCTTTGACAACAAGCATATTGGTTCTGCTGTCGACAGTAACTGTCTTTTCGAAACCGAGGTTTTTTAGCTGGTTAGCAACATCATTTGCGAAGGCATGTTTCATTTGAAAGCAGGCGCCTGTCAACTGTTGATCTGTAGTTTTTCTTTGTTCCGGGTAAACGATAAAAATATCAGCATCAGTCAACTTTTCCTTGAATAACCGGTTGGCTTTAAGTATGCTGTCAATGGCTTCTTCTGGAGAGACGTTTTCAAGGTATGCGGTGATTGGTTTGTCTGCGATGTCTGAATCAGGTACGAGTTTTAGACCTGTTTTCTTGCTCAATATTTCAAGCACAAGGGAAAGCTTTGTCTGGTTGAACGTCAATGACTCAATTTTCTGCGAAGCAAAACAGAAAAGGCCCATCGTAATAATGCTAACGGCCAGAACCTTGATTGAAAATAGTGTTCTTTTCATTTTTTCCCTCTATGTTAAAGGTTCATATTTTCGACAGGAGGATATATTATCCTGTTTTGAATCACATATGCGGTCCTGATAAATGATGTTTCTGAAAATTGTTTAAGTTGTTGACACAAATTAATCAAATCATTCCTGTCACTGGTTTTTCCTGTCCGAACAGTGTATACGCCATTAATTTTTTCAACCCTTATATTTTCAAAACCAGAGTTTTCGAGTTTTCTTGCGAATTCAATTGCTTGTTGTTTTCTATTTTTTCCGAATGAAGCAATCTGAATTGTCAGTATTTTTTGATTGTTTGCTTCTAAATTGGGGGATGATTTTCTGTCATTTATTTCTGCAAATATTGTTTCTTTTTTCTTTCTTAATTCAATTTCCCTATTAATTATTGGCGGCGATTGTTCAAAAGTTTCAGGTGTGTGAAGATCTGACTGTCTTAAAATGGAGTTTGTTATTTTTCCTTTTGCTACGATTTCTGTGTCGCCGGTGTCTGTCGCATCCGATATGTTAATTCCATCAGCAAAGTTTTTCGCGCTGATTGAAGAGTTAACATAAAGAACAAATTCTTTGTTTTCTCGCTTCAAAATTACCCTGTCGGCAAAAATTCTATAGATTATGTATCCGGATTTTATTTCATTTTCTGATTTCACTTCGTCATCGATAATGACCATCGGTTTTTCCTTATCGTATAAAATGCCTGAAATTTTGAAATCAGGCGAAGCAATATAGTCCTGCTTGAGGATAGATACGGAATCATATGTATTTTTAACGGGTTCCGCACCTGGTTGTCTGAACGGATTTTTGTTTGTTTCAACCGCAGTTTTTTGTTCCTCCTGTTCTTCTATATTTTTTATGATAGACTGAAGTTTGTTCACAGACATATCAATTTGATGGAAGTCAAAGATCTTATTATTTTCTTCTGACGATGATTCCTTCTCGTTTATTTCTAATTGGATAGTTTCGCCCTGGCTGATTACAACAGTTTTCGGTTTTGCGGGTTTTAATGCCCTGACAAACGTAAAAATAAAAATCAAAACGAGAACAAACAGTATAACAAGAGTTTTCTTATTTTTCTTTTCCATTTTTTCACTCCAGTTTTTTAATTCCTGAAAATCTTAAAGTAATTTCTATTTCGCCTTCAACGTTTGTTATTTCAATTGATTCCAGTTTGAGAAACTTCTCTGAAGATTCTATCTCTTTTATAAAATTTACAATATTCAAGAAGTTACCTTTGAGAGAAACATTCCAGAAATAATACTTTTCATTGCTCCTGTCAACCGGTTGCAGGTTTACAATTTGAATACCTGTTTTTTCAGAAAGCGTTGAAACGTGCTGGAAAAAAAGAAGATTTGGGTCATATCCTGAATTTAGCCAGACAAATCTTTCAATCTTGTTTCTAGCATTTTTGATTGTTGTTTGAATTATTCTAACGTACTCAGGATAATTTTTTATTCTCAAATAATCATATTCAAGTTTTGCTTTTATATCTCTATACTCCTTGATGGTTTCCTGTTGTTGTTTCATTATAAAATTATTTGCTATCATCCATGTGCTTCCATAGAGAACAATCATAATAACAAGATGATTTCTTATAGAAACCGCATAATTTTTCATCACTATTTCCTCAAATCGCATTCAATCTTAAACAGTGTGCTTCTGTATTTTGATGTTTTATCGCTTTGTTTCACTTCAGCAAGGGTAATATTGCTGAATTCTGTACCTGAATTATTTTTTATATTATTCATAAACTGCGTTATTAATTTTCCTGCATTTATAGAACCCTGCATAACAAAACCCTCAATAACAAGAGTTTTCTGGTTTTTTTCTTCTCTTGCGGTTTGAGAAATAGACATTTTGCTGAGCCAGATACCTTCAGGAACAGAATTTCCGATTATATTAAATCGTCTGGTCCACAGGGTCCTTGTTCTGTATTCTTCCTGAGCAAAAAACAGTATTTTTGCGGTCCTTTCCATTTCTTCTCTGTATTTTTCAAGAATTTGCACGGCCTGCTGCTCATTTTTAATTTTCTGATTGTAGTTTTCGATGCTCGCAAGGGTCGATTTAATCGAGATTCTGTTTGAAAAATACGAGATGCCAAGTATTATCAAAAGGCAAAGAAAGCCAATGATATAGACAGAAAGAATTCTTATCAAAAGAACTTTTTGATAAAATTTTTCCTGACGTTTTTTAAGAAGGTTCAATTCAATCATACAATTTTCCTTAAAGCAAGGCCAAGCACCTGACTAAAACAGGGTTCTACACATTCAGATTCGTCTGTTTTGCAACTTTCATACAAACCTGACATAGGTGTCCAGATTTCACCCGGGATTTCAAGAGTTTTTTCAATTATTCCTAAAAATCCAGGCAACAAACTTGACCCCCCGGTAAGGAAAAATTTTTCTGCCTTTTCACTGGTTCTTGTTTCGAAATATTTTAATGATACGGAAATCTCCTGAATAAATTCTGCTGATATTTCTTTCAGAATTTTTTCAATTTCATCGCTGAATTGCGGATTTTTCTTGAAGTTTTCTGCCTCCAGATTTGAAATATTTTTTAAACGAGTTATTTCTCTATTTATAAGGTTCCCGCCAAATTCAATCTCTCTAACGAAAACAAAGCCTTTTTTTTCAATAATCGCGATGTTTGTGTACCTTGCGCCGACATTTATTACTGCAGCGCTTTTTTGGTTGTTTTTCTTAAAAGTCATAAAGCAGTTTGCAAGCGAAACACCACTGATGTCCATAATAATGGGCTTGAGACCTGCCATAATAAGGGTGTTGACAAAGAAACTGGATTTTGACCTTGGTATGCCGGCAACCATCACAGTTTTTTTTCCAGAATTCTGCGCTGGCAGAATTGCGTAGTCAAATTCAATTTTTTCTGCGCCGCCTGGAATGACCTGAAGAAGTTCCATTTCAACTATATTTTTTATTTCATTTTCAGGAACATCGGGTATGTCAAAATAGTGGATAATCAATCCTTCGCCGCTGATGCCACAGACTGTTTCACTCCTTTTGACACCAAGTTTTTTTAAGAAATCCTTGAGAAAGGTGGCGAACTGTTTTTGAAGATTTTCGTTTAAGGAAATATGGGCATTTGGAAAGGGATTTCTTGTAATGCCGGCTTTTCTTACTACGAGCCTATCTTTTTTTGAATAACCCTCGACCACCTTTATATAGTGGGACCCTATGTCTAATGCCAGACATACACTCATAAATTCCTTAAAAAGCCTGAATTTGGATTTATAGTCCGCTGTAGCTTATTGTCGCTCCAGCAGCGTTTGTATAAGTCATTGTCACAGTAACGCCTGCCGCGGCTCCTGTGCCGGATGTTGTTGCTGTGAATCCATTGGCGTCAGCCGAACTCACAGTGTAATCCGTAAAATATTTATTTCCTAGTGTGTCCACGCCCAGGTTGGTTTTTGTTGTGGTGTATGTGTTGTTTTCAGCATAGTAAATTCTCTGAGCGGTTAAGACAGAACCAAGCAGAGCCGCTCCCTCAGAAGCCATTGCCTTCTTGATATTTGCCCTGTATATTGGCACTGCGACTGAGGCAAGGATACCCACTATGATTACCACTACCATTAGTTCAACAAGGGTAAATCCCTTTTCTATAAATTTTCTTTTTTTCATCGTTTCCCTCCTTGATTTCTCCTGTAGAGGAACTCGAATTCGTTTATTACAACCCGCTGTAGCTTATTGTTGCTCCAGCAGCGTTTGTATAAGTCATTGTCACAGTAACGCCTGCCGCGGTTCCTGTGCCGGATGTTGTTGCTGTGAATCCATTGGCGTCAGCCGAACTCACAGTGTAATCCGTAAAATATTTATTTCCTGTTGTTTCAACATTAAGGTTGGTCTTTGTTGTGGTATAAGTGTTGTTCTCGGCATAATAGACCTTTTGCGCTGTAAGCACTGCGCCCAGCAAAGCAGCTCCCTCTGATGCTGCCGCTTTTTTTATATTGCTTCTGTAAATTGGAATGGCGACAGCAGCCAGAATACCAACGATAATAACAACTACCATCAATTCAATCAATGTAAATCCTTTCTGCGACTTCATTGTTTTCCTATTCATACCTGCACCTCCTTTTTGGTTTTGTTCAAATTTATTTTATTGCGAATATATTTTATTATATATTTCTTAAATAGTCAAGGCGCAGGGACGGAAAATATTGTGAGGGAAGTAGGTTGATGAAAATAATGAGACAATATGTCGATTTTATGGTTATGTTTGCAATCGGTTTTTTTGCATTTATTGTTTATTCCAATTCATTTTCCGTACCATTTCAATTTGACGATATTCCCTGCATATCAGGAAATAACGCTATAAGACATATTGAAAACTTTCGCGAATTATTTTTTTACTGGCCTACCAGATTTCTAACTTATTTGACCTTCGCCATCAATTATAAAATTCACGGTTATAGTGTGATAGGCTATCACGTTGTTAATCTATTGATTCATATTGGGTGCGGTTTTATGCTCTGGCGTATCGCAATAAAATTACTAAAAGAAATTGATATGAAAGATAATTTTGGAATTTTTTTGATTCCTGTTTTCGCGGCTTTAATATTTGTGCTGCACCCTGTTCAAACACAGGCAGTAACTTATATCTATCAAAGACACACCTGCCTCGCGACACTTTTTGTGCTCTCTGCTTTCTTATGCTGGATAAAGGCATCTGACAAGAAAGAATATGGCTGGTTCTGGTTTGGTTTGTCTTTTCTATTGAGTGTAGCAGGAATGTTTACAAAGGAGATATCAGTTGTTATACCTTTTATTTTTGCAATACATTTTTTTTGGTTCAAGACCAGCGTTATGAAAACATGGAAGGTGATGTTCTGGTGTGCCTTTTTGCTTGCGTTATTTTTGTACATTGTTTTAATAACAAACAGCATAAACCCTGCTGAAATAAAACAGGTTAATTTAATGAAAGGAAGTCCTGAAATAATAATCACACAGAAAGAGTATTTTCTAACCCAGGGGCATTCATTCCTTATTTATCTAAAATTACTTGTTTTTCCGATTAAGCAGAATATTGATTACGATATACCTGTTTCAAAATCCGTTTTTTCTACGCCTGAAACTTTTTCAGGCTTTATCCTGATGCTTGCGATTTTTTCTTTATCCTTGCTTTTTTTCAAAAGAGACAGAATTATTTCTTTTGGACTGGTTTTTTTTATTGTTTCAATTATTCCTCAGTCCAGCATCATTCCTAAGCCGGATTTTATCGTTGAACACAGGTTGTATTTAGCAATGGCTGGTTTTGCAATACTCTTTCCCTTTATTTTATATCGTTTGATCGGACAAAAAAGACTGGTTTTTACAGTTGTTCTCTCTTTCCTGATGATTTTTTACGGAATTATGACATATCAGCGAAATAGCCTGTGGAAAGACCCATTAAAACTGTGGAACGATGCGGTGACAAAGTCTCCTGGAAAAGCGCGACCCTATTTAAATCGTGGGCTTGCGTATGCTCAAAAAGGCGATATTGATAATGCCATAAAAGATTATACGACTGCAATACAACTTAACCCGTGGTATGTGGAAGCTTATAACAACAGGGGAGTTATTTTTGCCTCTATAAAAAAATATGAGCAGGCATTTAAAGATTTTAATAAGGCGATCGATCTGAAACCAGAATACGCTATTGCATATAATAATCGCGGCGTTTTGTATTCCACAACCGGACAGTGGGAACTTGCATTTAAAGATTTTGACGTTGCATTGAAATATGGGTCCACTTATGTGGACCCTTTAAAAAATAGAGGAATTGCTTTTCTAATTCAAAAAGACCTGGAAAATGCCATACGGGACTTTTCTCGTGCGATCGAGATGGATCCAAAAAACGGACAGTTGTACAATTACAGAGCAATTGCGTATCTTTTAAGAAATGAAATGAAATCTGCTGAAAGGGACGCAAAAAGTGCTGCAAAACTTGGCTATTCAATAGAACCTGCTTTAAGGGTTTTGCTTGAAACTTCAAGCAAACGTTAACGAACTGTTGCTGCAAGTTTGAAGATTGGCAGATAAATTGCGAGAACGACAGTACCAACGATCACACCAAGTCCTATAATCAAAATTGGTTCAAGTATTGAGGAAAGTATATTGAGAGTGACATCCACCTCGTCTCTGAAAAACTTTGAAACCCTTGTTAACATATCGTCAGTTCTTCCTGTTTCTTCTCCCACTGTTACCATTCTTACCATCATCGCGGGGAAAATCCTGTATTTTTTCATCTCATTGCCGAGAAGTTCTCCACCTGTGACTCCTTCCTTTATCCTTCTTATGTATTCTTCTAAGATGGCGTTGCCAGCGGTTCTGGCAACAATATCAAGAGCGGCGATGATGCTGACTCCTCCCTGCAAAAGGGTTGCCAGCGAGCGAGAAAACCTTGCAAGACTGACCTTGAGAAAAAGGTCTCCAAAAACTGGCAGGCGTAACTTAAGGCCGTCTATTTTTTTGCTTCCGTCAGGGGTTTTTTTGTAAAATGAAAAAAATATCACAAGTAAGATTATACCGATCAGCAAAAAAGGGAAAAATTTTAAAGAAAACCTGCTTATTTCAAGAATTATTCTGGTAAAAAAAGGCAGCTGCGCCCCAAAACTTTCAAATATCTCCTGAAATTTAGGAACAAGATACAGAAAAACAAAAGCTACGACAGCCACAAAAAAAATCAGTATTACAACCGGATAGCTGACAGCCTGTCGAACCTTTCTTAAAAGCGTTAGCTGGTCTTCAAGTTCTGATGACAGGTCTTTCAAAACTTCTACAAGATTCCCACTTTCTTCGCCTGAAAGAACAAGCGCCACATAAAGTTGGTTAAAAACTTTTGGATGTTTAGACAGCGCTCTGGAAAAAGAGCTTCCCTCTCTTATTTCGCTTGCTATATCTGAAAGAACATATGAAAAATATTTGTTCTGGGTTTGAGTGGCAAGATCTCCTACGGCATCCAGAATAGATATTCCAGCTTCAAGCATTGTAGCAATCTGGCGTGAGAACAGAGCCATTTCGGGCAGACTTACCTTTCCTCTTGCAGGCGCTTTTTTCTTCTCAGTTATTCCAACCAGCCCGCCTCTTTCACTTACAAGTTTTATTTCTACGGGTATAAACTGCTGGCGTCTCAGAATGGCTATGACGGCGGTGTTGGATTCAGCTTCGATCATTCCCTCGCGCCGTTTTCCTGATGAGTCGCGAGCCACATAAAAATATTTTGCCATTTTTCACAGTGAAAGAGTTGATGAAAGGGCTTCACGAATGGTTGTGATTCCAGCAACTGCTTTTCTTATCGCAGAATCCCTTAAGGTCACCATTCCCTGTTGTTTTGCAATTTCTCGGATCTTATCCTCTGTTGCTTTTTCTACAATAATCTTTCTAATTGGTTTTGTGATATTCAAAAGTTCATAAATAGCGATTCTGCCAAAATATCCGGTATTATCGCAATCCTGGCAACCTCTTCCTCTGTAGAGTTTTACGTTCCTGTCAAGAAAGATTCCCTGCTTCTTTAAAAATTCTTCTGCTTCAGGGTCTTCCTCCCTGCACGAAGGACATATCTTGCGCACGAGTCGTTGGGCAAGAATAAGATTTAAAGAATCAGCAAGTAAAAATGATTCAACTCCCATATAATAAAGACGGGTAATGGAAGAGACCGTGTCATTTGTGTGAAGAGTTGATATTACTAGATGGCCGGTTAATGAAGCTTGAACCGCGATTTGGGCTGTTTCCAGATCTCTTATTTCGCCCACCATGATAACATCCGGATCCTGCCTGAGTAAAGTTCTTAAAACAGAGGGAAATGTCAAACCGATTTTTGGTTTCACCTGAACCTGATTTATTCCCGGTATCGCGTATTCCACAGGATCTTCAATTGTAACAATATTTATATCCGGGGAATTGATAAAGCTCAATCCTGCGTATAGCGTGGTGGTTTTTCCACTTCCTGTCGGCCCTGTTACAATAATCATCCCATAAGGTTTCAGTAATGCTTCCTGAAAAAGATTGAGTTCTTCTTTTTCAAAGCCCAGTTGTTCCATCCCAAGAAGGACAGTTTCTCTATCAAGCAATCGCATAACTATTTTTTCTCCAAAAATAGTGGGAAGAGTAGAAACTCTTATGTCCAGTTCTCTCGATCCAACAACAATTCTTATTCTGCCGTCCTGCGGCAATCTTCTTTCTCCAATATCGAGAGTGGAGATGATTTTTAATCTTGTTACGATTCCCGGATAAGCAGATTTTGGCGGTGGTTGCATTTCGTAAAGAATCCCGTCAATTCTGAATCTCAGAGAGATATCGTTCTGCCTGGGTTCCAGGTGTATGTCAGTCGCTCTTTTTTCAACCGCCTGCATGAATATTGAATTGACAAATCTGACTATTGGAGCGTCTTCAGCTGCTATCTTCAGCTGGTTTACATCCATTTCTTCTGTGGTTTCTGTATCGCCTTCCAGAGCAGCAATTGTTTCCGTGAGGTCGCCTGTGTCCAGGTAATACCTTTCAATTCTTTCGAGAATTTCTTTTTCATCCGCTTTTACAACCTTAATTTTTTTTCCTGTTATTCTTTTTATTGTGTCTATGGCGACAATATCGGTAGGGTCTTTCATCGCGACATCAATTGTGTCGTTTGAGAGAGCTATTGCGAGGAGACTGTATTTGCGGGCTATCGCTTCGGGAATAATTCTAACAATCTCTTTTCTTATCCCCTTTACTTTTGAAAGTTTTATGTAATCCGCTTTTTTTTGCTCTGTGAGGCATTCAAGCAAAGTTTCTTTTGAAACAAAGCCCTTTTCAACAAGTATTTCTCCGAGGAATTTCTTTTCTTTCTGTTGCTGGACAAGAGCCTCTTCAAGTTGTTGCTGTGTTATAACTCCCTTCATCAAAAGAAGCTGCCCGAGTTCGTATCTTTCAGCCAATGTGTCTCCTTTCCAAAAACCCTACAAAAAGTGTATCATTTATTATGGATGAGTCAAATTTAAAATTTGGAGGAGATATGGAAAGCAAGGAAAAAGCAAGGAAAAGAATCGAAGAACTTTACAAACTCATTGAGTATTATGACAGGAAATATTTCATTGAAAACAATCCTGTCATCAGCGACCAGGAATATGACAACCTTATGCACCAACTTTCTGATCTTGAAAACCGTTATCCTGAATTTGCGAAATTGGATTCTCCGACAAAAAGGGTGGGGGGCAAACCCATTGATGAATTCAAAACAGTGGAACATGAAATACCAATGTTGAGTATTGATAATACTTACAATGACCAGGAAATAAGGGAATTTGATCGAAGAGTAAGAAAGGCGCTTGGAAGGGAAGTGGAATACTTCTGTGAATTGAAAATTGATGGTGTGGCTGTGTCTCTGATATACGAAAAAGGCGCACTTATGAGGGGCGCCACAAGAGGAGATGGATTTGTTGGAGATGATATAACGGAAAACATAAAAACGATAAGGAATATTCCTCTTTCGGTTCCAGTAAACGAGAAGTTTGAAGTAAGGGGAGAAGTTTATATGTCAAAATCGGATTTTGAGAGATTAAACAGAGAAAAAATAAATTCTGGCGAAGAGCCATTTGCAAATCCGAGAAATGCAACAGCAGGATCTTTGAAACTCTTAAATCCGAAGGAAGTTACCCGTAGAAGATTGAGATTTTTTGTTTATGGCGGATTATTTTTTGGGAAGAACCTTCCTGCACAGGCCGAAACTCTTAAATTTCTTGAAGCTATGGGCTTTCCAGTAAACAGCGAGAGAATGGCTGCAAGAAAAATTGAAGATGTGATTGAATTCTGTAAAAAGTGGGAAAAGAAAAGGGATGAACTACCTTACGCAATTGATGGAATTGTGATAAAGGTTAACAGCGTCAGAGACCAGGAGCTTCTCGGTTCCACATTAAAAAGTCCGAGATGGGCTGTGGCTTATAAATTTCCGGCAGAGCAAGCAACGACGACGATCAAAAACATTATTGTTCAGGTTGGCAGAACAGGAGCATTAACTCCTGTCGCAATCCTTGAACCTGTTCATCTTGCTGGAACAAAGGTGACAAGAGCCAGTTTGCATAACTTTGACGAGATACAAAGGCTTGATGTCAGGATTGGCGACAGGGTATTTGTTGAAAAAGCTGGAGAGATAATTCCAAAGATTGTAAAGGTTATAAAAGAAACCCGCACAGGGCAGGAAATACAGGTAAATCCTCCGGAGAAATGTCCGGTGTGTGGCAGTTCTGTGGTTAGAGACAAAGATGAGGTTGCATATAGATGTCCCAATGTAGGTTGCCCTGCGCAGGCAAAAGAAAGAATTCTTCATTTCGGTAGCAGAAAGGCAATGAATATTCAAGGGCTGGGACAGAGAATTGTTGATGTCCTTGTCGATACAAATCTTGTGAGAGATTATGGAGATCTTTATTCATTAAAACCTGAACAACTAGAGAAAATTGAAAGAATGGGAGAAATATCCAGCCGCAAGCTGATAGAAAATATTCAATCCAGCAAAAACGCGCCCTTTCAAAATTTCATTTATGCTCTGGGAATAAGGCATATAGGAGAAAGAGCAAGTGAAATCCTTGCTGAAAACTTTGTTTCGATAGAAGATTTAAGAAGGACTGATGAGAAAAAAATTGCCGGTATCGCTGAAATTGGCCCCGAAGCTGCGCGCAGCATAAAAGAGTTTTTTGACAATCCAGAAAACAATGAAGTGATTGAAAAACTTGGAAAAGCCGGTGTTTCTATGGAAAATAAGCAGCCTGTGAAAAAGCAGGGTAAGCTCTCTGGAGTGAGGTTTGTTATCACAGGTACGCTTGAGAACCACACCCGTGAAGAAATGAAAACAGAACTGAAAAGGCATGGAGCAAGGGTTTCAGAGAATATTAGCAGAGAAACAGATTATCTTATAACTGGTAAGAATCCAGGATCGAAACTTGAAAAGGCGAGAAATCTTGGAATAAAAATTATAACGGAAGAGGAAGCGACGAAGATAATTCGAGGAGAAATATGAACTTATTAAGTTCAGAATTTAGAATAGAAAGGCTTGTTGTTGGAGAACTTCAAACTAATTGTTATATCGTATCTTCCCAAAAAAAAGAGGCGGTTATTATAGATCCCGGAGCCTGGCCGGAAATAATTCTTGGTTATGCCACGAAAGAAAAACTTCATATAAGATACATTTTCAATACGCATGGACATTATGATCATACTGGTGCTAATTGTATTAAATTGTTGTTTGAGAACCATCCCTTGCTCTGCATACATGAAAAGGACGCGATGTATCTTTCCGATGTGAGTTTAAATCTTGCGGAATCATTCGGGCGAGATTTTGTTTTTATTCCGCCTGACATTTTTTTGAAAGACAGCCAGATTATAGAATCTGGAGATGGATTGGATTTTGAAGTTATGCACACCCCGGGACACACGCCAGGAAGCATATGTTTGAAATTTAAAAATTATCTTTTTTCAGGCGATTTACTTTTTTCTGGCGGAGTTGGAAGGACAGACCTTCCGGGCGGAGATGAAGACGCTTTAATGAAGTCCTTGAAGAAAATTTCGAGGATGAAAAAAGATACGATTGTGTTTCCGGGACACGGGCCAGATACAAACATTGGATACGAAATTGAGACCAACCCTTATATTGCATTTAACGGGGATGATAAATGAAAGATGAATCTTTGAAAAAAATTGAAGATGAATTTGTGGCTTTTCTTTCTGTAGAGAGAAACCTTGCGGGAAACACGCTTAATGCATACAGGCAGGATCTGAAAAAATTCTTTTCGTTTATTTTGTTAAACCGCGTTTCCTTTAAATACATTAAAGGAAGGGATTTGACAGATTTTATGATTTTTTTGAAAAAAAAAGGGTTGTCCTCCGCTTCAATTGCTCGCAATCTTTCTTCTGTGCGATCCTTATACAGATATCTCGCCAGCAATGGACAGGTATCGCCTGCCATTCTAAATTTTTTTGAAAGCCCAAAGATTGAAAGAAAAATTCCTGAGATTATCAATAAGCAGGATATCGACAGGGTGCTTGGTTCCAGGACAGCGGAAAAAGAGAGTGTACACATCAGGAACATGGCAGTTGTTGGTTTGCTTGCCACCACAGGTCTGCGCATATCAGAACTTTCTACTCTAAAGAAAGAGGATATTAATTTCAAAGAAAACTGGATAAAAGTCACAGGCAAAGGGAATAGAGAAAGAATAGTATTTTTTCCGGAGTATATTAAACCACTATTGGAAAACCTGATTTCTAAAGGGGGAGTTTTCTTATTCGGATCCAGAAATAACAGGCCTCTCACGCGGCAAAGTCTGTGGAAAATAGTCAAACAGGCAGGAAAAAAGGCAGCTTCTGGAACTAATCTAAAACCTCATATGCTCAGGCATACTTTTGCGACCCAGCTGCTTGAATCTGGAATGGATATCAGGATTATACAGGAGTTGCTTGGACATAAGAGCATCAGTACCACAAAAATCTACACCCAGGTATCGAAAAATCAACTAAAAAGCATTTACAGAAAATTTCATCCGCGCGCTTGAAATTGACACCGGATAAACCACATGTGATAATAAATAATGGTAAAGTTACGCAAAAAAAGGAGGACGAATGGGTGCGCTTATAGGCGGTATAATAGCCGTGGTAGTGGGTGTTATAGGAATTGTCAACTGGTGGGAGTTATTTGTAAAAGGACTTAAGGCTGCAGTGCCATTTTTTATTTTACTGGTCGGCGCAATTGCGATTGCCGCCGGAATCAGCGATATCAAAGACAGGATAGAGGAACAGAAGGAAAAAGAAAAAGCAAAGCAGGAAACTGAAAAAACACAGCAGGCAGAACAGAAATAAAAAATTTAAGGGAAAAAAAATAGGGCCGTAAGAAAACGGCCCTAT
Source organism: Candidatus Omnitrophota bacterium (assembly GCA_023819255.1). Taxonomy (GTDB): domain Bacteria; phylum Ratteibacteria; class UBA8468; order B48-G9; family DTJG01; genus DTJG01. The sequence goes on from JAMWBU010000001.1 coordinate 43,365, forward strand.
TCTTTTTTCTTTTCGACAACAAAATTCAAAATTTTTCCAGGGACATAAATCTTTTTTATGACTTTTCTATCCTTTAAGAACCTTGCCACAGTATCAATTTTTGACGCCAGTTGAAAAATCTTTTCGGGATCCGCTGCTTTCTCAACTGTTATGGTGCCGCGAATTTTTCCGTCGACCTGCACTGGAATTGTTATAGTTTGTTCTGAAATGATCTTACTATCGAAAGACGGCCATTTCGCATTGAAGACCGTATACGGATTTCCAAGAAACTTCTGCCATAATTCTTCAGCAAGATGCGGCGCGAAAGGTGATAATAGTATGACAAAATTTTCCATATCCTGTTTTGAATATCTGGCGTTTTCAGGCATATCCTTTATGAATTCCATGAATGCACTGATTGCTGTGTTCAGCTTGAAATCTTCTATCCTTTCAGTAACCTTTTTTATTAGTAAATTGAGCCTTTTTCTCGAATCAATATCTGTAGATTGATTATTCGCTTCTATCTGTTGAATAACAAAATCCCATACCCTTTTCAAAAACCTGTAGCATCCTTCTATTCCGCTGTCAGTCCACTCGGAATCCACCTCTGGAGGTCCAATGAAAAGTTCGTAAAGTCTAACTGTATCAGTGCCATATTTTTTGACGAGTGGATCGGGGTTTACAACATTTCCTTTGGATTTTGACATTTTTTCAAGCTTTCTAGTTTTTTCGCTGAATTTTGTAACCATGCCTTGATTGAACAATCTTAGAAAAGGTTCGTCAACACCGATAGCGCCGATGTCATACAAAAATTTGGTAAAGAATCTTGCATATAACAGATGAAGTATGGCATGTTCAACGCCCCCAATATAACAATCGACTGGCAACCATCTATCCACCACTTTTCTGTCGAACGCGGCTGTCTTAAGATCTGGATTCGGGTATCTGAGAAAATACCACGAAGAACCAGCCCACTGAGGCATTGTATCTGTTTCTCTTGTTGCAGGTCCTTTACATTCCGGGCAGGATGTTTTAACAAACGTTTCTATGCCTGCAAGGGGCGATTTTCCAGTACCAGTCGGTTTGTAAGATTCAACCTCAGGCAAAAGCACCGGCAGGTTTTTTTCATCAACAGGGACAATCCCGCATTTTTCGCAATAAACGATTGGAATTGGTTCTCCCCAGTATCTCTGTCTTGAAAAGACCCAGTCTCTCAATTTGTAAGTGATTTTAAAAGATGCTTTTTTGTTTTTTTCAAGCCATTTCACAATTTCAATTTTTGCCCTTTCTGAATCAACTTCATCAAATTGTTCCGAATTTATCAATTTCCCAGGACCCTGGTAGGCTTCGGCAAGCGAACCATCACTGTTTCTTTTTGCGTTTGCGCTATAGATCACCTCGATAACTGGCAGATTGAATCTCTTTGCGAACTCAAAGTCTCTCTGGTCATGCGCGGGAACAGACATGATTGCTCCAGAGCCATAATGAGCCAGAACATAATCGGCTATCCAGACTGGAATTTTTTTGCCGTTGGTCGGGTTAATTGCGTATGCGCCGGTAAAGACGCCAGTTTTTTCTCTTGCAATTTGGGTCCTTTCGATATCAGACCTTGTAAGCGCTTCTTCAATGTATTTTTTAACTTCAGACATTTTATCCGATGTTGTTATTTTTAATGTTAGAGGATGTTCTGGAGCAAGAACAACATATGTGGCACCGAAAAGAGTATCAGGTCTTGTTGTAAATACTTCAAGCTCTGTTTTTGAATCGTTGTCAATCCTGAAAATTATACTTGCGCCTTCGCTTTTTCCTATCCAGTTTCTTTGCATTGTTTTAACTTTTTCCGGCCAATCAAGACGATCCAGATCTGAAAGCAACCTGTCAGCGTATGCGGTTATTCTCAGCATCCATTGCATCATTTTTTTTCTTGTCACACTGCTTCCGCATCTCTCGCAATTCCCATTTATTACCTCTTCATTGGCAAGGCCTGTCTTACAGTTCGGGCACCAGTTGATTGGCATCTCGGCTCTGTACGCGAGTCCTTTTTTGTACATCTGAAGAAAAATCCACTGAGTCCATCGATAATATTCTGGATCGCTGGTGTTAATCTCTTTTGTCCAGTCATACATTGCGCCTATTTCTTTTAGCTGTCGCCGAATGTTTTCAATATTATTTCTGGTACTTATTCTCGGATGTATGCCTTTTTTAATGGCATCATTTTCAGCAGGCAACCCAAAAGAATCCCAGCCCATCGGATGCAGAATGTGATATCCCTGTAATCTTTTATATCGAGCGTGCACATCTGAAAGAACATATCCTCTCCAGTGTCCCACATGAAGACCTGAGCCTGATGGATAGGGGAACATATCAAGACAGTAGTATTTTTTTGAGGAAGTGTTAGTATCAGTGCAATAAATTTTCTTTTCCTCCCAGTTTCTACGCCATTTTGGTTCTATTGATGAGGGATCATATTTTTTTATTTTTTCCATGTTTTCCTTTCTTATATTCTTAACTCGCTAACATTATTCAACCAGCAATGTGAAAGTATACAACAATCTTTTACATTTTTCAATTGTTGTTCTAAGGGCGGGAAAGAAATATTCTTTACATATATTTCTACCTTGATATAATATTGAATAACTAAAAATTGTACCGTAAATTTAAGGGGGAAGAAATGAAAAAATTGAAGGCAGGAATTATTGGCGCGGGCGGGATTTCTCATTCTCATATAGATGGGTTCAGGCAGCTATCGGATGTTGAAATTGCTGCGATAAGCGATCCAAATGAGGAGAAACTTGCTTTCGTTGCTGAGAAATTCGGGATTCTAAAGAGATTTGTGAACTGGGAAGATATTTTGAAAGAACCCATAGATATCATCAGTATATGTTCTCCCAACGCGTTTCATGCTCAGCAGGCCATAGCAGCTTTGAAATCCGGTAAACACGTTATTTGCGAAAAACCGGTTGCGATGAATGTGGAAGAAGCAGAAATGATTGTTGAAACAGCAAAGCAAACAGGAAGTAAATTTATGGTGGCATTCTGCCACAGGTTCGCGCCACACAGTCAGTTTATGAAGAAAATGGCTGAAAATGGACAGATGGGCGAAATATATTATGCAAAGGCATCGTATTTAAGAAGAAGGGGTATACCTGGCCTTGGAACATGGTTCACAACAAAAAAATTAGCCGGAGGTGGTCCACTTATTGATGTGGGTGTCCACATACTTGATCTTATGATTTATATTATGGGATGCCCTGAACCAGATTTGATTCTGGGAGTAACATATAATAAGTTTAAAAACCAGGCGGTTGATGGCGGTTGGCCCCCTGTCTGGAGCAGGGTAGGAGACAGGCCAACTGGAATATTCGATGTTGAAGACCTTGCTGCTGGATTGATAAAATTCAAGAATGATGCAACTCTGTTTTTGGAATCGAGCTGGGCTGGAAATTCAGAAACCGGCTTGAAAATAGCGCTTTTTGGAACTAAATCTGGCATTCAGTATTCAACTTCGTCACAGCCTCCGCTTAAAATTTACAGTGATCTCAATGGAGTTGTCGCTGATACGACTGTTGAATTTCCGTCCAGAAATGTTTATCACGCGGAAATTGAACATTTTGTAAGTTGCGTGAAGAATAATACGCAGCCAATAACCACTCCAAAGGAAATCATTACAGTTATAAAAATTATCCAGAATATTTATAAATCAGCGGAAATCGGCAAGCCCATTGAATTTTGATGAATGAGAAAGGTCTTGTAATTGTTTTTTCAGGGAATGGAAAAGGAAAAACATCTGCTGCCATCGGAATTTCGACAAGAATGGCAGGATGGGGAAAAAAGGTTGTCTATTGTGCTTTTTTCAAAAAAGGTTCCTCTGGAGAATTTAGAACATTGAAAAAAATAAGGGGGTGCAGGGTATTGATGTTTTGTTGTGAACATCCCGCCTTTTCAAAGGACCTGGAGGAAGAAAAGTTCAGAAAGTACTTCAGAAGTGAGTGGGATAGATTTTTGAAGAAATTTTCTGCAATAAAAAAATGCGATCTTCTTGTGCTGGATGAGATTCTGGTTAGTGTAAGAGACAAACTTCTAAATGACACTGAGATTATTTCATTTATAGACGGCGCAAAAAGAAGGGATCCCATAACAAATTTTATACTTACAGGCAGGGGTATTACGGAAGGTATAATTGAAATTGCAGATATTGTCACTGAAATGCGCTGCATAAAGCATCCCTATCCTGCAATGTGCGCAAAAAAAGGGGTTGACTGGTGAAATGAAACAGATAGGAAATCGTCAGAATGCTTTTTTTCTTAAGTTCAAGGGGAGGAAAAAATATGTCAGTGGACGAAGTCATTCAAATTATCAAAAAGCGAAGAAGCGTCAGAATGTTCAGAAGGGCGGAAATTCCTGAAAATATCATTAAGAATATTGTGGATTGCGGAAGACTTGCGCCAACAGCAAGAAATCTTCAACCATGGAGGTTTGTTGTAATAACAAAAAGGCCTGTTCTTGAATCGATTGCTGGACTGACTGATTATGGCAAGTTTCTTAAAGACGCTTCCTGCTGCATACTGGTTTTTTGTGAAAACACCAAATATTATCTTGAGGATGGCTGTGCCGCTACTGAAAATATACTGATAGGTGCTCAGGCATATGGGATTGGAAGTTGCTGGATAGCAGGCGATAAAAAGCCATATACTGATGATGTCGCAAAAGTAGTGAGAGCTCCTGAAGGGTTGAAACTGGTTTCCATTATCGCACTCGGTTATGCCAGTAAGGAAACTGTCTGCCCGCAAAAAAAATCCCTTGATGAAGTTCTTGTATGGGAGAACTGGTAAGTTGACGGCTATGGCGTTTATAATTACAATTACATATGTATAAATAAAGCACTTGTCCAGTTTGCCTTACTGGAGGAAATATGCTTAAAACTAATGCATGGAAGACATGGAATGATAAGGATATAGAAAAGGCGTTTGACTTCGCAGAGGAGTATAGAAAGTTCATATCCCGCAACAAGACAGAAAGAAAATTTTTGGAAGCGTCCGTGAAAATTGCGAGGAATTCGGGATTTAAGGAGATATCTGAACTTAAAAAGATTTCGCCAGGGGACAGGATTTTTAAGGTGAATAAAAATAAACAGGTTATCTTTGGAATTATGGGAAAAGAAGGAATTGAGTCGGGCGCAAGATTTATTGTGGCTCATATAGATTCGCCAAGACTTGATCTAAAGCCAAGTCCTGCCTATGAGGATGAAGGAATTGCTTTTTTTAAAACCTACTATTATGGCGGGATTAAGAAATATCAATGGTTAACAATACCGCTTGCTCTTTATGGCGTGGTTGTCTTTAAAACAGGCGAGAAAAAAACAATTGAGATAGGAGACAATCCTGGAGACCCGGTATTTACTATCACTGATTTACTACCCCATCTCGCAAAGGACCAGGTAAAACGGACAATCGAAGAAGGGTTTCCAGGTGAAAATTTGAATATCCTGGTTGCTACAATTCCTTCCAGAGAAGAAAAGGAGCCAGTGAAGAATAATCTTCTTTCTATACTAAACAAAACATATGGAATCAAAGAAGATGATCTTATAAGCAGCGAGTTTGAAATGGTTCCAGCGGGTGAGGCGAGGGACCTTGGAATTGACAGGAGCCTTATATTAGGATACGGCCAGGATGACAGAGTCTGTTCATACGCGTGTTTGAGGGCGCTTGTCGAAAAAAAGAACCTCGCGAAGAGCGCTTTCTGCATTCTTGTTGATCAGGAAGAAATTGGCAGTTATGGAAGCACTTCCGCTCAATCAACCTTTCTTCAGTTTTTCCTTGAAGAGATTGCAGAAAAAACCGGATTTAAGAAAAACATAATGCATATCTATGAAAACTCCAGGGCATTATCAGCGGATGTTTCGTCGCTTTTTGACCCCGGATACAGAGAAGCGTATGATTCCAGAAATACGGCAAGGATTGGCCACGGCGTTTGCGTGGAAAGAACTACCGGAGCAAGAGGCAAAGCAGGCAGCACTGAGCCGTCAGCAGAATACATTGCGTGGATCAGGAAGATATTTGACGAAAAAAAGGTACACTGGCAACCTTCGGAGATTGGAAAAGTGGAGCAGGGCGGAGGTGGGACTGTTGCGACTTTTCTTGCGAGACTGAATATACCCACTATCGACTGTGGAACCGGAGTAATATCAATGCATGCCCCGTTTGAAGTTACAAGCAAAGCTGACATCTATTCGACCCATCTTGCGTACAGCGCATTTTACGCCTCCTGAGTTAGGACCCATGGAAAAGATAGTAATCAGAACCACGAAACGAAAACAGATGGTTGACATCACAGGCCAGGTGTCTTCAATAGTTCAGAGAAGTAATGTCAAAACTGGTCTGTGTTTTGTATTCATACCTCACACGACATGCGGGATTACGATTAATGAAAATGCGGACCCTTCGGTTAGAGATGACTTGCTTTTTTTTCTTTGCGAACTGGTTCCCGAAAATTCTGGATACAGGCACTCAGAAGGTAATTCAGACGCGCATATTCAGTCGAGCATAGTGGGTCAATCAGTGTCAATCATTGTTCAGGACGGAAATCTTGCTTTAGGCGTCTGGCAGGGAATATTTTTATGTGAATTTGATGGACCCAGAACAAGAAGCGTCTGGGTACAAATTTTAGATATCAGAAGTTCATAAGTTATTAAGTTAATGATAATGGAAAAAGTGCGATATTACATAGGTGGAAAGGGGATCGAATTTGTCTGCGAAAATACAGGGAAAAACATATTCGCCGACGCAATCATAATTTTTGATAACCGAAATTCTAAAAGAAAAATACAAATAGATTGGCCATCTTTCGCTGAGAGTCAGGGTGTGGAAAAATTCAGAGAAAAAATTAAAAAACTTATTTTTTCCGCTGCAGGACAACCTTGCGATCATCTGGAGCTTGTATTTTCAAAAAGGGGAAGTGATTACGTGCCGATTAAAGAAGGATGGCGCATTTTTGTCGAGGAAATGCTACAAATGTCAGAACAGAATGCATTTAAAGAAGCGGTGGTAATGATTGCGGATGAAAAGGATTTCAGAATATGTCTGAAGGAGGTTGAACCGTTGCTTGTGAGCCTTTCGTCAAAAACATTTAAGAACCCCTATCCGGCGGTGGACGCGATTATAAAGAAAGATAAGGGTGTGGTGCTTGTTTACAGAAAAAATCCACCTCCGGGGTGGGCGATACCCGGCGGATTCATAAACTATGGCGAATCAGCTGAAAACGCAGCAGCAAGGGAAGCTTTGGAAGAAACCGGGCTTCATATTAGAAATCTTGAGTTATTCGGTGTTTTTTCAGATCCAGGCAGGGACCCTCGCTTTCACACAATTTCCATTGTTTATACAGCGGAAGGAAGGGGAACTCTAAAGGCGGGAGATGACGCTTCCAGAGTGGGGATTTTTTCGCAGGAAGAACTTCCGGACAATATGGCGTTCGATCATAGAAAAATCCTTCAACAATTTTTCAAAAGGCAAAAAAAGGATATGAAATTATGAACTTAATAACTTCTGATAAAGGAAAGGTATTAAGTGGAATGAGGCCGACAGGACCTCTGCATATAGGCCATCTGTTCGGAGCTCTGGCAAATTGGAAGAGACTTCAGGATGAGGGATACCAGTGTTTTTATATGATTGCCGACTGGCATGCATTAAGCACGGAGTATCAAAATCCGGGCGAGATAAGGAATAACACATTCGAAATTGCGCTTGATTTTTTTTCCTGTGGGCTTGATTATGAAAAGTCGGTTGTATTTGTCCAATCCATGGTCAAAGAACACGCTGAACTGAATTTGATTCTTTCAATGCTTGTTCCCATTCCGTGGCTTGAGAGAAATCCTGTTTATAAAGAACAGATGCAGCAGTTGCAGGAAAGAGACATTGCCACTTATGGTTTTCTTGGTTATCCGGTACTTCAGGCGGCTGACATTCTTATTTATCGAGCGGAATATGTGCCAATAGGCGTTGATCAGCTTCCACATCTTGAACTTACGAGAGAGATTGCCCGAAGATTTAACTATCTTTATGGAAATTATTTTCCTGAACCAAAAGAACTGTTGACAGAGACGCCAAAGGTTCCGGGAATAGATGGCAGGAAAATGAGTAAATCCTATGGAAATGCTATATTCTTGAAAGATTCAGACGAACAAATTCGTGCAAAGGTTTCAAAAATGTTTACCGACCAAAAACGGCTTTATAGAAAAGACCCCGGACATCCTGACGAATGCGCGGTTTTTGATTATAGAAAACTTATTTCAAAGCAGTATCAACAGATAAAACAGCAGTGTTTAAAAGCGGAGATAGGTTGTGTGGAATGTAAGAAGCAAATGGCAGAAGAACTGATAGAATATCTTGAACCCATTCAGAAAAAAAGGAAAGAACTTGAAAAAGACGCAGAACAGGTATGGGAAATTGTGCGCGAGGGTTCAAAAAAAGCATCATCTGTCGCAGAAGAAACAATGAAAGGTGTGAGAAAACTTGTTGGACTGGAGATCTGATAAAATGGCAGTATCAATTAACAAATTAGCAAGAAAGAGTCTTTCATTAATAGAACCATATGTCCCAGGTAAACCAGCAGAAGTTCTTTTCAGGGAAAAAGGTATTTCAAGAATCATTAAGCTTGCGTCGAATGAAAATCCTTTTGGACCATCTCCAGAGGCATTAAAAGCGATAAAGAAAAAATTGTCGGGCATTAATAGATACCCGGAGGGTTCCGCTTTTGAATTGAAGGAAAAACTCGCCTGCTTATTGAAAACAAGAAACGATCAAATAATTGTTGGAAACGGTTCAAGCGAGATAATAAGCATGGCAATCCAGTCTTTTTGCGAGCCCGGGGATGAAATTGTTTTTCCCAGTCCGTCCTTTATCATTTACAAAATTCTTGCCCATGCTTTTGGCGCCATACCCGTTACGGTTAAATTGAACAGTGATATGAGATATAACATAGAATCTTTTTTTGAAAAAATCTCAGGAAAAACAAAAATTGTGATATTGTGCAATCCAAACAATCCCACAGGTTCGCATATAAATAAGAAACAGTTAGAGAAATTTATGAAAAACATCCCGGAAAGAATCGTTATACTTTCTGACGAGGCATATTTTGAGTATGCCGAAGACCCGCAGTTTGGATCCTGTATCGATTGGCTTGGAAGAAAGAATGTGATAGTAACAAGAACCTTTTCAAAAATATATGGGCTTGCGGGGTTAAGAATTGGCTATGGAATTGCTACGCAGGACATAATAAAAACAATGGAAAAGATAAGACCGCCATTTAACACAACATCACTGGCTCAATATGCAGCGCTCGCCGCCATTGATGATCACGTTTTTGTGGAAAAATCTTTGATAAACAACAGGAAAGAGAAAAAATTTCTCGCAGAAAACCTGAAAAATCTTGGCTTTAATGTTTTTCCAAGCCAGGCAAATTTTATATTTTGCAGTCATAAGCTTAATGCAGGAACTATATGCAAAGAACTTGAAGAAAAAGGGATTATTCTCAGACCTATGGCTGGTTTTGGTATGAAAGATAATTTTATTAGAATAACGATAGGAAAACCGTTTGAAAATCGTCTTTTAATCAAAGAACTGAGATCAATAATTGCCAGGGGAGGTTATCATGAAAAAACTGGGAGTTAATGTCGACCACGTCGCAACACTCAGACAGGCAAGAAGAGGAATGTTTCCAGTTCCTGTGGTAGCTGCAGGAATATGTGAAATCGCTGGATGCGACTCGATTGTCTGCCACTTAAGGGAAGATAGGCGGCACATTCAGGATAGGGATGTATACCAGCTCAAAAACACAGTGAAAACTCTTAATCTTGAAATGGCAATGAGCGATGAGATTATTGAAATTGCGCTGAAGGTCGTACCTGCGCAGGTTACCCTTGTGCCAGAGAAAAGAGAGGAACTTACAACAGAGGGTGGCCTGGATGTGTTGAAAAATAAAACAAAGCTTAAAGAGACAGTAAAACTGTTTCATGACAGAAACATTGTTGTAAGCACGTTTATTGAACCTGAATTTGAGCAGATCGACGCGTCCAGAGAAGCAGGCGCTGACGCAATAGAAATTCACACGGGCAGATATGCTGAATATTTTGAAGCAAATCAGGAAGAAAACTGGCAGAAGGAGCTTGACAGGATTTTAAAATCCGCAGAATATGCAATGTCAACAGGACTCAAGGTGCATGCCGGACATGGACTTGATTACAAAAACATATTTCCGGTGCTCAAAGTACCGCAGATAGAAGAGTTTAATATTGGATACAGCATCATATGCAAGGCTCTGTTTACAGGACTTTACGAAGCCGTTCAAGAAATGGTTCGACTGATAAAAAAGGGTCAATAAAACAAAAATAAAGCCACAGAAAGTCTTTGTTTTACCAAAACCCCTGTTTTTATCAATAATGTTTTTATTAGCCTATATCCGCACTGCATCAAAATACGAAAATTTGATAGACTCAGTTTTGTTCTGGTTGTGAATAACTCTGAATAAAATATATTTAATAGGTTCAAGTATTTGATTTACAGGCGTTTAAGTTTTCTAATGTCGCATAAGATATATTATGTAAACTTTTATGGTGCGGCTACCTTGTAGGATGTTGTTCAATGTTATTATAGATACATTAAAATGCCAGGAATGTTATAATTAAAAATTTTTTTTAATAAGATTTACTTAAGTATCATTTTTTCAGTGCATTACGCTTTAAGGTGAACCGCATTAAAATTAACGTAATCTCATAAAGAAGAATCATGATTCCGGATACTATCAGCATCGTAAAGCCATCTATTGTAGGAGTAATAAGAGCTGCAATGACGAATATGACGACATATGCAATCCTTCTCATTTTTTTGAGCCAGTCAATTTCAATGATTCTAGAGATTCCCATAAAGAACATGACCACTGGAATCTGGAAAATAAGTCCCAGAATAAGGTTCATCCAGATTATAAAAGATAAATACTGGTTTATTGTAATCATTGGTTCCATGATGCCGGCTCCAAATCCAAAAAGGATTTTAAGGCCTGCTGGAACAATTGCAAGGTGACTGAGGCATATTCCAGAATAAAAAAGGATAACTCCTATAAAAAGGCACAGACCAAGCATTTTTCCTTGTTGTCTGGTAAGTGCTGGTTTTACAAATACATATGTTTGATAAAGTATAAATGGATAGCTGAGTAATAACCCTGAAAAAAGCACTATTTTTATAACAGAAAGAAATGGTTCTACTGGAGAAATGAAAACAGGGTTTTTTTGAAGGTTTTGAAGTGGGTTGACAATGTACTTAAGTATATGTTTATTAAAGACATAGGATAAAATACAAGCAAGAGAAAACCATATCAGGACAAGAATAATCCTTTTTCTGAGCTCTTCAAGGTGATCAAGAAATGTTCCATTCTGGGCAGAATTTTTCATTCCTCATTCTTGTTATCTTTTTCTTTTTCGTTCTCTACATTCTTTTCCACCTCTTTGAGTCCTTTTCTAAATTCTCCAATCGCTTTGCCGAAGGACCTGCCGATCTCTGGCAATCTTTTTGCTCCAAAAAGAAGCAGGACTATCAGTCCTATTAAAATCAGTTCCTGAGCACCTAAGTTCATATTCACCTCCTGATTGTTATGCTAAGCATAGTTTCCATTATAGATATAGACCCTTTTTTCGCCTTTGTTTGTAACCCTTATGGCTGCCTCTTTTGTTGTGACGGGACAATTTTCTTCACAGAGACCACAGCCAGTGCATATTTCAGGATTGACAATGGGCCTACCCTGTCCATCAAGATATATTGCATGTACAGGACAGAACTCAAGGCAGACCAGGCACTCCTTTTGATGTGTCCATACCAGACATTGGTTTTCATAAATCCTGGCGGTTCCGATTTTTATTGTTTCCTGGTTAACATTTCTGATTGCTCCTGTCGGACAAACTTTGCCGCAGCTCTGACACAGAATACAGCCCTGTTCTCTTGGAATTATTTCAGGAGTTGTCCCGTTTTCAAAAGATCTTTCCAGACGAACCTGCTTCAAACATTTTGCCGGGCATGCTCTTATGCACTGTCCGCACCTGACACAGAGTTTTGAAAAGAATTTTTCTTCAACTGAGCCAGGAGGTCTGATAAGGAAGTTTTTTCTAAATCTCTTTATTAATGTACCAGGGAGTAAAATGGCAATGGCAACTGCTGTAAGAGATACCAAAAATTCCTTTCTATTCACCCTTTTTCCTTTTTTTCAAAATATTTCCTGTTAATGTGTAAAATCTTCCGAGCGGACAAACGTAGTTGCACCATAACCGCGGAAAAAGCACACTGCTGAGTACTATTATGGACAAAAAAACAACCCATAATTTCACCCCTGTCATCGCCTGACCGAGGATAACAAAAGGATCAAAGATAAATCCCGTGTAAGGAAATGAAAAAATAAGCGTGCTAAGAGAAGATGCGAGAACAAAAATAAGAATCCAGAGGCTTGTTTTTCTTAATATTTTTGGCGAGGTAAACGAAACCTTCCATAATCTTCTGAAGACAAGCAAATTAAGGTAATCAATGCTTCCGCCGAGCGGACACAACCAGAAGCAAAAAAAGTTACCCGCAATAATAATTAATAAAATCATAATAAATCCAGGCAACAGAAAAATAAAGAATTTACCTGAATTGATAAGAGTTTCCAGCGCGAGTAAGCCATTAATTTTGAAGTACATAGTGACAGGAATTTTTTCAGGTAAAGGGAAAACAGCGGTCTTGTGCAAAAGAAAGAAGAAAAAGAAAATGCTTGTAAGTTGAACCAATCTTCTAAAGATCAACCTTTTTTTCAGTCCGTTATGTAAAAAGAATTTTTCAAACATAGGTTAATTTGACTTTTGAAAGGTCTGCGATGCCAAGACCCATCTTCTCTGCTATCTGCAGATGCCTGACTTCTGATGGATTTACTCCAAGCAGTGTCGCTCCATAGGCATCAAGGGCAACAAAATCCAGTCCTCCGCATACAGTTCTGGTTTCTTTTACTTCGCCTGGTCCCTGCGGACCTCTTGTAAGGAGGATTCTTGTGGCGTCAACGATCGTAAAGGCTGGCTTCAAAAAAGAAGAAATATCAACAATACACTGATTAAGATCTGTTCTATGGAAAAACCCTCTATCCCTGACTGCTCCCATCCAGTTTTTCATTGAAATTGTTATTCTTGCCTGAGAGCCATGGACTTTTGCAACAGGAACATTTACAAGCACATCAGCATCAAGGATATCTTCAAGTATACTGGCTTCTTTGAGCACTGCGCCATTCGGAATAGACACTGTTCTGAATTTTTCAGGAGCCCTCATTGTTCCTCCAGCATTTTCGACAGCATCCTTGATGCCTGTTGTGACAAATGTTGTTTGCCATGGGTTGCAGGTTACATCTGTCACAATAATAGAAGAAGCACCCGCATTTCTGCACATTTTCACCAGGGCTCCGACAACTTCAGGATGGGTTGTCGCCGCTTGCTCTGGGGTCCTGTTCCATGCGATATTGGGTTTTATGACAACCTTGCTTCCCTTTTTGACGAATTTATTGATAGCGCCCATCGCTTTTACTACGCGAAATGTCATTTCTTCAGGTGAACCATTTTTTGAAATAAAAATTTCTGATGAGGATTCAGCCGCCACAGATGGAGTTTCTGAAATCCTTGTATATTTTGAGGCAATTAATCCAAGGGTCGCAACAATACCTGTTTTTAAGAATTCCTTTCTGTCCATAATGCCTCCTTTTTTGTTGAATTTCAATTACTTAGCAGAAAAAGTTTAACCTTTTTCTTAATGTCGTTATTCCCGATGTTTTGATTATAGCACCAGTCAGGTATTCCGGCAAGCGAAATCAGGATCTTAAATTTTTTACGTTTTTTCTGGCATAAGTCGAAAGAGCTTTTTTCATGGATAACGGGTTATCTGGCGCCCTGATTCTTTTTGAGTTTATTTCGGTCTTTAATTTATGTTTCACTCGATTGGAATTTTTTTGTTTGGTGTATCCATAAATTAGACTTCAATTACAGGGTCGGGTTTATTATTTTTTTTATACTGCAAGAATAAACGAAGAAATTAAGAGCGCGATGAAAATAATCCTATTTTTTTAAGGAAAGGGTTTTATTTTTGTTGATTTTCAGGGGTACTTCATAGTGTTGGTATAGTACGATGTTGTGGCGATTCAGGAGAATGCTTTTCAGGTGGGACATTCTTCTGCATCCGCAATTCCAGTTTTGAGTGCGAATTTTTCTTGTTCTATTTCTGCAGGGAATTGTAGTGGATTTTGGAAATCAGGGTATATCTGCAGTCCCCCCCTGCCCTTTCCCGAATGCGGTAAGACGAGTAAAAAAAAGCAGATGAACTCTCAAAATCTTTTTTACCTCTGACCCCGAATAAAATTCAAAAGAATCATTTTTTCCTGGAAGCGGGTTCGAATAGGTGCCGCAATGATCTGGTCGTATTTTTCTACTATGAGATCTCTTTCAAATTTTAACGAAGTTTAAATATAGACTGCATTATGAAGTTAATATAATATTAACTTCGCAACTTCACTACTTCATAACTTAATTATTTTTTCTTTTTCCTGATATCTTTCTTTTCTTCCACCGCTGCCTGGGCCGCGGCGTGTTTCGCGATACACACTCTAAAAGGAGAGCAGGAAACATAGTTCATTCCGACCCTGTGGCAGAATTTTACTGAATCCGGGTCTCCGCCGTGTTCGCCGCATATGCCGACCTTAAGATTGTTTCTTGTTGCTCTGCCCCTTTGAATGCCTGTGGAAATGAGTTCTCCAATGCCTTCCTGATCAATGGTCTGGAACGGGTCGGATGGAAGGATTTTTTCTCCAATGTAGTCGGGTAAAAAACCGCCTATGTCGTCTCTGGAAAAGCCGAACCCCATCTGTGTGAGGTCGTTTGTTCCAAAAGAGAAAAACTCTGCGACTTCAGCCATTCTGCCGGCTGTAAGTGCCGCTCTCGGAATTTCTATCATTGTTCCGAACATAAAAGGTATCTTTTTCAGGCCGAGATGCGAGCATACTTCTTTATAGACACGGTCGAAGATTTTTCTTTGATGGGTGAGCTCGTTAACAGAGCAAGTGACAGGGATCATTATTTCTGGCAATGCTTTCTTTCCCGAGAGGATCAGCTCTCCTGCTGCCTCGAGGATAGCCCGAAACTGCATTTCAGAGATTTCGGGATAAGTGATGCCGAGTCTAACCCCTCTGTGTCCGAGCATCGGGTTGCTTTCTCTCAATGAATCTGCTCGCCTTCTCAATTCTTCGATATTTATATTGAGTTCCCTGCCAAGGGCTAAAAGTTTTTCTTCATCATGAGGAACAAATTCATGAAGTGGCGGGTCGAGCAATCGAATCGTTACCGGATAACCATTCATAACTTCAAGCGTGGCTTTTATATCATTTTTCACAAATGGGAAAAGTTCGTCGAGAGCTTTTTTTCTTTCTTCTACCGTTTTGCTCATAATCATTTTTCTGAGCAAAAACAAAGGTTTATCGCTGCCTTCTCCATAAAACATGTGTTCTGTTCTGAAAAGACCTATGCCTTCCGCTCCGAATTTTAAGGCTTTTCCCGCATCCTCAGGAGTATCAGCATTGGCGCGTACTTTTAATTTCCTCACCCTGTCGATTATTTTCATAAATTCGCCATAAGATTGATTGTGATCAAGGTCAATATCCACAAGAGGCAATTTTCCATTATAAACAAGTCCCTTTGTGCCATTGAGCGAGATCCATTCACCTTCGCTTATTACACTGCCACTTTTTGTTCTGAAAGATTTGTTATCAGCCGCCAATTCTATATCCGAACAACCTACAATGCAGCACTTGCCCCATCCTCTGGCCACCAGCGCCGCATGAGATGTCATTCCGCCTTTGCTCGTGAGTATCGCCTGGGCTTTGTGCATACCATCCACGTCTTCAGGAGAAGTTTCTTCTCTTACAAGTATTACTTTTTCTCCACGTTGCGCCCATTCAACTGCGTCTTTTGATGTAAAAACGACTCTGCCAATGGCTCCGCCAGGGCCGGCAGGCAATCCTTTTGCTATGGGTTTTGTTGTTGCTTCTGCTTTTGGATCGATCATCGGCAAAAGCAGTTCAACAAGTTGTGATGGCGCGACCCTCATTACGGCTGTTTCAGCATCGATGAGTTTTTCTCTGTGCATATCGGCAGCCATTCTGACGGCCGCGACGCCGTTTCTTTTTCCTACTCTGCATTGAAGTATGAAGAGCCGTCCTTTTTCAATTGTAAATTCAATGTCCTGCATATCTCTGTAGTGCTTTTCAAGTTTTTTCTGAATCCTGTCGAGCTGTTTGTATACATCTGGCATCAGGGATTCAAGAGTCGGCAGGTGTTTGCTCTGTTCATTTTTTGAATACTGGTTGATCGGCGCAGGAGTTCTAATACCCGCAACCACATCTTCTCCCTGAGCATTAACAAGGTATTCGCCATAGAACTGGTGTTCGCCTGTTCCCGGGTTTCTGGTAAAGGCAACTCCTGTGGCGGAATCATCGCCCATATTTCCAAAAACCATCGTCTGGACGTTAACAGCTGTTCCCCAGTCATCAGGTATTTTTTCTATGCGCCTGTATTCAACCGCGCGTTTGCCATTCCACGAAGCAAAAACGGCTCCAATGCCGCCCCAGAGTTGTTCAACAGGATCATCCGGGAATTCTCTTCCAAATTTTTCTTTAACGAGATGCTTAAACTCTTTAATTAAAAGATTCAGGTCTTCTACTGTTAACTCTGTATCGCTTTTGTAGTTTTTTTGTTTTTTGAGTTCTTCGAGTTTCTCGTCCATAAGTTTTCTTACGCCTTTGCCATCTTCGGGTTCGATGCCCTGGGCTTTTTCCATTACAACATCAGAATACATCATAATCAGTCTTCTATAGGCATCATATACGAATCTTTCATTGCCGCCGCTCTGTTTTATCAATCCCGGAATGGTTTTACTGGTGAGGCCGATATTCAGGACTGTTTCCATCATTCCAGGCATTGACCTTCTTGCGCCGGAACGAACAGAAACAAGCAATGGATTTTCAGGGTCTCCGAATGAGCGACCCATAAGTTTTTCAACTTTTTTTAGAGCGGTTTGAACCTCTTTCTTCAAAGTTTTTGGATAGTTTTTTTTGTTCTTATAATAATATGTGCAAACCTCAGTTGTGATCGTGAATCCTGGTGGAACAGGTAATTGTAGATCAGGATGGCCGGCCATTTCCGCAAGGTTTGCTCCCTTGCCACCCAGAAGTTCCTTCATTTTTTCATTGCCGTCTGCTTTTCCGCCTCCAAAAAAATATACATATTTTGCCATTTTATCTTTCCTCCCTTATGAAAATAAGCTGCGGTGAGTAAAAAAATTTTATACCTTTTTGAGAATTTCGTCAAATTCTGTCGATTCAAAAAATTTCTTCATTTTAGCGATGTCATTTCTTATGGCTTCAACCAGCGCTTTAGCATTATTAAATCTTTCAGGATTTCTTATTTTTATCAGAGGGATAACTTCGAAATTTTTGCCGTATGAATCGCCTATTTCAATATTCGGAATATGCACTTCAAATGAAACTGTATTAAATGTTAAGGGTTTCCCGTAGAAAAAAATAGCTCTGTAAAATCTGCGTCGTAATCTAACCAGACAGACGTAAATTCCTTCCGAAAGAGGATTACTTCTGTTTTCAATTTGAAGATTTATTGTGGGGAAGCCTATGCTTTTGCCTTTTCCGCGTCCTGAAATGCATTTGCCTTTCAGCGAGTACCATCTTCCCAGCATTTTTCTCGCCTCAGAAAATTTTGAGGATTTAATCAGCCGTTTTATTTTGCTGCTGCTTACAACCTTACCTTCTATTACCACCGGACTGAATAATTTAATGGCTGCTCCACTCTGCTTCGCCCACGATTTGAGAAACTCAATATTGCCTTTTCGATGAAATCCGAACCTGAAGTCATGTCCAACAACGATTCCTTTAATTTTGAATAACTCAGAAAGTTTTTTCAAAAAATTCTGGTGCGAGATTTTCTGTATTTCGATGAATTCAGCCCAGATGCATAATTCGATGCCACTGTTTTTTAAGGCATTCAGTCTTTCATTCCAGGTGTTCAAAATTGAAATAGCAGGGTAGTTTTTTATCGTGAAAATTGCAGGCGTGCAATCATAGATTTTTGACATTTCAATTATTTCGCTGACAATCTTCTGATGCCCTATGTGAAAGCCATCAAATTTTCCTATGCCAATTACGCATTGTATTATTTTTTCGCTTTTAAAATGGTTTATATTGACAATCTTCATTTTCATAATTTAATAAGTTATTAACTTCATAACATCATTGAAAAAATTTCAACAAAATCGTTCTTGCTGAATGTTGTTTTCATGTTTTTAAAAGCCCTTTCGCATCCTTTGACCGCCATTTCCGCCAGGATTGGAATATCTTTTTCCTTTACATTGACTTCCCGTAATGTTAGGGGCAGTCGCATTTGTTTATACATGGTGAAGATGGAGTCGATACTCAGGATTTTTTCAATTTCTTCAACTTCTTCTTTATAGGTGTGTGTTTTCAAAAACTGTAATGAATAAGGAAGACAGAGGGCATTTGCTTTTCCATGGTGAATTTTGTATCTTATTGTTAATCCGTATGCCATACCATGGATGAAGATTGTGCCGGTGTGATTAATAACGAAACCTGCGTACAATGATCCCAGAAAAACCTTTTCGGCGTGCTCAAGGGATCGATCACTTGCTTTAACGATGTTTTCCCCAATTAACCTGGTCGACTCTCGTGAAAAAATCCGTGTGAGATGGTTTGCTTTTTTTGAAAGGAATCCTTCTATTGCATGGCAGAGAGCATCCATACCGGTGCCTGCGATAAGTGAGCCATCAAGTGTGTTCAAAACCAGAGGATCAAGAATAGCCATTTTTGGAATTATTTTTTCGGATGAAACAGTTTTTTTTGTATTTGCATCATTATCAATGATTACTGCGTATTTTGTGACCTCGCTGCCGCTTCCGCAGGTTGTTGGTAAAGCAATAACAGGAACAGGTTCGTTCTGAAATTTTTCTTCTCCAAAATAATCCTGAAGTTTTCCTTCGTTTCTTATTAAAACAGCAGCGGCTTTAGCAACATCCATTGCGCTACCTCCGCCAATCGCTATAATCAGATCAGCACCACATATTTTGCCGATATGTGCGGCCTTTGCACAATCATCTATAGATGGCTCAGGTGTGACTTCTTCAAAAAGATGAAAATTCATCTTGATATCCTTCAGTGCATTACATACTGAATCAAGCAGACCTGTGGAACGGGCGAATCTTCTACCTGTAATAACAAGAGCTGTTTTACCAAATTTTGAAACCTCCGAAAGATTATTTATTATGCTTTCTTTGCCAAATATCACTTTTGTCGGTAGGAAAAACTTTATATCGTTTAACATATCTTTTCTCCTGTGATTACTCTTTCAATGCTTATTACAGGGACAGAAGCCGGATAGTCAGGAAATGGTCCCTGTCTGGATTTATTTCTTTTAAGTTTAGACATATCGCCATCCACCGGATTATAGAATTCCCAGAATTTTCCAGTAGATTTGAATATTTCATTAATATTTTCAATACATTTTTTTGCGATATTGACTGCCAGGTCATTGAAACCATATCTTTGAAGACCCGCGCAAATCCAGAATGTTTCAGAAGGCCACATACAACCACGCCACAGGTCAAGTTCAAATTTTGGTTCTGAAAGCGAAACAGCAGGTATACCTTTTGTTCCAGCGAATTCTTTTGGATTTTCCAGCAAAGATACAATTCTATGTGCATCTTCGGTTGAAGCCAGACCGCTTATCAAAGGCCAGAAAGACGCTGTTGTTTTCTTTGCGTTCATGCCTGTAAGGTCGTAGTCACAATAAGCACCAACAATTTCATCCCAGAAATATCGCAGCACAATGGTTTTCAACTCCTGGTGCGCAATTGTAAGTTTTTGTTTCTCTTTTTGCCTATCGAGTTTGTCAGCAAAAAAAATAAGATTTTCTATGTATAACAGGATCTGACAGTTAAGGTCGATACAGGGAAAAGGACCTAGTTCAGTGAAATCCCAGCGTGGAGAATTTTCATAACCTGACTCAGGGGAGTTTTTCTCATCCGGAAAGCTGTCAAAGTACCAGAATAAGCCAATTCTATCTTTTCTGTTTTCTTCCCACCATTTTAGATTTCTCATTCCTGACTCAAAACAAAAAATGGCGAATTTTTCGTCCCACTTCTTTTCTATAATTTTTTTTGCGACAAAGTTCCATACAGGCGGATGACTGTATTTATAAATTCTTCCTTTTTCTGTGGACGAATAAAGAGCGTCTGATTTAGCAATGACCCTGGCTGCCAGCATGCTATTATCTTCTTTCATAGAATATTTGAGATACTGAATAATAAGATGCTTTGCCTGTTCTATATTATACTGGGCTATTTCATGAGCGATTACAGGGGTTTCCCATCCCCCAAATCCCTTAACGGGATAACATTTTCCGATTGAAATCCATTCCCCTTCGAATGGATATTCTGCCCGGTATGTTGCATCGTCGACAATTTTTTTCCAGTAAGCAATCGTGTTCATTTGAGCATTCCTCATACCAGATTGATTTCTTTATAGCATTGTTGCTCTGCTTGTTTCATTTGCATTCCCCTGAGAAAGGGAAATGCGAAGGTAGATTTGATATTTTTCGAAATCAATCAGTGTTTTTATAATTTTATCGTAAATTTATTATTTCCAGATAAAAACATCTGTATTATCACAAATCCTCATTTCCCTTAGGATAGGATCCTAAAATTTTGAGGAATGTACAGTTTTTCTCAAGTTCCTCAAGCGCCTTTCGGACATTGACATCATCTCTGTGCCCGATAAAATCCATAAAGAAAATATATTCCCATGCCTTTTTCTTTGTTGGTCTGGATTCAATTCTTGTTAAATTAATTCCATATTTTTTAAATGGCACAAGCATATCATGAAGAGCTCCAACTCTATCTTTTACAGAAAACATCACAGATGTTTTATCATCATTGCTTGGCCTGGAATCCGTTCTGCCAATTACGAGAAACCTCGTGACATTTCCCCTGTAATCCTCGATGTTTGATGCGACGATACGCATTTTGTAAAGGGTTGCAGCGATTGCAGAACCTATTGCAGCAGTGCCCTTCCTTTTGCTTGCCAGATTTACTGCATACGCGGTGCTCTCAGTTTCTATAAGTTCAGTGGAAGGAAGATTTTCTTCAATCCATCTTTTGCATTGCGCAAGAGCCTGAGAATGAGAATAAACCTTTTTAATCTTTTTTATCGTGGATTCTCTGGAAAGCAAGCAATGATGAATTTTTATTATGATTTCGGCTGCGATCTTCAGATTGCTGTCAACAAACATATCAAGAGTATGAGTGACAATGCCTTCATTTGAGTTTTCAACCGGAACAACTCCGTAATCCGCATTTCCTTTTTCAACCTGTCTGAACACATATTCAATTGTTCTGCACGATGCATAAGTATTCTTTTCTCCAAATTGATACAGGGCCGCTTGATGAGTAAATGTTCCGGCTGGTCCAAAGTATGCTACAGTAAGGGGCCTGTAGAGAGACCTGTACATCTTTAAGATTTCATACATTATGTTTTCTATATCTTGATTTGATAACGGTCCTTTGTTGAGGTTTCTGATTCTGGTAATAATTTTTCTTTCTCTTGCAGGGTCGAATGCCGGGAGGTTAGTATTTTCTTTCACTTTGCTGATATTGCGAACAACTTCTGCCCTTTCGTTTAGTAGTTTTACCAATTCACTATCAATCCTGTCAATCTGTTTTCTTAACATATCAAGTTCCATTTTATTCATTGCCATTTCTCCCAGTTTGATATAATTTCCTCGGGTGTAATTTCAATCCCTGTTTTAACAGCACCTATTCTCACGGGCAACACAAATCTATATCTGCCGTCTTTTGTTTTTTTATCAAATAGCATTGATTTCGCAGCCGCTTCGGCTGTAATACCACTTTTAGTTGGGAGACAGTACTTTTCTACCAGAGACTTAACTTTTTCGAATGTTGAATAGGAGCAAATTCCCTTTTTGAAAGCAAGAAATGTTTCGCCTACCATTCCAACTGAGACAGATTCACCATGATTCAATTTCTTGCTGTTTATTTCTATCGCATGTCCTATGGTATGGCCGAAGTTTAGAATCTCACGAATACCTTTTTCCTCTTTTTCATCGGTTTCAACTACACGCTTTTTAATCAAAACGCATTCGGGGACAAAATATTTTAGATGTTTGCGAGTTTCCGATGCGTCTATCTTTATTAGATAATTAAATAACTTTTTGCTTCTGATAACAGCGCTTTTTATAACCTCAGCCATACCCTGAGATATTTCTCTGTCCGGTAAGGTTTCAAGTGTTGAAAAATCCATCACAACAAAAAACGGCTGATGAAATGCGCCAACGAGATTCTTTCCCCATGGCAGATTTATTGCTGTTTTTCCGCCAATTGAGGCATCTACCTGCGCCAGCAATGTTGTTGGAATTGATACAAACCGAATACCTCTTAAGTAAATGGATGATACAAAACCAGCAAGATCGCAGATAACTCCGCCGCCAAGGGCAACAATAACATCGGTTCTTTCCATACGATACAGAGAACATTCTTTAAGCAGATTGTAAGCGACATTGAATGTTTTTGAAGATTCCCCTGGTTTTACGGTCAATACCTTAACTTTATTACCTGCTGCTTTTAAAGAATTGACAACGATTTGTGAAAACAGTTTGCCGGCATTTTCATCAGTTACTACAAGCACTTTTCCACCGCAGTTATGCTGTTTTATCAGATACCCAAGTTTGCTTAAATGACAATCCAGGTAAACCGGATATTTTTCTTTTTTAAGAGAAATAATTATTTTTTTCATTTTTCAGCTCAAAGAAAATTATAACATATTTTGTTTCTTACAGGGACAAAAAGCGTTAATTTTTTCCAGAGTTGTAGTATAATAAAAAGCGGGGATATGTCATGATATTCAGGGTAAAAAAAACAGATATCTTAAAAGGTTGTGTTGAGATACCGGCCAGTAAGTCCCACACAATAAGGGCAGTGGTGATTGCTTCTCTGTCAGCCGGACAGTCGAAAATTTTTCATCCTCTTGAGTCCCTTGATACGATGGCGGCTGTTAACGCGTGCAGAGCTTTTGGCGCAAAAATAAGCACTGAAAAAGGTTTCTGGACTGTCGACGGATTTAACAGAAATCAAAAAAGACCTGAAAAAGCACTGGATCTTATGAATTCAGGAACTTCATTTAATTTAATGTGTGGTGTAGCTGCTCTTGGAAACTTTGATGTTGTACTTGATGGAGACGAATCATTAAGGACAAGACCTGTTGAACCTTTATTATCTGCTTTAAGAGAACTTGGCGCAGACGCTTTTTCAATAAATCAAAATGGAAAACCCCCTGTAAAAATAAAAGGTCCTGTATGTGGAGGAAGAGCAAAGGTTGATGGCATCAACTCGCAATTCGTTTCTTCTTTGCTAATATCTGCTCCTCTGGCTGCTGGTGACACAGAGCTGATTGCCATAAACCTTCATGAGATACCTTATGTGAAGATGACTCTTAAATGGCTTGATTCTCAAGGAATAAAATACGAAAAGTCTGAAGACTTATCCCATTTTTATATTAACGGCAAGCAGGAATATTTACCCTTTGTGCGGGAAATACCGGGCGACTGGAGTTCTGCCACATTTCCTTTAGTAGCAGCAGCCATTACAGAATCAGATGTTCTTGTGAAAGGGATTGATGTTAATGATGTTCAGGGAGACAAAAAGGTTATTGATTATCTTAAACAGTTTGGCGCTTGCGTTAATGAAGAAAAACAGGGAATAAGAGTTACAAAAGGAGATTTGAAGGGTCTGGAGATGGATTTAAACGCAACACCGGACGCGTTACCTGCTATGGCTGTGCTTGGTTGTGTCGCAGAAGGTTCTACAAAGCTTTTTAATGTTCCTCAGGCGAGAATAAAAGAGACAGATAGAATCAGGGTAATGGCGCGTGAGCTTTCAAAAATGGGCGCAGATATTCAAGAAATAGAAGACGGTTTGATAATTCGAAAAAGTTTCTTGAAAGGCACAGTTGTTGATGGACATAAGGATCACAGGATTGTTATGGCTCTTACTCTTGCAGGATTAATTGCCAGAGGCGAAACGATTATTACAACTGCTGAATGTGTTTCAATTACATTTCCGGAATTTTTTGAGGTGATGAAGGGACTCGGCGCGAATATTGAAATAGAAAACCAGTAGAAATTAAGTCAGGTGCGGTGCTGTATAAATAAAATCAAAAAGATATTAAAAAGATGCAAGCATCCGCTGAACACTGTCGACGGTTTCATCAACAGAAAGCGCAGAAGTATCTATTATTCTATCGGCAAAACGCGAAAAGTCGTGGTCTCTTATCATCTGCCTCATATACGCCAGGGCGTGTTGTTTTTTTATCAGGGTTTTACTCTCTTTTTCAGGATGCAGGCGAAGTAGTATCACAGCAGGTTCTGCTGTAAACCATATAATGATGCCGTTGTTTTTCAAACTGTATCGCGATTTTTCACAAGAAATAGCATCAGGTCCAACTGAAATTAAGCAGTTTTCATAAAGAGCATACTGCTCTATTATTTTGCTTTCGATGTTTCTTAAATATTCTATTCCCTTAACCTGAGATATATGGGCGATTCTGTCTTTTTCCAGTTGTTCTATTATATGTTCAACATCAATCAACTGCCTGCCCAATCTTTTTGCAAGTATTATTGCTGTTTCTTTTCTCCATGTTCCTTTGAATCCTGCAAAAACTATTTTCACTTCTTTACCTTAATTGCAATTTTTCTATAAAGCCGAATAGAGCTTTTTTCATTTCTTTTATTGGAGCTTTCTTTTTTGTCCATAGTGTAAAAGATACAGCGCCCTGAAAAACAAGCATGGATAAACCATTCAGACACCTGATGTTTTTTTGTTTCGCTGATAAAATCAAAGCGGTTTCTCTGTTGTAAACTATGTCATACACAAATACTTTCTCGTTGAGATTATTGCCTTTCACCAGAATGGTATCATCATTTTTCATACCAGCTGAAGTAGTATTAACGATAAGGTCAACATTTTTCCATATTTTGCTGTCGTTTCTTTTTTCAAAAGGAATGATTTCTGCGTTTTCAAATCTGAAATTTTTCTTAAGATGTTCCTTCAACATTTGCGCTTTTTCAATTGTGCGATTACATATCAAAATTCCAGAAATACCGGATTTGACAAGAGCCCCTGCTATTGCATATGCTGAACCGCCTGCACCAAACAGAAAAACAAGCTTTTTCTCTGGAGAAAAATTTCCATCTTCTTTCAAGGAATGTAGAAAACCAGTTCCATCTGTCGTATATCCCTTCAAAAATCCATTTTCGTTCACTATGGTATTTGCGACACCGAGAATCCGCACTTCCTCATCTGCGGCATCGAGATACCTGACAACTTCTTTCTTATGCGGAATTGTTATATTGATTCCCTTTATTCCAAAGATTCTGATAGATTCAACAGCGTTTTTTAGCTGTTCGGGTCTTACCTCAAAAGGCACATAAACCCAGTTAAGGTTGCAAAAATGAAAGGCAGCATTTTGAAAAACTGGAGAAAGAGAATGCTTTACTGGCCAACCGAAAACACCTGTGAGAATTGTTTCGCCTGTTATAAGCATCTTTTTCATACTGATATTTTAAATTTTTATTCTGTTTTCATCAACTTTTGATTCACGTGCCATACTGAGGTTTGTGTTTTATACCAAGCCGCTTTGTATAGTATGGCATCTTTATCTTCTTTGTTTTTCTCCCCTCTAAAAAAAAGAATCAATTTTTTGTTTTATTTCCTTTTATGATACTGGCACTCGAAACTCTAACTTTGAATGCAAATTCGTATTAATCTGCAATTCAATCTATGTTATTATATCAATATGATTATGATACCTAAATTTGGGCTTAAAAGATTTTCAATAAACAAGACGAAAAATATAATAAATATTTTGATTATAGGTTTAAGTTCTATTGGAGATAATCTGTTAATTTCGCCATCCATAAGGTTGATCAAGGATTGTTGTGAGAATTCCTCCATTGATTTTGTTGTGGGTCCAAGAGCTGCTGCTTTCGCAGAAAAAAATCCGTTATTCTCAAACACTTACATCTGGGATAAAAAAACAGGGGTAAAAACTCTTATAAAAATTATAGAAAACAGGAAATACGATCTTATAGTTGATTTCAGAAACTCCTTGACTCCATTTTTCTTAAATGCAGAATGCAGATTAACTTTTTTTGTTAAAGAATTGTTTTCAAGGAAGAGTTCAATCCATGAAGCAGAGAGAACAGTTAGATTTCTTGAGCCATATTTTGGAAAGATGGAAAGCGTGGAATTATATTTTCCTCTTTATGAGGCGGAAATTGATGAATACAAAAAGGTTTTTGAAAGAACCGGAATTTCTCTGGATTTAGATAATTTTATTGTTTTGAATCCAGGGGCAGCTTTTGAAAAGAAAAGATGGGATAAAGACAGGTTTGCTGAGGTTGCGAGAGCCATCATATCAAAATATGGCGTGAAAGTTATAATTGTCGGAAGCAGTAATGAGATTGATTTAGCCGGGGAAATTGCCGCGAAAATACACGATGAAAGAGTTTTTAGCCTTGCTGGTCAAATCAGCTTCAGGCAGCTTGCCTGCCTTCTATCAAAATCTAAATTATTGATCACGAACGACACAGGAACAATGCATCTTGCCTCAGCAATGAAGTGTCCTGTGATCGCGATTTTCGGTCCTGGAAATCCATTAAGATATGGACCCATCGGCACAAAAAGCATCGTTCTTCATACAGAAAGAAAATGCTTTCCCTGCAGATTGGAAGCGAGATGCAACAAGAATTTTATTTGTATGAATGATGTAAAAGTGCAGGATGTTATCTCTGCAGTTGATAATCTCTTGAAAACGCGCTAAAAATTTATTCTGATTCAAGCCCCCAATTTTTCATATTTTCAAAGCTAATCTTTATTGCATCCCAGAGAGGATAAAGAGGAGAAAAGTCCATTTCCATTATTGCATATTTTGCGCTGGATTTTTTTGCTGCTGGAAGAATTTTTTGCCAGTTAAGATTACCAGTTCCGACAGGTACCATCGCCTGTTTATTATCGGGGGACATTCCCATATCCTTGAAATGTATTGAGTTTAACCTTTTTGCATAATTTGTAATCCACTGAGCAGGGTCCCCCCCTCCATATTGAACCCAGTATGTATCTATCTGCGCGGTAAGGGTACTTTCTGAGCTGCCCTCCATTATAATTTCAAGCCATGTTTTACCATCGCATTTTGCAAATTCAATTCCATGATTGTGATATCCGAGAGTAATTCCGTGTGCCTTCAGTGTGGAGGCAGCCCTTTCTATTTTTTCAGCTATTTTCTTTATGGCATCGATATCATGCGATTGAGAACCAGGCCAGCTGATATTGCAGCAAAGGGCATTGAGTTTTGTCTGTTCGCTGGCAATGGCTTCTGGTTCTTTCAGTATTCTGTCAAGTCCGGTATGGCTTGAACATATTTTCAATCCATTGTCATCCATAATTTTTTTAAACTGTTGTGGGTCGAGATTTGCCAGTCCTGCTGTTTCAACATATCTGTATCCGATATCTGACAGTTTCTTTACAGCTTTCGAAAACTCTTCTATAGAACCATAAAATTCCCTGATAGTGTATAATTGAATTGCAATTTTCACTTTCCCCTCCCTGTGGTTTGATTTTAACTGGCAGATATTTAATTCGAGTTTTATTTCTCTGTCAAATTTTTCCACGATTCAGGGATACCAAAAACATATGGTTTCCCTGATACTGGATGCGGATAAACAAGAACATTCGTGTGATAAACATCTTCTATGATTTCGAATTTTATTACATCCTGAACTTCTCCAAATTTTATTACAGAACCGTTTTTCAGTAAAAGAATATTTTCACAATACTGGGAAGCAAGGTTGAGGTCGTGAAGGGCAGCAAGGATCGATAAATCTGATGTTTTTTGAAGAGTTTTTAAGAGGTCAAGAAAGGCAAATTGAAATCCAATGTCAAGATGTGATGTCGGTTCATCGAGAACAATTAATTCTGGTTCCTGAACAAGGCATTGAGCAAGCAGAACTCTTTGTTTTTCGCCTTCTGACATCTGAAAAATTGTTCTATCAAAGAACGGAGTTAGCTCCATTTGCTTTGAAATTGACACAATGATTTCAATGTCTCTTTTTGAGGGATTGCGAAAATCTGATGAGAATGGATATCTTGCCATCAAAAGTAATTCCTTTACAGTATATGGATATGCAATTTCAATATCTGATGGTAAAAAAGAGACACTTTTAGCAAAATCGCGGGCTGAAATTTTTCCTGTGTCAGTGTTTTTAAATAACACCTGTCCCTTTGAGTGTCGAAGAATTTTCACCGCGGTTTTTAGCAGAGTTGATTTTCCACTGCCATTTGGTCCAATAACTCCCACAAAATTTCCTTTTTTCATTTGAAAACTGATGTTGTGAAGAATTTCTTCTTTGCCATAAGCAGCACTGACATTTTTGAATTCAAGTATTACCATTTTTGTTTTCTCGCTGTTTTGAGAAGTAAGAAAACAAATATTATACCGCCAAAAAAGCCGCTTATAACACCTACTGGAATTTCAATCGGTTGTACGATTGTTCGTGCAAGGGTATCAGCAAGTATCAAAAAAGAGCCTCCAACCAGTATTGTGGATGGTATCGTTTTTTTGTGGTCTGCTCCGACCAGGATTCTTACAGCATGCGGAATTACAAGACCCACAAAGCCAACAAGTCCGGCAAGAGAAACGCAGTATCCGGTAATCAATCCTGTGATGACAAACCAGATGTATTTTTTCTTTTCCGGGTCAAGCCCGAGTGCGACAGATTTTTCTTCGCCCATTGAAAAAATATTAAGTTGTTTCCAGAACAGCCATGTGACCGCGTACGCGGGCAAGAGAAATAGAGGAGCAATTTTGAGAACATCTGATTGATAACTGCTCAGATTTCCCATAAACCAGATTACTGCTTCCATAAACCGTTCTTTTTGTAGCAATGTTATTACAAGCAGAGAAAAGGAAGAGAATATGAAATTTAGCATTATTCCAATTAGAATCAGTGTCCCCGCAGATAGTTTTCTTATTGATGCAGCCAGCAGCAGAACAAGTATTGATAAAATGCTGCCGGCAAACGCAAAAACAGGTATGGATGCCATCTGTCCCAGAATAATTCCAGCAGCGATTCCAATGCTGGCTCCTCCGGAAATACCCAGTATGTAACTTTCAGCAAGTGGATTTTTCAGGATTGCCTGTAATATCAGTCCTGACAGTGAAAGACCGGATCCAACCAGAAAGGCGCACCACACTCTTGGTATCCTGATTTGAAAAAGAATTGTGCTTTCAAATTGATAATCATAAGGTTTTGAAAATATTCTTATCAATTTCAGTGGAGAATAAGTTTCAATACCCGAGCAGACTCCTGTGAGAATGGCGACACCTGTTAATGTAATGATTAATAAAGATGCTTTCTTTTTCAATTTTTCAGAAATTCTGAAATGGTTTTGATGGACCTTAGAAAACTCAAGGGAGTTGGGCTACAGAAGTCATAGTCGTCCACCCGAAAAATTTGATTTTTTTTGACCGCTTTAACATTTTTAAATGAATTCCAGAAATTCATTGCGTATTCGTCTTCTCCCATTCCCATTACAATGATGACATCAGGGTTCCTTTTGATCACTTCTTCAACATTCACTGTGATATATTTTGTTTTTATGTTATTAAAAATATTTGTGCCTCCGGCATAAAGCGAGATTTCATTAAAATAGGTATTTGAACCAGCAGTAAAAAGAGGTCGAGTGCCTATCTGCCAGAAAATTGTTTTCTTTCTGGCAAATCTTTTTTGCCTGTATTTTATAAGTTCGAAATCCACATCATCAATGATTTTTTTTGCAATATCCTTTTTTCCGAATATTTCAGCAAGTGTGAGAAAATTATTCTTGAGATTTTCATAATTTACCACTTCATCAAGGACCTTAACCTTTATTCCTAAATTTATAAGGTTTTCCACAGTTTGTTTGCGATTACCTTCTTTGCTTGCGATTACTATGTCAGGTTTAATTTTTATTATTGCCTCGATATTTGGATCCAGCAAAGTTCCTATAATTTCTCTTCCTTTTTTTACCTCTGGCTTTTCGTGAATTGTAACACCGATGATTTCTTTTTCTATTCCAAGTAGCAGTAAATTTTCGGTAATATAAGGTCCAAGAGAAACTACCCTTGAAAATTGCCGTGATGTTGTTTCAGAATGACAATTGCAGGTTAAAATTGTCAGAATAAAAAAAAACATTACTAAAATTTTTCTCATCATTTGATCTCATAAAGCGAAACAGTCTGCGCAATTTTTTTAATATGCAAAGAAGTTGTACCGCAACAGCCGCCAATGATTGATGCGCCAGCTTCTATCAGTTTATAAACATATTGCGCCATATCTTCTGGAGTATCAGGATAAACAGTTTTACCTGAAATGAGCTGTGGAACTCCAGCATTTGGTTTTACCCATACCGGGAGATTTGATGCTTCTTTCATTTCTTTTGCGATTACAACAAAATCCTTTATTCCAGAACCGCAATTTGAGCCGATAACATCTGCTCCATTATTTTTAAGCAGAGTGGCACATTCTGAAGGGCTCTGCCCCATCAGTGTTTTATAACCCCTTGCTCCTGGATTGAAAGTAATGCTGACAACAACTTCTTTTGAAATTTTTCTTGCTGCTATCAATGCGCAAACCGCCTCTCTGACATCGCTCATAGTTTCAATGACTATTCCATCGGCTCCTGCATTTATAAGTATCTGCACCTGTTGACTGTAACAATCGAAAACTTCTTTTTCGCTCAATGTTCCATACGGCTGTAAAAGTTCTCCTGTCGGACCCACAGACGCAAAAACCAATTTATTTCCGGCTACCTTTTTTGAAATTTTAACACCTGAACTATTTATTCGTTCAATCCTATCCTCAGCGCCAAACTTTTTCAATTTGAAAAAGTTTCCGCCAAATGTGTTTGTGAGAATTATATCTGCTCCGGCTTCTATGTATGATCGCGCTATCTTTTCTATTATCTCTGGATGTGTGATGTTCAATAATTCAGGATAGATTCCCTTCGCACATTTTTCTTTTGAAATTTCAGTGCCCCATGCTCCGTCTGACACAAGAATTTTTTTTTTGTTCAATAACTCCAGTAGATTGCTCATATTTTTATTATACAACAGTTCCGGTTATTCAAGATCATACAGTGACGCGTCTGAAGAAAGATCCCCAAGATTTTTATCGTTTGCGCTTGTGTTATACTTCGTTCCAATAGATTCAACATGACCGTCGCAAAATAGAACATTTGCTCTTTCATTATGCCTGAAATGCGTATTTGGGCCAAAATAATAGATGTCTCCCGGTGCTCTTAAATAATTATTCGCAATTGTTTCTGAAGTCCAGCTTGACCAGATTGCGCTATCTGCCACAAGAACGGTCTGTGATGGATTTTGAATTCTACTTAATTTTGCAGGCAGGTCTGCCTGTCCTACCCAATCAGAATATCCTCCCCCAATATACGATGCATTGTAGGCATATCCAGTATACGGCCTATCGTATGATTTAAGAGTGAATCTCGAGGGGCACTGGAAAACCTTTTCATTAAGGTATTTTCCAATTATACCCGGTTTCCAGTTTGTCCAGTCATCAGTTGCAAAGTCCCAGCCGATTTCACCTGTAAATGAAGCATAGTATGTGGGTGGGAAAAATTCGTCATTATCCTGAACATACATTGCAAAGGCAAGATATATTTGTTTTAAATTGCTCAAGCAAACTGCAGATCTTGCTTTTTCTCTTGCCTTTGCCAGCACTGGTAATAGTAGCGCTGCCAGTATAGCGATTATAGCCACCACCACCAGAAGTTCTATCAGAGTGAAACCTGACTGCCTTTTCCTGTCCATACTGACTCCTTGTTTTATGCGGGCAAAATAAAAACCCGCCTGACGGCGGGCTGCACCCTGATTCCTTTGCCCATCATCGCGTCCTGTGCTCCGCAGGGTCGCTTTAATCCGTCTCGCAGGCAGGTCTTCTGACTTCTCTTATTCTGACCAGCCTTCCCATTCATATGAACAGTGGCACTTCAGGCCAGAATCACCCATCAGGATATGGGTCGAGTTACAGCGCCGGGAGCGTGTCTGATTTTCACAGACTTCCCTATTAAGCCAACTTTTGGCGCCTGCGAAATTTGAAATTATTTTAGAATATTTTTTTTTATCTGTCAAGGGTCTGAATTGCGCCACAGTAAATCTATCCAGAGAGGTGTCATATAAACATTATTCCTGCGTATCCAACCACCTGTTCAAAATCCCCTGAAACATTCCCGCTATTTGTATAATCAACAAGTATTCCCTGTCGGGCTTCAAGAATTTTTGATGCGGTAATTGCGGCAGTGATCGGTGCGAAACCGCATATACTAATATCATGTTCTGAAACAATGTTCAAAAACTCATCTGCGTCAAGTTTGAGTATTTTTTCGATTGCCATTCTGTCTTTTTTCTCTGCCTGTTCAGCCGGTTCATAGTGAGTGAAATCCGAACTTGCAACTACAATCGCATTTCTTTTTATTTCGCTAAGTGCCAGGGCAATTGAATATCCTATTTCATACCATGGATTTGCATCATACATGCTTGAAATTAAAACAGGTACAATTTTCACAGCAGGATTTAAAAATTGCAGAAAAGGAACCTGTACTTCAATGGAATGTTCGGATTTGTGTGACATAGAATCAATTTGAAGATATCTGCTTTTCTCAAGCAACTTTTTTCTTATTTCAGTGTCTATTTCAACATTACCAATCGGTGTTTCCCACTCATCGCTATCATCTATTGCATAAGGTTCGCCGTAGCCATGATGGTTTGGCCCGAGTATAATTGCTGTTTCAAACTGAGCAATTTTTCCGTAGACCTTACCTGCTGTTTTTCCGCTGTAGACATAACCGGCATGCGGGCAGATGATTCCCTTTGGGATGATTTTATTTTCTTCGTATACAATGTATTTTTTCAAATCTTCAATGAGATTGGTTTTCATTCCGGGGTAAAAATACCCGCTTACAGATGGTTTTCTGATTTTTTTCATTTTGATCAATAACTCAGTTTAACCGCAAGTGTTTTCAGAAAATCCCTTGCCTTTGTTATGTCTGCTTCCGGATTTTTTCCAACTTCTCTTTCGATAGTAAAAAATCCGTTAAAACCGATATCTTTCATTGCTTTTAGATACTCGGGGAAATTTACATTTCCTTCACCAAGTGGCAGTTCTTTCCACCTTTTTTTCCCATTTTCGTCAGCAAGTTTAATTCCGTCTTTCGCATGTGTGTGGACTATATAGTCTTTCAACGTATATACACCTTTTACAGGGTCATCGCCAGCCACCATAACAAGATTTGCCGGGTCATAATTAACCATGATGCCGGGATTGTTCAATTCCACCAATAGTTTTTTTAGAATTTCTGCTGGCTCAGGCCCGGTTTCAGTAGCTAACACAATTCCTTTATTTGCGGCATAATTACCCACTTCTGGCAGGGATTGCAGCAAGAGTTTCCATTCAACAGCCTCTTGATTTTCCGGCACAATTCCAATGTGAGTCGTTACAATTTTTACTCCGAGCTCAAGCGCAAGGTCAATTACTTCAATGGTTCTACCAACACGCCAGTCAAGGGTTTTTGAATCTGTGAAGCCATGTCCTCCAAAATCTCCGACAATTGCCGATATTTCAAGCCCGAGGTCAGACACAAACTTTTTAAAATCACTTCTTGCGGTTTTGGACATATTTGCTGGATCCAGTTCTCCTTTCGTTGCATACGGCTGAATTCCATCAAGGGACAATTCCTTCGCTTTTTTTATTGCGTCTTTGACAGGAATTCTGAAACAATCAGGAATGACTCCGATTTTCACTTTTCCTCCTTTTTTTGTTGTGATTGGATAGAATTTTCTTCAAGAAATATTTCAATGGCTGCATCCGGACATATTATTGAACATTTTTTGCAACCCTTGCAACTATTACTGGAAACTTCAATGAAATGGTAGCCAGAAGCGTTGAACGATTTTGAAAGAATCAAATTTTTTTGCGAACATACATCTATACAGAGTCCGCATCCCTTGCATCTATTTTTTGCGATTTTTACACTAAACCTTTTCCCCACGAGAATTTCTCCTTGAGCGTCCTCCAGAAATCCCATTCTGGAGGTACCATAAGATTGAAAGATTCCTTTCCTGGATTTATTTCAAATAATTCATTATCTCTAATTTCTATTTTTTCCTGTCCATCCAGCACAATGTCGCAATCTCGAGATGGCTTTAGCAGTATTCTTTCTCCTTCATAAACGCAGTTTCTCCAGGTTGCGGTGAAAGGCGCAAAAGCTACTACTATCATAGATCTATCTTCAGGGAAGACGATTGGCCCACCAGCGGAAAAAGAATGAGCCGTAGATCCGGTGGGAGTACTGATAATTATGCCGTCTGCCTTGAAATAGAATATCGTTGACCCAAGCGTGAGTTCAAATTCAACCATTCTTATGTCCTTTCTGAAAATCAGCATTTCGTTTAATGCTTTTCCTGCTCTCCTTTTTACAGTTTTGTTGAAAATGTTTCCTTCCAGATATAATCTTGGTGAGATTCTGAATTTTCCCGAAAGAACATCTTCTATGATTTCATTTCTGTTTCTGCAATCTATGGTAAGAAAGCCAAACTTGCCAAAGTTCAATCCAAGCAATGGTATTTTCATAGAAGGCAATACTCTGAATCCTTTCAATACAGTGCCATCTCCGCCAAGAGAAATAAGTAATTCAGTTTCCTGTCCGCAGGGTATAATTTCAGCGCCATGGGCGACGATTATATTTTCAAAATCCTTTTCTATTTCGCGCATTCCATTGATTTTTGGATTTGCAATGATGGATATTTTATTCATTTTCATAAAAATTTTTGATGCTTTTTTCTAAACCTTCTTTATCAAGGTTGAAATCTTTCAAAAGTTCATCGCGCGATCCAGTTTCAAGAAATGTCTGGGGCAATCCGAGTCTAAAAACTCGAACATTCGGAAATTTTTCATTGCATAACTCAAGAACATTCGAACCAAATCCTCCAGAAATTATTGCTTCTTCACAGGTAATCACCTTCTCATATTCAGGCAGCGCATCTATCACATCCTGTTGTAGAGGTTTAACCCTGCTAACAGGCATAAAATCCACTGCTATTTTTTGCTCATTCAGACACGCGCATACCCGACCCATTGCAGATGCGA
Source organism: Candidatus Omnitrophota bacterium (assembly GCA_023819255.1). Lineage (GTDB taxonomy): Bacteria > Ratteibacteria > UBA8468 > B48-G9 > DTJG01 > DTJG01. The sequence goes on from JAMWBU010000001.1 coordinate 78,736, forward strand.
TTGAACCTGTCGCCAGACACAAAATTCTACCACCTTTTTTGATTTTCTGCACATCTTCTGCAAGCATTTCTTTTGGATATCTTACTGCTACCGGCATTTTGCAATCAATTGTTAATTCAAGTATTTCACGCAGGTTTTTAATAGAGTATGGACAAAAAATAGTAATGTTTGGAATGGTTTGTAAGACAGCAAGGTCATAAATTCCCTGATGTGTTGGACCGTCCCCTGATATTATGCCTGCTCTATCAATGAGTATGACAACAGGCAGGTTTTGCAAACAAATGTCATGAAAAATCTGATCATATGTCCTCTGTAAAAATGTACTGTATATTCCAATGAAGACCTTTTTCCCTGCTTTAGCAAGACCTGCCCCGAATATGATACTGTGACTTTCTGCTATACCCACATCAAAAAATCTATCAGGAAACTTCTTTGCAAACCTGTCAAATCCCAGACCATATTCCATAGCAGAAGTAATCACACAAAAATTGTGTTTTTCTCCAAGTTCTTCAAGCAAGTTCCCTACGAAAAATCCTGTGGATGTTTTCTGTCCTAATTGTTCACCAGTTTTTACATCAAAAGGTCCGACGCTGTGGAATTTTTCAGGATTGTCCTCTGAATGTTTGTATCCTTTTCCTTTGCGTGTTATTGTGTGCAATAAAACCGGTCCTTGATAGAAAAATATGTTTTTCAAAACATCCAGAATTTGATTTATATCGTGGCCATCGATGGGACCGAAATACTTGATTCCGAGTTTTTCGAAAAAAACCCCGGGAATGATAAGATATTTTGTTTTCTGTTCAATATTCTCGCCTACTTTAACAATTTGTTCCCCTACGCCAGGGATTTTTTCGATAATTTCTTTTATTTCTTCCTTTGATTTTGTTAAGACAGGCATGGTTATTAATCTGGTCAAATAGTATGATAAAGCGCCACGAGTTCTTGAAATAGAAAAATTATTATCGTTCAATATAACGAGAATATTTTTTTTTGAAGAACCAAGGTTATTCAACCCTTCAAGCGTGACTCCATTGGTAAGCGAGCCGTCTCCGATTACCACAACAGTTTTTGCACTGCCACCATTTAATTCGTCGGCGGTCTGGAGACCCAGAGCGCATGATATTGCGGTGCCGGCGTGGCCAGTTATAAAAAGATCGGTTTCGCTCTCCTGCGGGTTGGGAAATCCTGAAATTCCCCCGTATTTTCGAAGCGCATCGAATTTTTTTAATCGACCGGTGAGCAACTTATGAGTATAACTCTGATGTCCTACATCGAATATAATCCTGTCAGGCGGTATTTTTAGAAAATAATGCAATGCCACGGTGATTTCAACCACTCCAAGATTTGAAGCCAGATGTCCGCCATTGATGGAAACAACGCTTATAATTTTTTCTCTAATTTCCTGGCAGAGTTTTTCTAATTGTTTTCTTGAAAGAGTTTTTATAATTTCCGGGGATTGATCAATTTTTTCAAGTAAATTGTTGTTCATTTCTTATGGATAGACAGTTTTGCTTTTTCAATCATCTGCGATATTTCTTTTTTCGGGGAGATTTCCTGGGCTCTTGCCCACCAGTATATTGCCCTGATATTGTCATTTTTTTTATAGTAAAGATATCCAAGATGTTCAAAAATTTCAGGATCTGTTTCTTTTTCCTTTGCCATGTTTAAAAATTTCTCAGCCATTTTATAATTTCCTTTTTTATAATATGCCCAGCCAAGGCTATCGAGATATGCTCCATTATCAGGGTCAAGTTTCACTGCTTTTTGAATCATTTTAAGTGCTTCATCTATATTTTTATCTTCAAGCAAGAATGAGTATCCGAGATAATTGAGCGCCAGGTGATGATTTTTATCAAGTTCAATAACCCTCCTCATGCATTTTTCCATTTCTTTCTTGTTTCCCATCCTGTCATATATGATGCCAAGATTGAACCAGAGAGAGGGTTCTTCTTTAATCATCAAAGCCCTTTTATAGTATATTTCTGCATCAAAATATTTTTTATTTTCGAAGCTTATTGAGCCAAGTATTTGATTGATCATCGAGGACTGCAGATTTTTCTTAATTGCTTTTGTCAGTAAATTTTCTGCTTCTTTCCAGTTGCCCTGTTTGATGTAAAGTTCGATCATTCTTTCATATCCAGATGGATCTTCCGGCGAAATTTCCATAGCTCTGCCATAATATTGTATGGCATCCTCGATTCTATTTTGTTTTTCATATAGAGAGCCAAGTTCAAGATAACTTTTGAAAAATACAGGCTGGAACTTTATCGCATTCAAAAAATATTGTTCAGCCTCTTTTTCTCTGTTCAATTTTACCAGTAAAAGACCTGCATTATAATAAAGCAAAAAGTTAGAAGGGTATTCTTTTATAAGGATAGCGTAAGATTCGAATGCTTTTTCATACTTGCCGATTGAGGCATATAAATCGCAAAGAATCATTCTGTAAGAAGGGAATTCCTTTATTTTAAGGCCCTTTTCAATATAAGATATAGCTTTTTCATATGACTTTGTATAATAGTATGTGAGACCGAGATTAAGATAGTTGCCTGGTTCTTCTTTATCTATGGATATGGCCTTGAGAAATATCTTTTCCGCTTCCGCGTATTTTTTTTCTCTCAAAAGAATTTTTCCTATCTTGCCGTATATGAAACTGTTTTGAGGATTTTTCTCAAGAGATCTTGTATATTGCAGCAGAGCATTATCAAGGTCTCCATCGACTTCGTAAAGAAGACCTTGAATGTAAATACTCCTTGCCGTATTTCTTGTCGTTTCAACCTGAACAGAAGCGCATCCGGCAAGAAAGATAGCAAAGACCGCAAGATAAAATAATTTCATTTATCTTTTTCTTTTTTTATGTCTCAAGGCGCGTAGCCTTTTTTTTCTTTTGTGTGTCTTTATTTTTCTTTTTTTTCTTTTTCTTCCGCAGGGCATGTGTTTCTCCTGTCAATAGACAAGTTTATTGATGTTATATTCGACTATTCCTGAAGCGCCGAGTTTTTTTAATTCAGGAATGATATCCTTGGCCTGATTTCTGTCAATGATTGTTTCGAGAGCATACCATCCCTTTGTTGAAAGTGGAGCAATGGTGGGTTTTTTAATTGCCGGAAGTTTTTTTAAAATAGCAGGTATGTCTTTTTCCCTCGCGTTCATTTTAAGGCCAACTTTCCTGCTTGCGTTAAGGGCGCCTTCAAGAAGCAATGCGATTTTTCGCATTTTTTCTTTTTTCCACGGGTCGTTCCATGATTTCAGGTTGGCAAAAAAACGCGGAGTGGATTCCATTATGACATCTATTATTTTTAGGCCGTGCGACGCGAGAGTGGTTCCTGTTTCTGTGATTTCAACAATGGCGTCTACAAGATTGCAGCTTGCTTTTATCTCTGTTGCTCCCCATGAGAATTCAACATTGCATTGCACTCTGTTTTTTTTGAGATAATCCTTTGTCAGGTTTACAAGCTCTGTGGCGATAATTTTTCCTTTAAGATCATTAACCGAGTTGATTTTTGATTTTTCAGGAGTCGCGAGAACTATTTTAACTGGTTTCAATCCATGTTTTGCATAACAGAGTTCGCATATTTCCTTAATTTTTGCTCTGTTTTCAAGTATCCAGTCCTTTCCAGAAATCCCAGCGTCGAAAACTCCAAGTTCAACATATCTTGGAATTTCCTGCGCCCTTATCAACACCGCTTCTATTTCAGGGTCGTTAAACGATAGATAATAACTTCTGCTTATGCTTGATACATCAAACCCCGCGTTTACAAACAGGTTTATGGTAGAGTCCTGAAGACTTCCTTTTGGTATAGCCAATTTTAATTTATTTTTCATAAGATTTCCTGGTTTTCAATTTTGTAAAAACCCATATTTCTGTATTTTTCATATCTTTTTTCAAGAAGAGCGTTTATTTCAATGGAAGACAATTCCGCAATGTTTTTTTCAATGTAGTCACCGAGTGTCCTGATCATTTCCTGACTCTGAGAATGAGCGCCGCCGGATGGCTCTTTGATTATTTCGTCTATAAGTCCAAGCTTCAATAATTCCGGTGCGGTGAGTTTCAATGCTTCGGAAGCCTCCTTAACTGCTTTCTGGTCTTTCCACAGTATTGAAGCGCATCCCTCAGGAGAAATTACAGAGTAAATGGAAAATTCAAGCATCGCAATTTTATCTCCAACGCCGATTCCGAGAGCTCCACCACTTCCACCCTCGCCTATTATTATCACTATGATTGGTGTTTGAATTTCGCTCATCTGGTAAATATTGCTGGCAATCGCAAGCGCCTGATTTCTTTCTTCGGCTTCTATATGGGGATGCGCCCCAGGCGTATCCACCAGCGTTACCACAGGAAATGAAAATTTTTCAGCAATTTTCATTATCCTGAGCGCTTTTCTGTATCCTTCAGGGTGTGCCATGCCAAAATTTCTTTTAATATTTTCTTCTGTGTCTTTCCCTTTTTGGTGGCCAATAATCGCAACGGATTTGCTTCTAAATTTTCCTATTCCAGCAATTATTGCCGGGTCGTCTCCATGAATGCGGTCTCCATGAAATTCGTAAAACTGTTCTATCAGGCCATCTATATAGTCAGATGTGCGTGGTCTTTGAGGATGTCTTGCCACCTGAACTTTCTGCCAGGCAGTGAGGTTGGCATAAATCTCCTTTGTTTTTTCCCTGAAAAGTTGTTGAAGCTGGGTTATCTGGAGTTGATTGTCAACATTTTTTCTTTTTTTTATTTCCCGAAGTTCTGAAATATTCTTTTCTATTTCCTCAAGGGGTTTTTCAAAATCAAGATATTTTCTTTGCATTTCACTCATTATATTATCCCTGGCACTTTAAACATATTTTCTGCTCTTTCCGGGGCATTTTTAAGAACCTCTTCGACAGGTAAAGAATTTTTCTTAACATCTTTTCTGCAGACATTGCAATAAGGTAAAACATGTTTTGCTGGCTCCACATTTTCAGTATTTAACTGGTTTAACTGCGAAACATAGTCAATAATATTTTTAAGATCGGCAATAAGTTTTTCCATTTCTTCATCTTTCAACTTTATCCTTGCAAGTTTTGCAAGATACTCGATTGCGCTTTTATCTATGTCGGGCATTTTGTTCCTCCTTTTATATTATACAGATAAAATGTTTGCGGGTCAAAGAAAGAAAAACCTTCTTGCTTGTGGTATAATTTTTTAATTCCTGGAGGCCTATCAGAATGAAAATCAATGTACTTTTGAATATTGGTAACAAACCAAGCGGAGCAGCCCGACCAATAATTGAATTTTGTAATGTCCTTGCAAAGTCAAATGACATTTTAATCTACAGAGCTTTTAATCCCAATAAGAAAGGTCTTGAATATAAATTAAGGGAAATAACAGGATTTATTTTAAGAGGTAAGAAATTTTGTCCCAGATGGATTAGATGCGATTGCCCTGTGGTGATAATTCCATCCTGCAGAGAAAAGTTTGTCAGGGATGCGGATATAACCTTTTTTCGTTCAGCCCATCTTGCACAGGAGGTTTCAGCATGGAGCAAGAGCAAAGGATTAAAGGTGATGAGGGTTTCCAATGTACATATGCTGAATAACCCTGTGAGAATTCCAGAAAATATTGTGCTCATTGCATCTTCCACCATGGTCTACGAAAAACTGAAGATTATATATCCCCGGCATAAAATATTCAAGGTTGGCAATGGCGTGAATTGTGGTTTCTTTTCTTATACTGAAAGAAACAGGGAAAGAGCCAGATCAATCGGAATGGTCTTTTATGGGGGAAAAAATTCACAGCATAAGGGAATGGAAATAGGTTTTGAGGTTATGCGGAGAATCAAAGAAAAATTTCCAGATATGCGTTTTTTTGTAGCAGGGCTGAAGAAGGAGAAACAAATCCCGGGTTTTGTTGAATTTATAAGCGGGTTGAGAAGCCACGATATGTTAAACTTTTACAATAAGGTGGATATTTTAATCTATCCAAGCTTAGAGGATGCCTGGCCGAACCCTCCTATGGAGGCGATGGCATGTGGCTGCGGGGTAGTTACAACAGAAGTGGGTGGTATAGGGGAGTTTGTTATCAACGGAGAAACAGCCATAGTTTGCAAACCAGGCGATATTGATGAGATGACCGGCGCAGTTGAATTGCTTATAAAGAATCCTGAGATATGGAAAAAATTATTTAACAATGGAAAAGAAATGATAAAACAGTTTGACTATCCTAAACAGGCAGAAATCCTTGAGAGGACCTTCAATGAAATTCTATCAACCGCTTGACTTTTCCGGTGAAAGATTTGAAAAATTTTATAAAAATCCGGCCTATTTTAAATTACAAAGGAAAGTCAAAGGAATACTTGTGTTTATCGGGGAGTCCCACTATGGCGATTTTATGCTTTCAATACCATTTTTCCAGGGATTGAAAGAGATGTTTCCGGATGCAAAAATAATTTTTGCAGGCCACCGGCTCGATGGCCTTGAGAAATTTTCTGAAATATTTCCTTTTGTTGATATGTACTATGAAGTAAGAATGAGGAAGAAAAGAGAGGTCCTGCTTAAATGGGTTTCATTGTTTCGGCTGTGTCTAAAGGAAAAAATCAATTTTTTGATTGATACACAGAGATATCCTGTTATCAATCTAATTTTATTCTTTTTGCCGGTTAGATACAGACTCGGATACGGAACCGGTTGTTTGTTTTCAAACTGGAGATTTAATCAAAGAGGAAGAGAAAAGGTTCACGATATATTTCAACTGTTATCTCTGTTAAGGGTTCTTGGAAAGCGTTATTTAAATCTTTACCCGAATATTAAATTCCCCGATTTATATTTAGCAAAAGCGAATCCTGTTATTCAGAAATCTGATAGATGGATTTCAATATTTCCGGGCGCATCTGAAAAAGTAAAATGCTGGCCATCTGAAAGATTTGCTGCAGTCGCAGACGCCCTTTATGAAATGGGGTATTCAATATTTCTTCTCGGAAGTGCGAGAGAAAGAGAATTACTGATTAAAGTCAGAGAAAAAATGAAATACCCGGCGACTATTCCTGTTTTAATCGATGAAGAATTTGGCAGAAATCCTGTTTACGGTGTCTTATTCTGTTCAAAAAGCAGGCTATGCATCAGCAATGAAAGCGGAGGAGTTCATTTCGCCGGGCTTGTCAATACTCCTATTGTTGGGATATATGGTTTGAAAAGCCCGGTCAAATGGGGACCTTTGAGCAAAAATAGCATTGCTCTTTATAAAGAGTTGAATTGTTCTCCCTGTAAGATGCGCAAGGCAAATATCAGCTGTCCAAATGACAGAAAATGCCTGCTTGATATTTCCGTTAACGAAGTTATTGAAGCATGCAAAATGTGTCTGGGTGAAATGTGAGAAATTTAATTCTGATTGCATACTCTTTTCCGCCTGACAGAAACATTGGAGCGATCAGACCTCGAGGTATTGCAAAATACCTGCCTTACTATGGTTGGAATGTTTTTGTTATCACGCCCCTTGGTTTTTTACCAAGAGATTCACTGTATAATGTCATTGAGACATATCCGACATTTAGAATAAGATTGGGATACTGGAAAAGAAGGCAGAATCTGGATTATAGAAGAGTTGTTTATCAACCATCGATAAAAACCCGGCTTGTTTCAAATTTTTTTGAAATTGTTCCTTTCCCTGATACAAAAAGTGGCTGGATATTTCATGCGGTTTTTACTGCAATACAGATAATAAAAAGAAACAGGATTGATGCGATAATCAGCACATACAGTCCGGCAAGCAGCCATTTTATCGGTCATAAACTGAAAAAATTGTTTCCTGATCTTATCTGGATTGCGGATTTTAGAGATCTATGGTCCCATAATCACTTTCGTAAGCGAAGCAGATTGTCACTTTTCCTGTTCGAGCAGATTGAAAAAAAAGTTTTATCAAATGCAGATTTTCTTACGACAGTTTCCGACCCTCTTGCTCAAAAACTAAAAAGACTACATAAGAGAGATTGTATTACGATACCCAATGGCTTCGATCCTGAAGAATATGAATTTAGGGTCGATCTGGACAAAAAATTTTCAATCACATATACAGGTAGTCTTTATGATCAAATGAATCCCGAAATTCTTTTCTCCGTTATAAGGAAAATGTTGTCTGAAGATGATTGCTTACATCAGAGTATGGAGGTGAATTTTTATACCAGGTATAATCCAATGCTTGAAAAACTGACGAAAAAATACGGTATTGAAAATATAATTAAACAAAGAGGAATAGTGCCGAGGGAAGAGATCTTAAGAAAACAGAAATCTTCACAGATATTGTTGCTTATAACTCCTCTGGAAAAAGGGGTGTATACGGGGAAATTATTTGAGTATCTTGGTGCCAGAAGACCTGTTCTGGGCCTTGGATATAGAGATAGTGTCGTGAAAAACCTTCTTGAAGAAACAAATGCAGGGTTTTACTTCCATGATGAAAATCAGCTGTTTCAACAGTTAAAAAAATGGTATATTGAATGGCAAAAGACAGGTTTTGTTAAATATACAGGTGAAGATAGAAAGGTTGAACAATACTGTCAGAAAAAGATGGCAGAAAAATTTGCGCTATTATTGGAACACAAGCTTAGTACCTGCCATTTTTATTCGCAATAACTGTTGAATATATCCTTTTTAGTTCAACGGCCAGATTAACTGCATCATGATATTTTTCTACGTAATTCCTGCTTTTTTTTCCTATTTCATTTCTTTTTTCCCCGTCTGTGATCAGTTTTTCTAAAATCTGGACAAGGTTATCCTGATTTGCATTAATAATTGGGAGATCGGGTGGATAGATTGATACAAGCGATGGTTTAATATAACACACCACAGGTTTTCCAAACGCCATAGCTTCCAGAGCTGCCATACCATGTGCTCCGATTACAAACTGGTCAAGAAAAATATCGGAATGTCTTATAGCTTGAAGGGTATCCGCATGGGAAAGGTTTTGAATAAGACGAAATTCGAAACAATGGTTCTTTTTTAAGCGTTCAATTGCATTCAGTACAGAATGCGTACCCTTAAGTACAGGTTTAGTTGGAGTGTGCACTATTACAGGGCATTTTTTATCAGGTTCAGGATACGAAGGAATGTAATCCGAGACCATAATTCTTTGCCGCAAAACATGGATTGTATTCCAGGTATCCTTTTTCAGATATTGTAACATGCATGGTGGAACCAGTACTTCGAAACCATGGTTTGCAAAAAATTTTTGCTTCCTCCATGATTTTATTAATTGCTTTGATGGAAATTCCGGGGAATGAAAAATTGTCCTGTAGTATGGGTTATCTTTTAGTTCTACTTCAGGGATTCTTATGTCTGAACCGAGCCATTCAATTAAAGCTGGTTTATTTAACAATTTCACCAGCCGTATATCCAACCACCAGGGCATTATAGAACTGCCGAAGTACCAATGAACAATATCCGCCCATCTTAGCATTTTGAGGAAAAAATATGAGAATACGATTTCTTCCAGTATTTTATTCACACCTTTTACCGGCTTGTTGGAGATTACCACCAATCCGTTTGATGATTGACAGTACGCCTGTTGCGCTACCAGTCCACGGGCATCTATTCCAATTTTTCTGAGTCCCTTTATAGTGTTTGATGGTATTGAAGCAACATTGACAGGCAAATGTAAAACTTTCATATTGTTCTATCTGGTTCTGATTTTTCTTGCGGGAACCCCGGCCCATACCTCATATTCAGGGACATTATGTGTCACAACAGAGCCCGCTCCAATGATTGCACCTCTGCCTATTTTAATCCCCGGCAAAATAATTGCGCCTGCGCCTATATCACACCCGTCTTCTATTTCAACTTTTTCCAGCACGAGAGGCGTGTAATATACAGGTATGTTTCTATCAACGGCATCGTGTTGTGATGTCAGAATTATAACACCAGGTCCAATACCGACGCCCTTTCCGATAAACAGTCCTCCGGCGCTATGGAGAAAACACTGTTGTCCTATCCACGTATTATCCCCTATATCCATTGAATTTTTGTAATATCCTTTGAGGATTGTATTATGTCCAATGTATACATTGTTACCTATTTTGATGTTTTCTGGATGAAAGACAAGAACCCCCTTTTCAATTATCACATTTTTGCCAATGCTTTTAAACTGTTGAATCTTGAATTTACCACTTCCATGACTCTTGTTTATCTTTTGTGAGTCAAATCTCATTAAGCTGTTCCTTTAGGGTTTTAATTACAGTTGTTAAACTGGATTTTTTTAAGCCATTGAAAAAAGGAATTGCGAGACAATTATAATAAAGGTTTTGTGCATTTGGATAATCTGACGGTTTCAACCTGTATTTCTTTGAATAATATTCCAATAGATGGATCGCATAGGTTCCAATAGACACCTCGATGGGGGTTTTCTGGAATCTTTCTAAAAGAGAGAACGTGTTTTCTGCTTTTATCAACCTGATAACAAACGCCTGCCATGAGTTTGTACACCCATCCATGACTTCTTGAAATTTTATATATTTATTTTTTTTCAACTCGTTCATATAAAATTTTGCAATTTTTCGTCTTTGCTCAAGTAGTTTATTTATCTTTTTGATCTGAACTATGCCGACTGCAGCTTCAAATTCATTCATTCGATAATTAAATCCCGGTGTGACGACATCAAATCTATCCCCTTTTTTCTTGATGCCATGGTTTCTAAGTAATCGAAACTTTTCAGCAAAGTTATCATTATTTGTTGTTATGACTCCGCCTTCGGCCGTGGTTATAATTTTCCTGGGATGCAAGCTAAAACAGCCAATGTGTCCGATGGTACCACATTTTTTTCCTCTGAAGGTAGAGCCAAGAGCACCCGCAGAATCTTCTATCACATAAAGGTCATATTTCCTGGCAATTTTCATAATTTCTTCCATACAGGCAGGGTTGCCGAACAAATGGACAGGAATGATAGCTCTGGTTTTATCACTGATAAATTTTTCCAATGCTTTTGTGTCAATATTGTAAGTATCAATATTCACATCCACCAGGACTGGTTTTGCACCTGTTAGTTCGACTACATTTGCAGTTGCTGGAAAAGTATATGCAGGAATTATTATCTCATCACCTGGTTTTATTCCAATGGTAAGTAAGGCAATATGTAAAGCGGCAGTACCAGAACTCACAGCTACTGCGTGTTTGACTTCAAGGTATTCTGCGAACTGTTTTTCGAAAAGCGTAACATACTTTACTTGGACAAAAAATCCACTTTTCAATATTTCCCTGAAAAGGTTGAACAGTTTCTTCTTATCGTTTATCAGCGGTTTTGAGAGCCTTATTTTTTCCACTATCATATTTTTCTTCTGTACCAGTTGATTGTTCTTTTGAGGCCTTCATTAAGGTCTACTTCTGGGATAAAACCCAACTTTTCTTTTGCCTTGTTTATGCTTGGGATTCTCAATTCCACATCCACATACGGACAAGGAACATGGATAATCTCAGAAGAAGAATTAGATAGTTGAATAATTTTTTCTGCAAGGGAAAGGATGGTAATAGTTCCTTTTGGGTTTCCGATGTTAAATGTTTCTCCTGAGGCTGATTCTTTTTCAATGCATAAAAGTATTCCTTTAACCATATCATCTATATAACACCATGATCTTATTTGATCTCCTTCACCATGAATCATAAGTGGTTCATTCTTGACTGCGCGAACAACAAAATGATGAATTGCACCTTCACCAACCTGCCCTGGGCCGTATATGTTAAAAGGTCTTACCGTCACAGTTTTAAGTCCGAATTGTTTGAAATAGCTATAAGTTAAATGTTCTGCAGCAAGTTTGCTAACCGCGTATGTCCATCTTCCTTCACCAACGGGTTGTAGATTTGTGGTTGATTTTTCTTCTACTCTGAAAGCATTGATACCGAAAACTTCGCTTGTTGAAAAATTTACAAATTTTTCAATCCTGTTGATGAGTTCCAGTTCCTTAATGGCTTTTAAGATATTGAATGTTCCGATCATATTTATTTCCATGGTTCTTGCAGGATTTTTTATTACATTGTCGACCCCGGCTATCGCTGCCATATGCAATACGAAATCGACATCACGAGGAATGTGTTTTTTCAGGTGTTCGAAATCAAGGATATCTCCATGGACAATCTCTAAATTGGGATGGTTTTCTATATTAAAATTTTTTAAAGCATTTCTGGAAAGGTTGTCATAAACAACTATTCTATTGTTTTCGATAATCTTTGCGGCTGTGTGTGAACCGATGAAACCAGCTCCACCAGTAATAAAAAATTTTTTATTTGCAAGCATAATCGAACCTCCATAGAATCTCTGTTGTATGAAAATTATATTGCCACAATGACAAATGTTTTTCAAATTTTCCGGAAAAATTCTTTAATTGTTTCTATGACATAATCCTGCTCTTCAATCGTCATCAATGGCTCGATCGGCAGGCTTAGAACTTCTTTTGATGCTTTTTCGGCTTCGACAAGGGGTTCTGGCACCTTTGCCCTATTTTCGAAAACCTGCATTTGATGGAGACAGAAAGGATAATAAACCATCGTTGCTATTGACCGTTGTTTTAAGAATGTTTGAAGCTCGTTTCTTCTTCCGTTTTTTATTCTGATTGTGTATTGATGAAATACAGCACCTTCCACTATGGATGGGGGCTGAATTTCTTCAATTTCCGAAAGCCCTTCATTATATCTTTTCGCTATCTTAATTCTTCTGTTATTAAATTCTTCGACATATTTGAACTTTGCAAGCAGAATTGACGCCTGAATCGTGTCCAGTCGAGCGTTATAGCCAATGTGTTGCACATTGTATTTGTCTTTGCCTCCGTGTTTTATAAGGGACGTTGTTATTTCTGCGATTTCATCGTCGTTTGTGGAGACCATTCCGCCATCTCCAAAGCACCCAAGATTTTTGCTCGGGAAAAAACTGAATGCTCCGGCGTTTCCGATGCTGCCAAGCATTTTATTTTTCCATTTTCCACCAAATGCTTGAGCAACGTCTTCAAGAATAAAGAGATTATATTTTTTAGCAATTTCACCTATTGCTTCCATATCGCAGGGTGTTCCATAAAGATGCACAGGTATAATCCCTTTTGCCTTATTTGCAGAGCCGCATTTTAGATATTTCAATATTGCATCCGGATTGATGTTGAATGAAACCGGATCTATATCAATAAATATAGGAGTTGCTCCAGATCTTACTATAGCATCTGCCGTTGCAGTAAAGGTAAAAGGTGTAGTGATAATTTCGTCTTCTGATGAAAAAAATTCACTGCCACTTTTGATGGCAAATGCACGCAGTGCTAGAACAATAGCTTCGGTTCCTGAACAACAGCCAGCACAGTTTTTCACTTCAAGAAATTCTCTGATTTTCTCCTCAAGCTGTTTAACCTCCGGGCCCATAATCCATAACTGGTGCTCAAGACAGTTTTTTATTGCAGTGTCTATGTCACTCTTCATATACTGGTATTGTCTTTTTAGATCAAGCATCTGAATGTTCATTATGTCTCCTGTTTTTCAATAATCGGCTTAAATTGACCTTCGGTTTCAACATAGATGTTTCCGCAGGTTTTACACACAAGTTTTGAGCTTTCATTTTTTAAAGCGGATCCGCATTTGCAAACCCAGCCGAGTTGTCTTGCCGGCACACCGACAACCAGCGCGTAATCCGGAACATTTTTTGTGACAACCGCACCTGCTCCAACAAGGGCATATTTACCAATTGTGTTTCCACATATAATTGTGGCATTTGCTCCGATTGTGGCTCCCTTTTTCACCACAGTCAATTTGAATTCATTTTTTCTTTCTATAAAAGCTCTGGGGTTTATTACATTGGTGAAAACACATGATGGGCCGCAAAATACATCATCTTCAAGAGTTACGCCCATATAGATGGAAACATTGTTCTGAATCTTACAATTGTTCCCTATGGTTACTGAAGGACCCACCATTACATTCTGTCCTAATACACAATTTTCGCCAATTTTTGTGTTTGAGAGAATATGACAGAAGTGCCATATCTTTGTACCTTTACCAATTACAACATTGTCGTCAACAAAAGATGAATGATGTACAAAATAATCGCTCATCTGCCCTCCCTTAAAGATTTTTCAGCCATATCGAGAACTCTTAAGACATTCAAACCTTCCCGACCATCAGTAAGCGGTTTTTCTTTTTTCACGATACAATTCAAAAAATGTTTTGCTTCTTCTTTAAGCGGTTCAAATTTTTCAACGGGAATTGACTGCGCTTTTGCTTTTTCTATTTCAGGTACTTCCCTGTGGTTCCATAAGATTTTATGATTGTACAGAACAAGCTTGTTTTCTGGTTCTGTGTCATCAAATACGGCCATTTTTTTCTCACCCACAACCACGAATTTCTGTTCTTTGAAAGGATTTAACCATGAAACAAAAACATGGGCTTTTATTTTTCCGGGAAATGTGAGAAATGTGAGTGTAACATCTTCGACATCATGGGGAAGAAAAATTCCGCCATGGGCTGCAACCCTGATGGGCAGATTCTTTGTCAAGGAAAGAATTAATGAGATGTCGTGAGGAGCAAAACTCCACAGTATATTTTCTTCATGCCTGATCCTGCCGATATTTGTCCTGCTGGAATACATATAAAGAATATCGCCAAGTTCACCCTGATTTACCATCTGTTTGAGTTTTATTACTGCCGGGTGATAATGAAGGATATGCCCCACCATCAGTACGAGATTTTTTTTCTCTGATAACTCAACAAGTTTTTCTCCCTGTTTTTCTGTCAGAGCCAGTGGTTTCTCGCAGAAAACAGATTTCCCGTTTTCAAGAGCAATACTTACAAGTTCGTAGTGTGTTGACGCAGGAGTTGCAATAATAACGGCATCAATATCGGTTTTGCATATAATGTCCTGTGCCCTGCTGGTGCAAAAAAAATCCTGGTGCTTCTGCTTATAATCTTCCATTAAGGTTTCATTCATATCGCATATTGCTTTAAGAGCGCCAAGTTCATTGAAAACTCTTATCAGGTTTTTTCCCCAGTATCCACCGCCAATGACTCCCACTGTGGGTTCTTTCAATTTTCTTTCTTCACTGTTTTTATCCATTTTTCAACCCTTTTAAATTCTGCGATTGTATTTATGTCGCAACTTTCTTCTGGCGGGATCTCAACAAGGTTAATCTTGAGGCCATCTTTCAAATATTCAGCATAAACATCTGTTAAATAGTATTCACCAGAGGCGTTATTGTTGGTAATTTTTCTCAATTCTCTGTATATTGATTCTGATTCGCACACGATAAATCCTGCGTTCACTTCGTTTATTTTAAGAATTTCTTCATCAGCGTCTTTTGCCTCCACTACTTTTGAAAACCTGCCGTTTATTCTTATTATTCTTCCTTTGCTTCCGGGATTGGCAAGAATTGCAGTAGCTACAGTTATGTCAGCATTATTTTTGATGTGAGAATCAATCAGATTTTTTAATGTTTTTGTCGTAATCAAAGGTTTATCAGCATAAGATACAAGGATTGTGGTTTGAGTTTTTTCAAATATGTAATCTGTGCAGAGCAATGCATGACCGGTTCCGAGAGGTTTGTGTTGTATGGCATATTCAATGAATGAGAAATTTATAAGTGTTTGTTTGATTTCGGAATTTTCAGGACCTGTCAAAATTACAATTCTGTCTACCACAGGTTGAATCGCCTCGATAATTATTGTTATCAAGGGTTTTCCCTGGTAGTGAATAAGAAACTTATGTTTATTCAAACCATATCTGGAACTTTTTCCACCTGCAAGCACTATGCCGGCTATTTTTTTCATTGTTAAATTATACATTTTATGCGCTATTTTTCAATTTCTATAGCATCGATTATTCTGTTTGATGAGATTTGTTTCATGCAGGAAATATGAGAACATTTTTTTTTATAACATGATATGCAATCAATTTTTGCCTGTATTGCTATAACCCGAGCCGGGCAATGCAAAAGCGGGTCTGTTGGTCCAAAAATGGCGATAGTTCTAGTTCCGACGGCTGCGCCGATGTGCATGGGCCCACTGTCAGTGGTTATAAGCATTGCAGCATTTTCTAAAAGTAAAGATAGCTGAAAAAAGTCCGTTTTTCCTGAAAGGTCAACAGTTTTCCCATTTATTGATTGTGCAATTTTTTCGTTAAGTTTTTTAGAATATTCATCGCCTATCAAAACGATCTGTAAACCTTTTTTTATAAAAAAATTTCCAAGCGCAATCCAGTTTTCACTTATCCATAGTTTTGTTTTCCATTCAGCAGAGGCTGAAGGGTGAAAAACAACATAATTTTTTCTTTTCAGCCCGTACCTGTTAAGATATTTATGGAATTCTTTCTTTTTTTCCTCAGAAATCCATACCTGAAGCTTTCCACACACGATTTTTTTTGCAATTTTTCCCCAGAATAGCATCTGTGTATCAGCAGGATTGGCACCTGAGCCTTTTCTGGTACCACGAGTAAGAAACAGTTTTCCAGCAGGTTTTTTATAAAAGCCAATTCTTTTTCTTCCTCCAAAAAGGAAACAATAAAAATTTGTTTTTAAATTTCCCTGAAGGTCGAAGATGACATCAAACTCTTTTCGACGCAATGCTGGTATCAATTTCAAAAAATTCGGTATATCTATTTTTGAAGGAATGCAAAAAACTTTTTTTATAAGCGGGCAATCCCTGTATATTTCAGCGTATCTCTGGGTGGTTAAAAGATATATTTCACAATCAGGGAAAATGCTGGATGCAGCATTTATTGAGATGGACATATAAATCATATCACCAAGAGCACCTGTCTTTAATAGAAGTATCCGTCTCATATTTTTCAGAGAAGTTCCTTATAAACCTTTATAGTTTTATTCACCATCTGTTCAAGAGAGAAGTTCTTCATCACGAAATCTTTTCCGTTTCTTGCCATTTTTTTCATTTCCTCTGGATGTATGAACGCAAAAATGATTGCCTCCGCCATCGCTTCAATATCAGAAGGAAAACAAATAAGTTCCCTGTCTGTTTTAATAAATGAGCCTCTTTGTATTCCATTAAGCGTTGTTAACACAGGTACTTCGGCCAGCTGAGCTTCATATACGCTTCTACCGAGCCACGGTATTATCCCTTCGAGTAGTGTTTCAGTTTCAATATGTGGAGCCACAAGAAGGTCGATTTTTGAAAGAAAATCAGGCGCCCTACCCTTAAGAAACTGTGCATTTACTCCCAGATTATTGCTAATGCATTCAAGCTGTTTTTTATATGGGCCGTCACCTATTATCCATAATTGAAGTTCGGGTATTGTTTTTCTTGCAATGGCGATAGCCCGGATAAGATTTTGAAATCCCTTTAGTTTTGTAAGCCTGCCTATGCCGCCGACTGTAAATTCTGTATGGTGTTTTTTTTTGAGGTTAACATAAGGGTCAAACCTTATGCCATTATGAACAACCCTGATGTTTTCGGGTTTTGCTTCAAGTTTTTCAACGGCATATCTGGCGAGGAAATCGCTTATGGCAATTACGCGTTCCCCTCTGGCAATGATTTTGCTGTAAAACCGAAAATTATAGAAACCATGAATACTGGTAACAAATCTGGTTTTTTGATTTTTTAAAAGTGCACAGTATCCTATCCATGCCGGAAATCGGCTTCTACAATGCAAAATCTCAGGTCTTTCTGTTTCAATAATAGATCGAAGTTTTCTCAATGATTTAAAGAAAACAGCCGGTGTTTTTTTGCTTGTCGGCAGGTTTATCCATCTGATATTTGCCTTTTCCATCAGAGGAACATAATTACCATGGCCGGATATTATTGTGACTTCTATGCCTTTTTTCTTTAATCCCGCAGCAAGGTCAAAGGTCCCCTCCTCCACTCCTCCAAGATTCATTTCAGGAACCATGAGAAAGACTTTCATATTACTCAAACAGGAAAAGTTGTTTGCTTTCATCAAGCATCAAACGGGCGGCGTCAATGACTTTTTCGGGTTCAATGGTTTTTATGCATTGATAATTCTTATTGCATTTTCTTTTCTTGTTGCATGGAAAGCAATCCATATCGGCATGGATAATGATATATTTTTTTCCCAGAGGTCCGTATCTATAAGGATTACCCGCTCCAAATATACTTACCACAGGTGTTCTGGCAGAGCAAGCAAGATATAAAAATAATCCGTCGCGTGTGATTGCCAGGTTTGCTTTTTCTAAGAAGGCGACTATTTCGCGCGGGTTCTTTACCCCTGACATATCTAATACTTTGCTTTTTTGTTTCACAGACGCTATTACTTCTTTTACCACCGGATCCCCTGATTCGCCAAAAAGAAGTATCATGGCATTATATTCTTCTATAAGCGTGTTACAAACTTCCAAGTAGTTGGCGACACTCCACTTATCCGGTAAATCCGGATTTCCCGGATTAATGGCGACCAGAATTGTTGATCCTGGTATGTCGACTGATTTTAAAAAATTTCTCACATGCTGTCTGTCAGATTCCGTTATCGGAAAGTAGAACTCATTTTCACTTGGTTTACCAAAAAATGGTTCAATCATTTTTATAAAATTTACGCTTTCATGTGTAAAAAACCTGTCGGTAAATAGTTTTTTTGTTAGAAAAACGAGCCTTCTGTTTGTTCTGACAATATAAGGGAATATTGATGGACGAAAACATACGACAAGTTTATATTTTTCATTTCGTAAAGTTCTGCAGGTTCGCATAGACAGGAAGTTATGATGCACGATTATTTTGTCAAACCAGCCGATTTCCTTTATTATTTCTTTAGAAGCAGGCCCGCATAAAACATCAAATCTTGCATCTTTATTTTGCTCGCGGATCTGTTTAATGGCAGGCATTAAAAGAAGATCGGTTTCAGGATCGTTTCCGCCAATTATCAGGACTCTGTTTGATTCATCAGCTCTTTGATTTTCAGTGCGCATTTTTTCGACTCGTTAAGAATCGGAAACACCTTTTTTCTCAGCATCTTTTTTACCGTTTCAACTATTTTTTCAGAATCATTCATACCAGTATATATGCAATATCCTTTTTCAACCAGTTTTCTTATTGTCATATCAAAGGGAATCTGTTTTCTTTTTCTTCTATTGACACCAAGAATGACCACCGGTTTTCCTGTTGAGCACGCTTCAGATATCATTGTTACGCTGTCTTCTGTGACAAAAAGAATATCACATACTCCGAGAATTCCAAAATAATGAATTCCGTGTTTTGTTCCCGGGAATTCGCAATAAGCAGGATTTATATCGTATGAGTTTTTGCGCAAAAACTCTATTACTTCCTCGGGTGTCCTTCTGGATACTGTTATCAAGAAAACAAAATTATCATCGCTCAATTTTTTCAATAAATCGAATAGCATTTTAGCCCAGCGATCGTCAATGAAATAATTTTGATCATTTCCTCCGATTATTACACCGGCTTTAATTGAACCTTCCTTCAGTTTTATTTCATTCAACAGTTTTTCTTTTTCTCGGTTGAGTAAAAGGTGTGTTATTCTATTTGGAGCGCCAAGTGTAAAAAATATGTTCCTTGATTTTCTTATTTTTGGATATCTGGCAGCGTCATGAAATGGAACGATTAGAAGATCAAATTCCTCCAGCGGAAGACCATCTGGAGTCATAACGCAAATGGATTTTGCATTAATCTTCTTTGAAATCAGCAGATTTACTGGCGCCAGATATGAACCAGCCGATATGACAATGTCGTAAAGATTTTTCGGCATACCATTTTTTGATAGGTATCTGTACGCTTTATATGCGCATCTGTAAGCTTTTAAGCGCAATAACAAACCAATAATTTTTGCCGCAATTTTAACTGAACCTTTTCTGCCTGGTAATCTGTAAGAGGGTCCCTTGAAATCCACGCTAAACATCTGGAAGTTTGGATTTAATGCTTCCGCAATTCCTGAACTTTGATTTGTGTTTCCTGGAATACTATCATCAAGTATAAGAATTTTCATTTTTTTTACCGATCCACCGTAAGAATTTTAGCGATACCAAATCAGGTTCGCAAGCCATCATCCCCTGATGGGATGAAAATAACAGGGTGTCATATTCTTACCGCTATTTTCTTATCGCGCAAAGCTTCCTTAATCTGTGTTATCGTAAACTGGTTAAAATGCAATAATGACGCGATGAGCACAGCCGACGCGTTACCTTCCACAAGCACCTTATAAAGATGTTCTATTGAACCTGCACCTCCTGACGCTATTACAGGAATCTTCACAACGCTGGCAATTGTTCTTGTAAGTTCCAGGTCATATCCACCAAGCGTACCGTCCGCATCAATGCTGGTAAGAAGAATTTCTCCGCATCCAAGATCTTCAACCTTTTTTGCCCACTCTTTTACTTCAATACCCGAAGGGATTTTTCCTGATTTTACATAAACCTCCCACCTGTTTTTACCTGTTTTTTTTGCGTCTATGGCAACAACTATGCACTGGCTTCCAAATTTTTTTGCAGCTTCATAAACAATGTCCGGATTTCTGACCGCTTCTGTGTTTATTGATATCTTGTCTGCGCCATTTTCAAGAAGAGTGAGTATGTCCTGCGTATTTTTTATTCCACCTCCCACAGTGAATGGGATTGAAATGTTTGATGCCACATTCCTTACGAGTCCTTTCATAGTTTTGCGTTTTTCTATTGTCGCGCTGATATCGAGGAAAACAAGTTCGTCTGCTCCCTGTTGACAGTAATATTCTGCGGATGCGACTGGTTCACCCGCATCTTTGAGGTTTTCAAAATGCACGCCTTTAACCACTTTTCCATCCTTAACATCAAGACAGGGAATTATTCTTTTTGCAAGCATTTTATTTCATTTTAACGAAATTTTTGATTAAACGGAATCCACATTCACCGCTTTTTTCAGGGTGAAACTGGACGCCGACCAAATTTTCCTTTTGTACGATGGATGTGAATTCAAAACCGTACTCGGTGATTCCGTATATAATATTTTTTTCTTCTGGTATCGAATAGTATGAGTGAGCAAAATAGAAAAAGCTTTCATCCTGAATGCCTTTTAAAAACAGAGATTTTTTCAATATTCTTACAGAATTCCAACCCATGTGCGGGACAGGAAGATTTTTTTTGCGAGGAAATTTTCTCACAGCGCCTTTCAATATCGAAAGCCCTTTTAATTTTCCCTCTTCGCTATTTTCAAAAAGCATCTGTAATCCAAGGCAAATGCCAAGCATCGGTTTTCCTTTTTTGACCTGCTCTATTATCGCTTCTGAAAGGCAATTTTTTGTAAGATGTAACATTCCTTCATCGAACGCGCCTACACCTGGAAGAACAATTCTATGGACCTTTGAAAGCATTTCTGGTTTTGAAATTATAAGAGCTTTTTCGTCCAGTCTTTTGATGTTATTGAAAAGGCTGAATATATTTCCTGCGCCATAATTAATGATACCTGTCATTGCAGTTTACTTCCGATTTGAGTTTTGTAAAGTTTTTATGTAAATAAAGGATAGTTATGCAAATTCTATTGTGCCAGGGGGTTTGGGAGTTACATCATATAAAACTCTGACAATCCCCGGTACTTCATTTAAGATTCTTTTTGTGATTTTCTCCATTTTTATCCATGGCACTCTGTAAGGTTTTGCCAGCAGAGAATCCTTGGTTACTTCGACTATTCTTATTGCTATTGTATCGCCAGTGACAGCAGAATCATTATGGATGCCCGTGACTCTGTCGGTCAGAAGTACAGGAAATCCCTGGAAAATTTTCGGGCTGTTTAGCTCAGATTCAACTATTACGGTTGCTTTTCTTATCTTTTCAACCCTTTCAAATGTTACTTCGCCTGTGATCCTTATTGCAAAACCAGGTCCCGGGAAAGGCTGAAGCCGTAAATATTTTGGGGGTATGGCAAGACTTTTAGCAACCATTCTTACACGGGTTTTTGTAAGTTCCTTTAAGGGTTCGAATAATCGAAGTCCAAAATTCAGCGGATTTATTCCGGATTCATTCAGCACATTGAAATGAGTTTTGATGCCTTTTTGTGTCTCTATTATATCCGGAAGTATCGTTCCCTGAACAACTATATCTGCGTCATAACTCCTTATTGCCTGACTCATAGTTCTATAGAAGACATCTCTAAATATTGTTCTCTTTTGTTCCGGAGAAACAATCCCTTTTAATGCAGCAAAAAATTCATTCTGCCTGTCCCATTTTTGAAGTTCAATTCCATATTTTTTTTGAAAATACTCCTGCATTTCTTTAATTTCATTTTCCCTTAGAAGGCCGGTATCGAGAATAAAAGGTATTATTCGATTTTTCTGATCTTTTGCAGCAAATCGGACAATTTCAAAACAGACCAAGCTGTCTATCCCGCCAGATATGGCCACAATGGCTCTTTTATCGCCAGTTACAGCTCGAAAAGACCTTATTTTTTCTGCAATAAACTTCTTAGGTTCAAATCTTTCCATTCTATAAATTTATTTTATCACATAATTTAAAAATTTCAAAACTTTCCGATTAGGCGGGCATAAGGTCGTTATGTCTAATCCCTTAGACCCCTTAGCGATATTTGACGAAATCACTTCCGCGTTAATGTAACTTTTACGACGATCATAATGAAAAAGAAACAGGATTTTTTGTGCCAGCTTTGGAAAAATATTCATCTGAGATAATCTATTTTTTCAAAAAGCCAGTTTTTGAAATCTTCACCGGGTTCAATTTCCATTTTTATTGAGAGAGCGTAAACCGGGAAATCTATTTTGAGTTTTTTTAATTTCACAATGTCCTTTTCGGTTGTTGCCATCATATCCAGATTTAGTTTGAAAAAAATTTCACGTAGCTCGAGTATGTCTTTTTCATTGTAGGCAAAATGGTCAGGATACAATGCTGCCCATACGCGCTGAGGTGATAGATTGAGAACTGAGTTTATAAATCCTTCTGGCCTGGCTATCGCGCAAACAGCGAGAATTTTTTTATTCTCAACAATTGTTAATGAAACTTTTTCATTTTTTAGATCCACAAAATGGGAAGGTGCATATTTTGCTGTGAAAACTGGCTTACCTGATTCTTTTAATCCCTTAATAATCTTTTCATTACTTGCTTTTTTTTGACAGGATTCGTTAATCACTATGGCGTCTGCGTATTTAATGAAATTAAAAGGAAAACGCATCCGGCCCGCCGGGATAATAAAATTTACAGGTGTTTCAGGATTAATAAGAATAATGTCAAGTTTATTTTGAATGTCAAAATATTGAAATCCGTCGTCAATGATAATCAGATCGGGATTTTTTTTTATAACGCTGGAAAACAGGGCTCGCCGATTTTTCCCATAAATCACTTCTGCTTTTTTTAGTTCCCTGGAAATCAAAATCGGTTCATCTGCACTTGTTGTATTTTTTGCGTAACTTACAACAAATATATGTGGTAGAAAAGTTTCGACAAATTTTCCTATCTTTATCGTCAGAGGAGTTTTTCCCGTGCCTCCGAGTTCAATGTTGCCAACTGATATAACTGGCACACCATAGCATTTTTTCTTTGTACAGATAAGTTTGATGTAGCAGCCGAGTATCCAGAAAAGTGATAAAGGATAAAAAAAGGCGGCCCAGATACAGAAAAAGATATTATTATTTTGAATAAAAATCAGGTAATCGTGCACCTTCTTAAAATAGGGTCTGCTGGACCTGATTTTCAAATAACAAAGGGTCGATTTTGACTGTGCCGAATTCTCCATCATATCCTGGTATAACAATAAGTTTTTCTTCTCTGACAAGTTGAATTCCTTTTGCGAGTTCTTCAGGAAGATTTGAAAAGAGGTCTTTTTCGGGCACTTCAAGCAAAATTTTAAGTTCAGCACCAAGTTTTGTTGTGGCCTGTGTGTATAATTGAAGTGTAAAGCTTGATTCCACCTCTTTTTGATAAACAGACGCTATAATCTGATCAAGGGGCACAAGATGTTTGAAAGGCACTCTATTTTTTGCTTCATCCGGGCTTTTTCGATCAGCCAGCGCGGTAATTCTGTGCATTACGCCGACTGTCACCTTTTTTCCGCATACCGGACACAGAAGCTTATTTTTTATTGCTTCCGAAGGAGAGAGGCGCACCTTGCACAACCTGTGACCGTCAAAATGATATTTCCCTTCTTCAGGGAAATATTCTATAGTGAAAAGAAAACGGTTTTTGTCTCCTGTTTTCAATATATCTTTTAATTCCATAAAACTAAAAGGTTTATAAAAAACATTTGCTTCTCTGCCGATTTTCTGGGGAGAATGAGCGTCGGAGTTTGAGACCAAAGTATAGAAATCCAGGTGTGAAAGCAGCCAGTTCATTGGAGGATCGCTGCTTAATCCGGTTTCAAGGGCGAAAATATTTCTTGTTTCTTCCTCGAAACAGTCTTCGATTCTGTCAAAACCCGAGTTTGCTCCAAATAGCGAAAAATGGGGAGTCCAGATATGCGCTGGAATTATAAATCCTTCTGGATCGGCTTCTCTAACAATTTTTACCAGTGTCCTTGCGTCAATTTGAAGGATAGGTCTGCCATCTATTAAAAGTTCTGCAAATTTTTCAAGGGACCTGTTAAATCTTTCGGCGCCTTCGAAGGATGAAAAAAATACAATATTGTGAATTTTTCTGATAGCTTTATCTTTTGGAAAAATATTGTTGACCTCTCCGGTCAGGATAAAATCTATTCCGTTGAATGTATATATGCCCTGTCTGTTGGATTCCTTAAGCCATTTTTTTAATTCTGCGATCCACAGCGGATGAGTAATATCTCCTGTGCCAAGTAGTGAAATCCCTTTATTCTTTGCCCACTGACAGAGATGTTCAATATCCATGTTTTTGCTTGTAGCGCGGCTGTATCTTGAATGAATGTGTAAGTCAGCGATATACATTATATTTTCCCTTTCGAATTTTTGAAAACTCTTTTTTTAAGATTATTGAGAGTTGTTCAAGCGACTGCGGTATTACCTTTGTTGACGCGATGACAGGCATAAAATTGGTATCTCCATTCCATCTCGGGACTATGTGGATGTGCAGATGTCCTGGCAGACCTGCTCCAGCGCTTTCCCCGAGGTTTGCGCCGATATTAAATCCATGCGGTTTTATTGTCCTGCTCAGAACTTCAGTTGATATTCTTATAGCATTGAACAATTCAATTATTTCTTTTTCTGAAAGTTGATTGAGTTCTTTCTTGTGTTTTACAGGAGCGATCATTAGATGCCCATTGTTATAAGGATATTTGTTCATTACAACCATTGTGTAGTTGCCTTTCCATAAAAGGTATTCTACGTCTTTGTTTTTGATGTATTCGCAGAGGAAACATTTCTTGCTTTTTTTTCCCTTGATAAAATCAATTCTCCATGGAGCCCAGAGAAGATCCATGCTTTTCATTTTTTCCCCCAACAAGTATTTTGCCAGCTTCTTCTTTCAGATATTTTTTCAGCTTTGTTTTCCTGTTTTGAATAATACCGCCAAGCACCATTTCCTCCAGGTTTTTTTTGATGATGCCTACCTGTTTTCCAGGCCCTATTCCAAGCATATCCATTATGTCAAAGCCTGTGATAGCCAGTTTGAATTTTGCCAATTTCATCTTTCTGTCAAGATTTTTTATTCGTTCATAAAGAGCTATAATTTTTTCTCTTGCCTGTTTGACTTTTTTCTCGTTCTTGCTCGTAATGTCGGATTGGGCGATGATGAAAAGTGCTTTTAAATTTGTGCCCAGTTCGCGGATAAATCTTGCCAGCGCGTTGTCCGTTGGGTTTTCTTTTGCCAGCAAATGCGGTCTGAGGTGATATTTTATGAGGATTGCAATGTTTTCTGCGTCTTTTTGAGATATTTTCAACCTTTCACTTACTTTTGTGCTCATATGTGCGCCGACAATTTCATGCCTGTGAAATGAAACTTTGCCATTTTCGACTTTAAGCGTTTTTGGTTTTCCAATGTCATGAAGTAATGCGGCAATTCTGACAACCGAATCTTTTGTGAGAGAAGAGGCATTGTCAAGGACACGCAGGGTGTGTTCGAAAAGCTCTTTGCAGGGATGATTGGTTCTTTTTTCTTTAAGCGCGGCAACCTCTGGGAGAACCAGGTTGAGAACGCCGGTTTCAAAAAGAAGATAGAATCCTTTTGATGGTGTTTTTGACATAATAATCTTCATGATCTCATCGGCTATTCTTTCCTGGCTTACTATCCGGAGCCGTCTGGCATTTTTCGCCATTGCCTGTTTTGTGTTTTCATCAATATCAAAATTTAACACAGTGGCGAATCTAATTCCTCGCAGAATCCTCAAAGGGTCGTCGTAGAATGTTTTATCGGGATCAACAGGGGTCCTTATTATCTTCAATTTGATATCTTTTTTTCCTGAAAATGGATCGATAAGCTGGTTGTTTAAAAGATTGAGAGCCATTGCATTTATGGTGAAATCTCTTCTTGATAAATCTTCAAAAACAGATGCGGGTTTAACATAAGGTTTTCTCGAGTGTTTTTCGTAGCTTTCTTTTCTGGCAGTTGCAAATTCAATTTTGTTTTTCTCAATTTCAATCATGGCGGTTCCAAACTTTCCGTAAAAAATAGGTGATGGATATCCGAATTTTTTTGCAAATTTTTGAGCGAATTTCAAAGCGTCGTTTTCCAGCATAATGTCAATGTCGTGGTTTCTTCGTCTCAAAAACCTGTCTCTGAGATACCCGCCGACGAGATATGGAACAGCGCCAGAGGTCTTTCCAAAAAGTTTGATTTGCTCCAGTATTGTTTCTGTTTTTAAAGCCATTTATCCCCTAAAAGAGTCCAACTATTTTCCCGGTTTCATCAATATCAACGTGATTACCGGCGGGTTCGCTTGGAAGACCTGGCATCGTTCTCATCTTTCCGCAAAGCGGATAGATAAAACCAGCGCCTGCCGAAAGTCGAACATCTTCAATCGGGAGTGTAAATCCTGCGGGAGCGCCTTTTAGATCTGGATCGTGAGAAAGAGATAGATGCGTTTTTGCCATGCAGATCGGTAATTTGTCAAATCCCCAGCGGGTGTAAGTTTTTATTTTTTGTTCAGCAATGGCGGAGTATGAAACCTTTTCTGCTCCATATATCTTTTTTGCGATTGTCTCTATTTTTTCTTTTATTGACTTTTCAAGACTGTACAAGAATCGAAATTCGTTTTTTCTCTCACAGGCTTGAATAACTTTCTCCCCGAGTTTAAGCCCCCCGTTTCCGCCTTCTGCCCAGACATTGCTTATTTCTGCGGCGCTTGCTCCTGCTTTTAGTGCCAGATCTCTGACGAGCTCAATCTCCTTTTCAGTGTCTGTGGTGAATCTGTTTATCGCCACAACCGCCGGGATACCGAATAAATTAACATTTTCAATATGCTTTGCAAGATTTTCTGCGCCTTTTCTAATTGCTGGAAGATTTTCTTCCACAAGTCCTTTATCAAGAGGTTTGCCAGGGACCACCTTAAACTGCCCGCTGTGCATTTTCAATGCTCTTATCGAACACACGATTACAACGCAATCAGGTTTCAGTCCGCTATATCTACATTTTATGTTAGCGAATTTTTCAAAGCCGCAGTCGGCTCCAAATCCACTTTCTGTCACAACATATTCAGCAAGTTTTATTGCGATCCTGTCCGCGATTATTGAGCTATTTCCATGAGCAATGTTAGCAAACGGACCTGCATGAACAAGTACAGGAGTGTGTTCGAGTGTCTGCAGAAGATTTGGTTTTATCGCATCCTTAAGAAGGACCGTCATTGCTCCTGCGGCTTTAAGGTCGCCAGCAGTGACAGGTTTGCCTGATCTTGTTGTTCCAATGATAATACTGGAAAGCCTTTTCTTTAAATCAAAGATATCGCTTGTGAGGGCAAGAATCGCCATTACTTCAGAAGCGACTGTAATGTCAAATCCAGTTTCTCTCGGGATGCCATTATCTTTGCCGCCAAGACCTATAATGATATTGCGAAGAGCCCTATCGCTAACATCAACCACTCTTGGCCATGTGACTGAAAGCGGTTCGATATCAAGCGGATTATTTTTTAGAAGCGAATTATCTATAAATGCGGCAAGCAGGTTATGGGCGATTCCAACTGCGTGCACATCGCCTGTTAGATGAAGGTTAAAATCTTCCATCGGAATAACCTGAGAATATCCTCCGCCAGCGGCTCCTCCTTTGATTCCAAACACAGGGCCGAGTGATGGTTGCCGTAAACAGGTAAAGACCTTTTTTCCCAGTTTCGCAATAGCCTGCGATAATCCTATGGTTGTTACGGTTTTGCCTTCTCCAAGCGGAGTGGGCGTAATAGCCGTAACATCGATGTATTTTCCCTGTTTGTTGTTTTTGATTTTTTCCATTATGTCAAGTGAAATTTTAGCCTTATAATTGCCGTATAATTCAAGGTCATTTTCATCTATGCCTGCATTTGCGGCTATTTCGCGAATATCTTTTATTCTGGCTTTCTGTGCAATTTCAATATCACTCAGCATATTCACTCCTTTTTTATGCAAGTTTGTTTAAATTTTTTACAGCGTTAACGGTATTTCTTAAAAGAATAGCGGTTGTTACAGGTCCTACTCCTCCTGGCACAGGCGTAATCCATCCTGCCCTTTCTTTTGCTATCTCAAATTCAACATCCCCCACGATTTTATCGCCGAGCTTATTAATGCCGACATCTATCACTGTAGCGCCTTCTTTTATGATATCGCCTTTTATCAAATGTGCTTTTCCGACTGCCACCACAAGTATTTCAGCCATTTTTACATGTGCTTCAAGCATTCCTTTTTCGCTTGTTCCAATGTGGCAGATTGTGACTGTGGCGAATTTATCCACCAGCAGTAGCGAAACTGGTTTTCCAACAATATCGCTGTGTCCGACCATAACAACTTCTTTGCCGTAAAGATCAATACCCGTGCTGTCAATTAATTCTTTGACAGCCAGCGCTGTACAGGGTGCAAGAAATGGCCTTCCGTAAACGATCCAGCCTAAATTTGCAGGGTTAACTCCTTCCACATCTTTCTCAACAGATATACTGGATTGCACTTTTCTTACATCAACGCCTTGTGGAAGCGGTAGTTGCAGAATTATTCCTGTTGTTTCTTTATCTTTGTTCAGATGTTGAATAAATTGAATGAGATCTGCTTCAGAAATATTGTTATCAAGAATTTTTACCTCATGGTTTATTCCAATTGCCTGGCAGCTTTTTTTCTGAGCGTTCAAATAAACTGCAGACGAAGGGTTCTTTCCAACTTGCACAGCAACAAGTTTCGCTGTAATTCCTTTTTCTCTCAAAATTTCAAGGTCTTTTTTTACATCCTGCTTGATTTTCTCCGCAATTTCTTTTCCTGCAAGAATCTTTGCGCTCATTTTTTCTCCTTTTCTGGTTCGCGATTCTTTCCCATCATCATTTTATTTTCAATCTTTGATGTGATTTCTTGGGCTTTATCAATGAGGTTTAACGAGATTTCTTCAATTTTCTTGATTTCGTTTGTAATGTAAATCTGATCTTCAATTTCGCAAAGATTTACCAGTAAATTTACCCTGCTTGCTCGCACGGCGCCTTCAATCAATGAAGAAGAGACTCCGATATCGCTTATAAGGTATGGATTAGAATGCTCTATCAACTGTAAGTTCCATTCAAGCATTTTTTGGCAGTAATGCAGCATTTTCATATGCAGATTAATGCTTCTGATCAATGCGTCTTTATACTCCTCAGTTTTTTCTGGATTTTTTTTCAAATTTCTCATTGCATCCTGAATTGTCTGATAGATTATGCTATCTTCTTCAATGGACCTGTTAAGTACTGGCTGAATTTCAGAAGATTTATTAAATACTTCCCTTGAGATTTTTCGGGATTCTTCTTTTATTTTTTTGCTTTCGACAGAAAAATTGCAAACCATCAGAATCAGTGCGTTGGCAAGAGCCATGGATAGTATGGATACACTTCCGCCTCCTGGACACGGAATTTTTGCTGAAACTTGCTCAATATACTTTTCAAGAGGTTCTTTAAGATAATTGTATTCCATGGGAAGTTAAGATATGTATACAATCATTTGTATTTTGATAGATCAAATACGAATTCTGTTAGGATTCTTTCCGGTGCCACTTTTCCAACCACTATTTCATGTTCGTGGTCGTGATGGTTACGGTGCTGTTCTTCTTTCTTTTCTTTTTTAGGTGCAATTTCAATATACAATTTTACTATTGCGTTCCTCGGAATATCTCTTGCGGAAAATCTCACTTCACCGTTTATTTGGTGATAATAATCGCGGTTGAATTCGCTATAAGGCGGGAAATGGGAATAAATCGGGTCAATTTTCATATTATTGTATATCAGGTATGCTTTAGTTCGTCTTGGCGCATCTGGTTCATTTCCATAGGTTGTCACGAGAAAGTCCAGAGTATTAAGTTTGGTAGCAACAACTTTTTTTATAATATTAATATCAGGATTAATTCTTTTTTCCTTAGCATTTTTTGCGATCTGTGCGGCCTGCAAAAATGGTGATAAATAAACTGCTCTGCCTTTGCCAAATTCATAGCCAAGGTATACGCTCCATGGTTCCATAAATTCATAGGCAGAAACGCCTGCTTTTGATTTTCCGTATTCAATCGCCTCTTGAAGCGTTTTATCATCAATGTTTTGTACAAAAGATTGTTTTTTGCCACTGCAACCATAGAAAATGCCCAGTAAAATTGTCAAAATTACGAGTATTTGTGATTTTATTTTTGTTTTATTCATAGTGATAAATATATTCATTTTTGATTTATTTGTCAAGTTAGATTAAAATAAAAAGGTCAGTTTTTCACGCGCGGATAAAAAATGGATAGAATAATTTTTTTCGACACGACATTGAGAGATGGAGAACAATCTCCAGGTGCCAGTCTCACCAGTGGCTCTAAACTGACGATTGCAAAGCAACTGGCAAGATTAAATGTTGATGTGATAGAAGCGGGCTTTCCCATCGCTTCACAGGACGACGCAAACGCAGTCAGGTTGGTGAGTAAAGAGATTAAAGGACCGGTGATTTCTGCCCTTGCCAGATGTATGGTTCTGGACATTGAAACAGCGTTAAGATCTCTTGAAAGTGCGAAAAAACCGAGGCTGCATCTTTTCCTGGCGACTTCGGAAATTCACAGGAAATATAAACTAAGCAAGGCAAAAGATGAGATTATAAGAATTGCCAGGGATATGGTGAGGTTTGCTAAAAAATTTATTGACGATATCGAGTTTTCCCCTGAAGACGCAACAAGGACAGAATCGGATTTTTTGCTTGAAGTTTGTAAAGCGGTTGTGGACGAGGGAGCAAAGACCCTTAACATTCCGGATACTGTTGGTTATGCTGTACCTGAAGAATACGGGACGCTTATCAGATTTTTGAGAGACAATCTTCCCGAAAACATAATAATAAGCGTGCACTGTCATAACGATCTTGGTCTGGCTGTCGCGAATTCTCTCAGCGCAATTAAAAATGGCGCAAGACAGGTTGAATGTACTATAAATGGAATCGGTGAAAGAGCCGGAAACGCTTCACTTGAAGAAATAGCCATGAATCTGGTTGTCAGGAAGAAATATTACAATATAGATGTTGGGCTCGATACAAGCCAGATTTACAGAACAAGCAAACTCGTTTCATCGCTTACAGGAATACCTGTGCAACCTAATAAAGCGATTGTTGGGGATAATGCTTTCAGACATGAAGCCGGTATTCATCAGGACGGTGTCATAAAATACAGGAGAACTTATGAAATTATGCATCCCAGGATGGTTGGTATTCCCGAAAGCACACTGGTTCTTGGAAAACATTCTGGAAGACATGCGTTGAAATTGAGACTTGAAACGCTTGGAGTTTCTGTTGATGAGAATGCTCTTAGCAAAATTTTTGAACAATTCAAGAAACTTGCTGATAAGAAAAAGGAAATAAACGATCTTGATCTTCTCGTGCTTGCGGAACAGGAGACAATGCCTGTTGTTGAACCTGTTTATAAACTTGAATATTTCCACATTGTTTCGGGTACTTCAACCCTGCCAAGCGCAACTGTAAGAATTCGGAAAGGGGACAGGATTTTTGAGGATGCTTCCTTAGGGGACGGACCGGTCGATGCCCTTTACAGGGCGATAGACAGAATTGTAAAATTATCGCCAAAGCTTGCAGAATATAGAATTTCAGCAGTTACCGGGGGTAAGGATGCCCAGGGAGAGGTGATGGTTTCTCTTGTTGTTGATGGGGTGAATGTCGCTGGTAAGGGAGTTAGTACCGATATTATTGAAGCAAGTGCAATATCTTATATTAATGCGATAAACCAGTATTTTGTGAAAAAAAGCATAAGAAAGAAAAGATATCGTGGTACTTGAACATACCTTCAGTTGAACCAATTTTTAACATTGCAAAGGAAAGGTTTTTTTATGACGATTACAGAAAAGATACTTGCCACTCATTGTGGACTTGATGAGATTTTTCCCGGTCAATTTATCGAAGCAAATGTTGATTTGATTCTTGCAAACGATATTACAGGTCCTCTTGCTATTGAGGAGTTTGAGAAAACAGGCGCTAAAAAAGTTTTTGACCCTTCAAAAATAGTTCTTGTGCCTGACCATTTTACTCCATGCAAGGATATTAAAAGCGCTGAAATGGTCAAAATTTTGAGAAATTTTTCAAAGAAATATAAAACAAGATTTTATGAGATAGGCAAGGTAGGCATTGAACACGCGCTCCTTCCAGAAGAGGGATTGGTCACTGCTGGTAGTTTGATTATTGGAGCGGATAGTCACACCTGCACTTATGGTGCGGTTGGCGCTTTTTCAACAGGAGTTGGCAGTACAGATGTCGCTTTCGGATTTGTCACAGGAAAGGTATGGCTGAAGGTTCCTCCTTCGATAAAGTTTATATACACCGGAAAATGCGGCAGATTTGTTGGTGGAAAGGATATCGTTCTTTACACAATAGGGAAAATTGGAGTTGATGGCGCGAGATACAGGGCAATGGAATTTGAAGGTGAGGCAATTGAAAATCTTTCAATGGATGACAGGTTTACGATTTGCAATATGGCTATTGAAGCTGGAGGAAAAAATGGGATTATTGCCCCAGACATAATTACTGAAGATTTTCTAACTTCGGTTGCTAAAGAAAAAGGCATTTTTTACAGGAGTGACAAGGACGCAAAATATGAAAATGTTGTTGAGATAGATGCAAGCGCAATCGGACCTCAGGTTGCGGCTCCGCACCTTCCTTCAAATTCCAGAGATGTCAGGGAATTTTCAGATGTCAGAATAGACCAGGTTGTGATAGGTTCGTGTACGAATGGTAGGATATCCGACCTGCGAAGGGCAGCGATGATAGCGAAAGGTAAATCAGTCCATTCAGATGTAAGGGCAATAATAATTCCAGCCACACAGAAGGTTTACCAGCAGGCGATGAAAGAAGGATTGATCAATATTTTTATCGATGCCGGTTGTGTGATAAGCCCGCCCACATGCGGTCCGTGTCTTGGCGGACATATGGGCGTCCTGGCAAAAGGGGAAGTCGCAATTGCTACAACCAACAGAAATTTTATAGGCAGAATGGGACACCCTGAAAGTTTTGTCTATTTGTCAAATCCAGAGGTTGCAATGGCTTCTGCAATAAAAGGCAGGATTTCACATCCAGATGAGGTTTTAAAATGAAAATAAGAGGAAAGGCGTGGAAATTTGGTGATCATGTCAATACAGACGATATTATTGCGGCTAGATATCTTAACACAACGGATATTAATGAACTGGCTTCACATTGCATGGAGACTATTTTTCCTGATTTTTCAAAAAAGATTGCAAAGGGAGATATTATTGTAGCCGGAGAAAATTTTGGATGCGGTTCCAGTCGTGAGCACGCGCCAATTGCGATAAAGGGTTGCGGAATTGCGCTGGTGATAGCAAGAAGTTTCGCAAGGATTTTTTTCAGGAACGCGATAAACATAGGGCTTCCAATTATTGAAACGAATTTTGTTGACAGGATCCTGCAGGGTGATGTTATTGATGTTGATCTTGACACGGGAACAATTGTAGACATAAATAACAGTGAAAAAGGGGATTTTATTAAGTACCCTGAATTTCTTCAACAGATTATAAAAAGCGGAGGATTAATGCAATGGGCAAAGGAAAAGCATATAAGATAGGAATTATTCCAGGAGACGGGATAGGACCCGAAATTATTAGCGCGGGAATGGAAGTTTTGAAATCAGCGGCAAGCAGATTTGAATTTTGTCTGGAAACAGTTCATTATGACTTTGGGGGAGAAAGATATTTAAGAACTGGTGAAACCTTGCCTGATTCAGCAATAGAGGAATTCAAGAAACTGGATGCGATTTATCTTGGCGCGATAGGTCATCCAGATGTGAAGCCAGGCATACTTGAAAAGGGAATCCTTTTGAAAATTAGGTTTGACCTCGATCAGTACATAAATCTGAGGCCCGTGAAACTTTATCCGGGTGTCTGGACGCCTTTAAAGGACAAAGGGCCAGAACATATAGATTATGTTGTTGTGCGGGAAAACACAGAAGGCGCGTATTGCGGTATCGGAGGTTTTTTCAAAAAAGATACGCAGGATGAGATCGCAACTCAACTGGATATAAATACACG
The DNA here is from genome assembly GCA_023819255.1 of Candidatus Omnitrophota bacterium. Taxonomy (GTDB): domain Bacteria; phylum Ratteibacteria; class UBA8468; order B48-G9; family DTJG01; genus DTJG01. The sequence continues at coordinate 113,191 of JAMWBU010000001.1, forward strand.
CAAAGGCGTGGAAAGATGCGTCAGATACGCATTTGAACTTGCTCGCAAGAGAAACAAAAAGAAAACATTGACATGCGTCGATAAAGCAAATGTATTGACTTTTTCAGGAGATTTGTGGAGAAGGACCTGCCAGGATATCAACAAACAATTTCCTGATATAAAATTGGATTACGCATTTGTTGACGCAACCTGTATGTGGATGGTGAAAAATCCCGAGTGGTTTGATGTGCTTGTTACAAATAACATGTTCGGTGACATTATCACAGATCTTGCAGCCATAACACAGGGTGGGCTGGGTGTTGCCGCGGGCGGAAACATAAACCCTGAAGGTGTGAGTATGTTTGAACCGATACACGGTTCTGCTCCTAAATATACCGGCAAGAATGTTATATGTCCCATAGCCACAATTGTCGCGGGCGCAATGATGCTTGACGCGCTTGGAGAGACAAAAGCCGCTGATTGCATAGAAAAAGCAATCTGCAAGGCTCTTGCAGAAAAGCATATCAAAAATCTTGAAGCAGGTAAAATGGGTATGGGAACATCTGAAGCCGGTGAACTGATCGCAAGATTTGTTTCTGAGATCTGAAATAGGGAGTGAGGCTATGGAACAAACTATCAATAGATGGAGATATGGCTGGTATACTTATTATGAATGGAGGCGCCAGGCTACTTTTATTGAGAGATTACTGCTTTCTCTTACATTTTCCTTTTTTACAGGTGTTTCTGCGCAGATATTCATAAGATTGCCTTTTACTCCTGTGCCTGTTACAGGACAGGTTTTTATGGTTCTTTTAAGCGGAGCGCTTCTTGGAAAAAATTGGGCAGCCGTCAGCCAGATAATGTATCTTACTGGCGGCATTGCAGGCATACCATGGTTTGCTGCCGGACATTCTGGGATGGTTTTACTGCCTTCTTATGGTTATATTGTTGGTTTTATTCCTGCTTCTTTTTTTATTGGATGGATTTTTGATAGAGGAATCTGTAATCAAAGTATTTCACGGCGGATTTTTGCAATGCTGGCAGGGGTTGCTATTATATATTTTTCTGGCGCAATGTGGTTTTCGTTTTTTATGGGCACAGGGTTAAAGGCGACATTTTTTATGGCTGTTGCGCCTTTTATTCCAGTCGATATTATAAAGGCATACATAGCTGCCTATCTGACAGCTTTTTGTTTCCCACAAGTTTTCTGCAATGGAAAGACCTTTAAGAATTAGACCTCATCATCTTTTTTGTTTACTCGGTTTCAAAGGATTTGGCTACAGTCGAGCGTTTGTGAATAATATGAGAAGGATATCAGATATGATAAAAAAAGGCCATGAATTTAGAGTGAACCTGGTTATTGGCGAAGATGATATTTGCTTGTTCTGTCCGCACCTTTCAAATTCAAATTGCTTGAAAAAGCCAGATTCTGAAATTGTTTTGCAAAAAAAGGAACAAAAGATTGTTTCGCTTTTGAATGTTGATACATCCGACACAGTGATTTTAAGCGTACTTTATGAGAAAATGAGAGAAAAATTCACTTTAAATATGCTTGATAATTTATGCTCGGATTGCCAGTGGTATTCAATGGGCGATTGCAAAAAAGGGTTTAAAAATCTGAAAAAAGGCGGATTTTTATGAAAAAATACAATGTTGCGGTTATCGGAGCAGGACTGGTTGGAAAAAAAATGGTTGAGGTTTTACTGGAGAGAAACTTTCCAATGGCAAACCTGAAGATTTTTGCAACCAAGGAAAGAACCGAAATTATTGCCGGCAGATCTTTTGTTGTTGAGAAGGCATCAGAAGACTCTTTTAATGGCATAGACTTTGCTTTTTTTGCCGGTACTGAAGGCGAAAAAGGAGCAAGTAGAGAATTTGCGTGGAAAGCAGTTGAAAAAGGATCTATTGTTATTGATAACGGCGGAGATTTCAGGATGCATCCTGATGTGCCTCTGGTGATACCTGAGGTGAATCCTGAACATGTAAAAAAACACAGAGGTTTGATTGCAAATCCGAATTGTTCAACGATAATAATGCTTATGGCTGTCGCTCCCCTTGACAGAGAATATCGAGTAAAAAGAATAATTGTTTCCACATATCAGGCAGTTTCAGGAACAGGAAGTAAAGCAGTTGAAGAACTTAAGATGCAGGCCAGTCAGTACTTGAGCGGACAGGAAATTACAATAGATGTGTACCCGCACAGAATTCTTTTCAATCTAATACCCCAGATAGGAACCCTGTCTGAACAGTTTTCAGGATATTATACTGAAGAAGTCAAGATGATTCAGGAAACAAGAAAAATTCTTGATCGGCAGGATATTATGATTTCCGCCACCTGCGTCAGGGTGCCTGTTTTTAACGGGCATTCAGAAGCAATTACTGTTCAGTTTGAATCCAAACCGGATTTGCAAAGATGCCGTGAGATTTTTTCATCCACGAAAGGCGTACATCTTCTGGACGAGCCGGAAAAATCGATATATCCGATGCCTGTTGATGTTTCTGGAAGGGACGATGTCTTTGTCGGCAGGATTCGCGCCAGTAGTGCTCTTGAAAACGCGATTGATATGTGGGTGGTTGGCGACAATATAAAAAAAGGTGCGGCCCAGAATGCTGTTCAGATTGCAGAAAAAATGATTGAAATGGGTTTCGCCTGACACTATTTCATCGGAAACATATCTTTTAATTTTATGTGAAAAGGACGGGAAGGCCTTGATATTTTATTTTCACTGTCCCTGTAAACAACAAAAAGATAGAAGTCAACATTGGCGTTCAGTCCTGTTAAAAGACCTCCTGGTTCAATCCATTTTTCCGCCATACAGACAGCTCCAGCGCCACTTTCGTACGGGCTAACCCAGATGTCATACGAAGACGCCTCTTCGACTTTTTTGAACCAGATATGGCACCTTGTTCCATCATACTCCCTTTCAGGTATGGTGATGGAAGTGATTTCTGTCGCAGGGAGAACGCCTGTTTCGTTCAGTTTCGCTATCGGATTTTCAATGTTTGGCGTTTTTTCATCAACAGGCATTCTGAGTCTTGAGATCTGCACTGCTTTTTCTGTCATATTCTGGCTGCTATCATACTCAACATACAAGTCTGCAAAAAAAGTGTCCGATGTGTTTGCCGGCAACAGTTGATCAGCCACAATTACATGCGTCCTTCTTTCGATAAATATTTTTTCTATCGTTAAGGGAAGATCCACTATTCCATCGCCACCATAGTTTCCCCACCAGCAAGTACCGGGTTCTCTAAAACAATCAAATGGTTGATTCCCTGGTAGTTCAAACCTCAGATATCTCCATCCGTCAAAGCAGAATGCGCTTGCGCAGTGCACATCGTCTACATTCCATTCTCCGTCCCTGCCATTGCTTATCCATTTTTCGCCATGCGCGTCCCTTAAACAGTAAACAATCCTGCCCCAGTCGCTATTAGCCTTCACCCACATTCCGATATGGCTTGGTTTGCCTGGTATCACAATCGGTTTTTCTGGAACGACTGTTGTGTAGAAAGGCATTGTTTTTCTTTCTTTTTCCTGTTTCTTAAGAGTGATTGACAGCGCTTTTTTCCCCTGTTTAACTGGAGCCATGACGATCTTTGCTTCCATATTGCCGGGGAATTTTTTTACAAATTCCTGATGCGCGTTTTCATAATCCGCATCTCTTTCAGAAGATATTTTCCAGGTACCATCACCGAGATTACTTATTCTTATTGAATTTTTTTCAGGGTAAGCATCCATATGGACGGGCTCGCCGAGAGAAATCAATGGGTCATTTTCGATACCCCAGATATAAACAGGGGAACTGCTGATTTTGATTTTATAATAGCCGTTTTTTTCTCTTACTATCGTGCAATTGTCCATCTGGTCATACATCTCTATTTTAAAGTTTTTCTGTCCGGTTATATACACATCTCTTGTTCCGCGGATTGTCCATAAAACATGAAGAGTCTTTCCATCCTTGTAGTGTTTGAACTGTAAGCAGAATACTGTGTTGCTGCCAGTCGGGATCATTTTTATGTATTTCATCCTGTTTGTCTGTCTTGTCAGTGTGGCATAGGCGCAATAGACTGGCTTTGGATATAGTAAAGGAATTCTCTTACACAAACCATTCCCGTAATGTGTTTCTCCCCATGCCCCTGCGCATTGAAAACCTGCAGGACAACCAAAGTGCCGGGTGGTGTTATACGCCATCAGCAGCAGATATGCCCTTACTGTGTGATCTGCTTCTTCCTGCATCGTTAATGCACCAGGAATTGAGGGAGATACAGAAGGTCCTTCTATTGACATAAGCTCAGGCCATTGTTTTCCTGTTTTCATCCATTCCTGTTTAAGCTGCCACATAACCGATGCAAAGGTAACCTGATGCATTTGCATTTCAGGGATTCTTTCGAAAAGGACAACATCAAGGGCAGGTCCATCCATTAATTCAGTCGCTTCTTTACTGTATTTAAGAAATGGAATCGGGAATGAAGGTATTCCCCACGGTAAAAGGCATTTTGCATGTGGCCATTCTTTTTTAATGGCTGATGCGGCTATCAAAAATTCCTGAAGAAACTTTTCATATCTTATTTTTTCTTCAGGAGTCATTTCGTAAGGTGGATCCCCATAATTTTCCGGCAAACTGATGTAAGAAACCGGTCCGATCAGAGGTTCAGCGTAAAAAACAGCCAGTTCTGGTTCATTTACTCTTGTTGGTTTTGAAAGGGGAGATTTTTTTATCGCTTCAACAATGGCTTTTTTCATCTCCTCGGGTTTTGATCCATCCCATTCAACTCCGATATGTTCCTTTATCATATGAAGCTGATACGTCAGATAGTATGTTTTCATTTTGTGCTCTATAAGAAATTTTAATTCTGTTTCAGTGAGCGTTTCTTCAACAAATGGTCTCATACAGGACTCAACACCCGCTTTTGTCATTATCTCAAGTCGTTCGATTCCTTCAGGTGTTTCATGACCTCCTCGCCAGTCCCAGAAACCAAAAATTTGCCCTTTGCCTTCTTTCCAATTTCCTCTTTCTCTGGTATCTGGATGTAAATATGCCAGAGATCCTGTCATAATTCTTGTTTCTCCGGAATCAGTAATAGCGAATCTTGTTTTATGGTATCCATACCTTTTCAGATTAAGCGCGAAAGGTACGGATATTGATTTATTAGCCGGGATAATACATTCTTTTTTTGTTATTGTCTTTTCTTTTTTGTCATAACTTTCAGTTGAAATAGAAACCGTCACACTTTTCTTCTTACCTGTGGTATTTTTCAGATTGCAAAAATATTCAATCTTCTCAGGAGATGTCCATATATGGGCAAATTGAGACGGAACAAAATCCACCTTTACATCAGGTTTTTCAAATGTTATCGCAAAAACATGAACATTGCTTGGCAGACCTGCCTGATGCATGCTATAGTAAATGGGATCAGGAAAACTCCTGTAAACAATAACCTTTTTTGTCAATTCAAATTCTAAGTACGGCAGATCTGAAAAACCTTTCAGTCCTTCTTCAAGCAAAGGAATTGTTATCAGATAAAGATTTCCTTTTTTCCCTTTTTCAGTGACGAATGGAATTTTTGAGGTAGTTGCGGATTCAGCTGTGTACACAGGAACTCTTGTCTCAAATGGAAGTGGATGCCCGGCGTTTGGTCTGTAAAATACGACTGTCAATACAGGAACTGTATCTGGAATATCATCGGCCGCTGCGATAAGATGAATTTTTGTATACTGATCGTTCGGTATTCTAAATTGTATTCTTCCCGGTTCTATATTTAATGCTCCCCGCCATCTTGTTATATCTCCAGACCATCCATCAAATGCGCCTTCCAGCGAACCGAACATTGCCCATGATTTGCCCGTATCTATGTGATCGTCACACCCCTCTTTTCCGGTGGCAAGAAAAAATGGAATATTTTTGATGGATATTTTGTTTTTCTGGGAGGGTATGAGTAAACGTTTTATTTTATCATTTCCTGGGAATCTTGATGCATTGACATAACCATCGAGCGCAACAGGCACAAATTTCGTTTCTTCTTCTATGGGGTTAATTTTTATTGATGATAGAGCCACGCCTTCATAACAATTGATTTTAATAAATCCTTCTGGATTGATATTTTTTCCCTCTATCGTACGAAGAAGTCTGCCATCAAGCCATATCTGCAAATTATTTTGACGTATAATGTATCTGATTGCAATCCATTTTTTTTCAATCGGCATCAGGTTTGACACCTCCTTTTCGTAATTCTTCCTTATCATCTCAGGCCAGTTGAAACGATTTTTAATAAGCGTCATTACAGCATAGGATCCATAAAGACCGTGTTTTTCGCCAGGAGCAGGAGATACACTCCAGTAAATCTGTCGCGGATTGAGGTCCGGATACCATGTTAATACGAGTCCGTAAGGGTTTGTTGTTGGTTCTTCTGGACTTTTCAGTCCGGCGGAGATTGTTACGCTTGTCCTTTTTCTTGAGTTAAATTTGAGTGCAATTGAAACTTCTGAGTTTACAGGTATTGATTTGAGAGTGCTTAATGTCATTCCGCTGGTTCCTGTGAGAATAAAACTGGTTTCGTTTTCGATGTCAAAATTTGAAGTTATTTCTCGTCCATAAATCGGAGTTATTTTCCATATCCCGGGATCAATAATCTGTTGCATTTTCTGCACCTGAGAAAATAAAACACCTGAGAAACAGATCGTTAATAAAAAACCTTTTGCTGTAATTGCAATTTTCATCTAAAACCTCCATTGTTATTGTTAGGAACGCAAAAATACTTGGTACCGGATTTTTCTATTCGAAAAAGCGCGAGTTTTCCTTTTTTGAATCCAAGCCTTTTTACAATTTCGGGGATTCCTTCGAGTGCTGAGTGGGTATTTTCTGGCGCTATCGCTGTTCCTGTTTGTTTCTCCATTGTTTTTATGTCTAAAACGAGCCATTTTGAATCCAGAAAAACAATTTGAAGATTTTGATTAACCGTTCCAAATCCAGGGTTTGTGTTAACGAACATTGTATCCTGATTGATGCCCGGAAACCAGATTACCGTACTTTGAAACTCTTCTTTACTGGCATTACAGAAGCCCTGATGAGCGAGTTCCTGTGTTTCAGCCACTATGATTTTTATGCCATAAAACTTTTTTTCAACAGCAGGCCATTGCGAAAAAGGCTTTCTGTCCCTGGCAAGACCTGTTAAACACAAAGAAAAAATAAAAAAAAGAGTGACAGATAAAAATGCGGCGTATGAAAACATCGAAAATTTTCTCATAAACTCAGGATGCTGAAAATATCATATTTTTTAATTTTTTCTCTACCATTAAGGTCTTTTAGCTCAATCAGAAAAATTACTTTTTTTACCCGGGCGTTTGCATTTTCAATAAGCGAGCATGCGGCAGCAGCGGTTCCACCGGTTGCAAGAACATCGTCAACCAGTACAACTTTTTCGTTGGGTCCAAATGCGTCAGCAGGAATTTCTATTGTGTCCTGTCCATATTCAAGCGCATAGGTATGCTTTAATGTTTTGCATGGAAGTTTGCCAAACTTTCTTATTGGCACAAAGCCTTTGTTTAGTTTACAAGCAAGGGCGCCACCGAAAATAAATCCTCTGGATTCTATTGCCACTATTTTGGTTGTGTCTGATGGCACCTGTTTTGCAAACAATTCAATACTTTCAGCAAAAAGCGCATTGTTGTTTATTAAAGGAGTGATATCCCTGAACAAAACTCCTTTTTTCGGAAAATCCGGGATTGTCCGTATTGCGTCATATAGCTTTTTCATTTTTCATCTCCTTTATCTCTTTGTTTAAGTACCTCAGACAATTTTTTACTATCTGATGCACTCTCTGTCTGGTTATACCCAGCTCACTGGCGATTTCTTTGTATGTTTTCGGATTTCCGTTATCAATTCCGTAATGCATCTTTAATATTTTTATCCATAGATCGATCTGCAAACGTTTATTCCTTTTTTTCAATCTTTCGAATAATCTATTTAACAGGTCTTTGTCTGACAGCATTCTATCCCATTTTTTTTTGCTGGATTCAAAATCTGTGATTTCAAAGATATCGTAATTTTCGTCCTCCTTGTCCTGAAAAGTGGGTGAAATTTTTGTGGATTCAAAGTATGGTTTATATTTCAAGAATTTTTCAAGATCAAGATTCAACATAGCAGACATTTCAGAGTCTCTGGGGTACCTGTTCTTTTCCATTTTTATTTTTTGGACTATGTCTTTATATTTTGTTTTAAGCTTGTGTATTTTTTCCGGGACTTTGAATGATTCGTCTATGATTGCTCTCATTATATACCGTTTAATCCAGAAGTAAGCATAGGTTCCGAATCTTGTATGTTTTTTCGGATTAAATTTCTTTATTGCTTCAAGAAGACCGATATTGCCTTCAGAAATGAGGTCGTCCAGCGTATTTGGAGCGAATGCATATTTTTTTGCAATAGAAAAAACAAGTCCCTGGTTCATTTTTATAAATTTTTCCTGAGCGTTTTTTTCTCCTCGTTTTATCCTTTTAAGAAGTTCTAATTCTTCTTTTTCTTCGGGATGTTTCAATCTCACTTTTTCCGTATTTTTCAGGCTTTTATTTGCCATAAATATCCGCTATTATCTCGCAGACCTTTGAAACAGTTTCATCCACTTTTGTTATGTCTTTTCCTGATCCGCGCGCATACTCCGGTTTGCCTCCTCCAGCTCCATTCAATATTTCAAGTGCACGTTTCATAATAGCCTGGGCCTGAATCATATTTGAAATGTCAGGTGTAATTTTGCAAACGGCAACCGCTTTTTCATCGATTATACCTGCGAGAAAAACAACAGTTCTTTTTGTTTCTGATGAAATTGAATCAGCGATCCTTCCAAGGTGGTCAATCGAGATTCCATCAACTCTTCCAGCGATAATATGAATAATCTGATTTTTTATTTGAATATCTTTTTTATTTTTTTTCAAAGTCAAAGGAATATCTGTTGATGATTTTTCTATAATGGAATCGATTTTCTTTTCAAGATCTTTCATTTGTTTTTTCAACTTGTTTATTGAAGACGGAAGATTTTCAGGATCCGTTTTCATTAGATTGCTCGCCTGCGAGAGTATATCTATATGCTTTTTAAACCAATTATAGGCGTTTTCTCTTGTAACTGCCTCAATCCTTTTTAGATTTTCTCCGATAGATGAAAACGATATTATTTTTATTAACCCTATTTCTGATGTTGAAGAAACATGGATTCCCCCGCATAGTTCAGCGTGAAAATTCCCTGTTCTTACGACCCTTACCTGGTTTCCGTATTTTTCGGTGAATAATGCGATTGCTCCATCTCTTAATGCCTTTTGATAATCCATTTCTTCTATTTTCACAGGATGATTTTCAAATATCATTCTGTTAACATCTGTTTCAAGTTTATCGACAATTTCCTGATTGAAGGGTTCAGAATATATAAAGTCAAACCTCAATTTATCGGCGCCCACATATGAACCTGCTTGTTTAGCATGATTATTTGAAAATTTTCTCAAACAGTAATGTAGCAGATGCGTTGCTGTGTGGTTTGCGGATACATCCGTTCTGTGCTGGCGAGAAACTGTCGCAATAACTTCTTCCATTTTATGGACATTCTCTTGGCCTCCGGATGCAAATTTTCCGATATGAAAGATTATGCCGCGTTCGTCTGTTTGAGAATCGAGCACTTCAAAGACCCATTTTTTTCCTTTAATGATACCTTTATCTCCAACCTGTCCGCCTTTCTCAGGATAAAAGGGTGAACTTTCAAGCACCAGTTCCCACAGATCTTTATCAGGAAGATAATAGAAAGCAATAACCCTGCATTTATCTTCTGATGTCTGATATCCTGTAAAGGTTGTTTCATTAATTTGTTCACAATCAAACACAACCTTTCTTTTTTGTTCAAAGATTGAATTTTGTCGTGATTTTTCCTGCTGTTTTTTAAGATATTGTTCAAAAATGTGCCAGTCTGGTTTAAGACTACTGTCTTCGGCAAGATCAGATATTAAATCTTTCGGGATTCCATATGTATCGTACCATCTGAAAAGAATCTCTCCAGGTATCGTATCGTCTGATAATTTTGATGTTTCTGATTTAAAAATATTTCTGGCTGAATATAGCAATTCGGAAAATTTTCTTTCTTCTTCGTATATCACATTTTTTATCTCATCGATATTTTTCCCTATTTCTTGATATACACCTTCAAATGTTGAAGCCAATGGCTCAATCATATGTGTTAGGAAAGGCTCTTTCAGCCCAATTCTTGTGCCCTGAAAATATGCCCTTCTTATTATTCTTTTCAAGACATAACCCCTGCCCTCATTGTCCGGATATACGCCATCGGAGATGAGAAAAGCCGTGGCGCGTATATGGTCAGCAATTATCCTGAATTCTCTGACTGTTTTCTCATCATATTTCAGCCCAGAAATTTTCTCAAGTTCCATTATTAAAGGAATAAAAAGGTCAGTTTCATAATTTGAATTTGTGCCCTGCATAATTCGCGCGATTCTTTCAAGACCCATTCCTGTGTCAACGCCTCTTCTTTTCAATGGCTGAAGGCTGCCATCTGCCTGTTGATTGTACTGTGGAAAAACAAGGTTCCAGAATTCAAGAAAACGATTGCAATCGCAACCAGGCTTGCAGTTATTGTTTTCGCAGGATGGATCAATTCCAAAGTCTATGTATATTTCGGTGCAGGGTCCGCATGGTCCGGTATCGCCTGCAGGACCCCAGAAATTATCCTTTTTTCCAAGTGGCACTATCCTGGTTTCCGGAATAAGTTGCTTCCATATTTTCAATGTTTCGTCATCCTCTGAATAATAGGAGACCCATAGTTTTTCCTTGCTGATTTTAAGATTTTCTGTCACGAATTCCCATGCCCACTGAATTGCTTCTTCTTTGAAGTAATCGCCAAATGAAAAATTTCCAAGCATTTCAAAAAAGGTATGATGCCTTCCGCTGAGTCCGATTTTTTCAAGGTCGCTGTCCTTTCCTCCTGCTCTAAGACATTTCTGACAGGATGTTGCTCTTGTAAATGGCAAAGGTATTTCTGTTGCCCAGAATTTTTTGAATTGAACCATTCCTGCGCTTGTAAAAAGAAGGCTCGGGTCTTCTAAAGGTATAAGAGCGCTGCCTGGAACAACAGTGTGATCCTTTTTTTCAAAAAACTCAAGATATCTCTTTCTTATTTCCTTACTGTTCACCTGCTTCCTCTCTCAGTTTTTCTAATGTTGTTTCGCTAAAACCTCTTGACGCAAGCCAGTACAGAGTTTTTTTTAAGGGCTTTTTTGATGAAAGAAAAAGTTCCCTTGCCACCATATATTCTAACCTGTCTGGATACATCCTGGCAAGTGTTTCGGATATTATGTTTTCAGGAATGCCTTTACTGGCAAGAATATCACGGATATAGTTGATACCCTTTTTTTTTCTTATGCACTTTTCTACAATAAGATCAGCAAGGCGAGCATCATTTACGAAATTTCGTGTTTTTAGATATTTTATCGTCTCTTTTATTTCTGATTCATCATATCCTTGTTTTTCAAGAAACTGTTTGATTTTTAATTCAGATATTTCGGAAATATTCAAGAGTTTCAGAGCATATTTTATAGCCTTCTTTGTTTCTTCTCCCATTTATTAATAGGTGCCTTAAAAAAAGATTCAAAGATTAGATTTGAAGTGCCTTAAACTTGAATCTTTAATAGCATAAGACCTTTTTCAAATCTTATTGTTCGCCTTTGAGAACGCAGAAGCGATTATTGTCTTCCTGTTGTATCCAAAGCGTTACAGAAGATTTTTTATCTATCTTGCTCGTTAAGGACTGGAAATCCTTCAATCCTGAGATTGTTGTATTATCTATTTTTCTTATTATGGTTCCAGGTGTGATTTCGCATTGATCAGCAGGGGAACCCGGATCAACATCTGTAACAATGACGCCTTTTATGCCAGATCTGATATTGAGCCTTTTTCTAATATCTTCTGTTATATCTTTCACTTTTAATCCTCTCCAGTATTGTTCGAGTTGCTCTTTTTCGCTTTTCTGGGCGATTGCTTCTTCCTGCGGTCTTTCCGCTATCTTTATCGTCAGTGTTATTTTCTTCTTGTTTCTCCATACCCCGAGAGTCACCGTATCCCCAACCCTCGCATCAGCAACTTTTTGTTGCAGGTCTTTTACATCTGAAACGGGTTTATTGTTGAAATCAACAATTATGTCGCCTTCTTCCAATCCTGCCTTTTCTGCTGGTGTATCCGGCATTACGCTGGAAACAAGAGCTCCTTTTGTTTCCTTCAATCCAAAAGATGCCGCCAATTCTTCTGTGAGTGGTTGAAGGTATACCCCAAGGAATCCCCTTGTGACCTTTCCTGTTGATTTAAGCTCTTTGAAAACCTTTTTCGCTATATTTATGGGAATTGCGAATCCGATATTTTGAGCCATATAAGGCGCGATAATTGCTGTATTGATGCCGATTACTTCACCCTTTATATTAACAAGGGGTCCGCCGGAATTTCCTGGATTTATAGCAGCGTCTGTCTGGATAAAATCTTCATACGGACTTGTTCCGAGGACGCTTCTGCCTTTTGCGCTGATAACCCCTATTGTGACTGTTTCTTCAAGTCCCATAGGGTTTCCGATGGCAATTGCCCACTCGCCTATTTCAATGCTGTCTGAGTCACCGAGGGCAACTATTGGTAATTGTCTGCCTGCGTCAATTTTTATGAGAGCAAGATCAGTTCTTGGATCAGTGCCTATGACCTTTGCTTCATATTTTTTTTCTGAATCCATCATTTTTACAAGGATTTTGTCGACCCCCTGAATTACATGGTTGTTAGTTAGAATGTATCCTTCCTGATCGACAATGAATCCAGAACCAAGACCCTCCTGTTTTTTCTTGTAGGTTTTGGGTTGCTGCTGTCTGAATTTCGGCATGCCGAAGTCCTCAAAAAACCTATCAAAAAAATCATCTCCGAAAGGATTCCAGTATCTATAAGTGACAATTTTCTCAGTAGTAATCATTACAACCGCAGGTTTTACCAGTTTTGCTACTTGCACAAAGGCGTTTTGAAGGGCATATGCTCCAGAAGAGTCGACAACCTGCACTGGTTTGCTGGAAGGATAAACAGACGCATTTTGTTTTGTCATGGCATATATTGCGCCAAAGGCAAGACATCCACCGATGATTCCTCCAATTACTCCTAAGGTAAATAGCTTTCTTTCTGGCATAAAAACCTCCCTGTTGTTTTTCTAAATCTTTAGATGACAAAACCTTCAGATGGGTTTAGATTCTTGATTTAACCTTAACCCATTTGCCCTGTTTCAAAGATTGTTCTACCGCTTCAAGAACTTCCTGACACTTTACTCCATCAGCAAAATTTGGAGATGGCATCTTGTTTTTTACAATACAATTTAAAATGTCCGCAACCATGTTGACAAATGAATCTCCATATCCAATAATATGTCCAGCCGGCCACCAGTTTGCTGCGTAGGGATGCGAGGAATCGGTTGCCATGATTGTACGGAAGCCTTGAACACAGGCGGGGTCATCAACTGAATAATATTCAAGCTCATTCAATCTTTCAAGGTTGAATACAATACTTCCTTTGCTTCCATTGATTTCCCATCTCTGAGCATTTTTTCTTCCGGGTGCAAATCTTGTTGCTTCAAAAGAACCCAGGGCGCCATTTTTGAAACGCGCAAGAAAAACTGTCGCATCGTCAACATCCACCTTTCCTTTTTTACTTGACTTTTCTGTTACAACCAGTCCCGTATTGAGGTCATTCTTTTCCACCAGAAGAGGTCTTTCTTTAATAAACGTCTCACTTGCGCCCACCACTTCGGAAAATTCGCCCACGAGATACCTTGTCATATCTATCAGGTGAGCGTTTAGATCTCCATGAGCGCCAGAACCTGCTATTTTCTTTTTCAGCCGCCACACAAGTGGAAATTCAGGGTCAAGTATCCAGTCCTGTAAATATACAGCTCTCACATGATAAATCCTTCCTATTTTTCCTTCATCTATTAATTTCTTAGCGAGCCCAACCGCTGGCAATTTTCTGTAGTTGAAGCATATCGCGTGTTTGACACCATATTTTTCAACTGCTTCAAGCATTTCATAACCATCTTTCAATGAACTCGCAAGAGGTTTTTCACAGAACACAAATTTTCCTGCTTTTGCGCAAGCAACAGCAATGTCTTTATGTTTATCTGGCGGAGTTGTAATATCAACAATGTCACTGTCATCTCTATTTACGATCTTCTTCCAGTCAGTCGTCCTTTCCTGCCAGCCAAATTGTTCCTGCGCCGCTGCCAGAGGAACATCGTGTCTGCCGCATATGACTTTCATTACAGGACAGAGTGGCAGATCAAAAAATAAGGAAACATCCCTGTATGCGTGCGAATGCGCTTTTCCCATGAATTTATAGCCTATCAAACCAACATTTATATTTTTTTTGGACATATTTTCCTCCCTGTTATTTTGTTTTTTCTTTTTCTTTCGGTTGTTCACCTGGTTTTTCAAGACCGGTTTTCTGCCTTATATTTTTGAGTATCTGATTAAGGACATCCGGATTATCTTTCAAAAATTTGATGGCACTTTCTCTGCCATGTCCAATGGATTTTTCGCCAAAATAAAAATGAGTTCCTTTTTTTTCGATAATGGAGAGAGCCAGACCAGCATCTATGGCAGAGCCTTCTTTTGATACTCCCGAGTCAAAAAGAATGTCAATTTCAGCTTCTTTGAAAGGGGGAGCCACTTTGTTCTTGACGATCCTTGTTCTTATTCTGATTCCGAACATTTCACCCTGAGATGTTTTTAGATTTTCTATTCTTCTAACCTCCAATCTGACTGATGAGTAGAATTTCAATGCCCTGCCTCCAGGCGTGGTTTCAGGATTTCCAAAGAATACACCGATCTTTTCCCTAACCTGATTGATAAAAATCGCAGCGGTTTGTGATTTGCTGATGTATCCTGTCAATTTTCTAAGCGCCTGAGACATCAACCTTGCCTGCAGTCCCATAACAGAGTCGCCCATTTCCCCTTCAAGTTCTGCCCTCGGGACTAATGCAGCGACTGAATCGATAACAACAACATCGATCGCGTTGCTTCGTATCAGCGATTCCGCAATTTCCAGAGCCTGTTCTCCGGTATCCGGCTGACTTATCAATAATTCGTCAAGATTTACTCCAAGTTTCTGGGCATATTGAGGATTCAAAGCATGTTCTGCGTCGATAAATGCGGCCTGTCCACCATTTTTCTGGGCTTCTGCGATTACCTGAAGAGCCAGGGTCGTTTTTCCGGAAGATTCCTGTCCAAATATCTCGGTTATTCTGCCCCGTGGAATTCCACCCACGCCAAGCGCCACATCAAGTGATATGGCGCCAGTCGGGATTGCATCGACTGCAAGCCGTGTTTTTTCTCCGAGCTTCATTATGGAACCCTTGCCGAAATTTTTCTCAATTTGTTCTATCGCCATTGATAATGCTTTGTCCTTATCCATTTTGTTTTCCCCCTATTGGAATATTTACCAATTCTTTATATTCAGGGCCTTCTGGACGAAGTATTGATTTGAATATCGTGATTTCTTTAACCGTCATCATTCCCCAGAAGCGGTTCCCGAAATTTTCTTCTATATTTTTTACTGCGTCGGTTGATATGACTGATTTGACTCTGCCAGCGGTAATATGTCCTTGAAATTTGTTTTCTGGTTCCAAACCTATGTCCCTTGCGGCTTTTTCTGCAACAAAATATATTTTTTTCAGTATAGGATTTTCTTCGACCCCGACCCATATAACCCTGGGTCGGTTTTTGTCAGGGAAGAATCCTACACCACGCAAATTGATAACAAAAGGATAAAAAAAGGAATATGCCTCGGCAAGTTTATTTGAAAAAACAGGATACAATTCATCGCTAACTTCGCCCAGAAATCTGATGGTCAAATGTAGATTTCGTGAAGAAACAGTTTTTATCTTATCTTTATATTTCTCAATTGCTTTAAGAAGGTTTGATATCTCGTTAATCAGTTCATTATCAATCTTTATGGCGGCAAAAATCCTCATGATTTTTTTGTAAGAAATTGTTCAAGCCAATTTTTGACCAGATCTTTCGCTCCAAGTCCGAAAGCAAGCGCAAATGCAAGTGCTCCACTTGCAAGAATTATGTTAAAAACAGAAGTTACAAAATTTCCTCCTATGCCCATTTCTTCCAGCGCCAGCACAACCCCGAATACGATTATTACGACTTTTGCTGTTTTTCCGAATATTTGAGATTGCTGGATGCCCGCATTTCCCGCTGCTGTATTCACAACACCTTCAACAATATTTCCGACCATGACAGCGGCGATAAAAAGAATAAGCCCTATTATTATTTTTGGTATGAACGAAAGCAGATTTTCTATTACTTCAGAAGGAATGGGTACTCCTGCGACACTGATGGAAAGGAACAGCACAACTATTAAAAGAAGCCAGTATATAACGCCTGCCAGCAATTCCGATGGTTCCTTTGTGATTTGACCTCTCAAAAGTATTTCTCTGAAACCGGAATCTTCAACAAGTTTATCGACCTTGATAACCTTCAGGAATTTTGTGGCCAGAATTTTAAAGACCTTTGCTATTATCCATCCGACGATGAAAACCAGCAATCCGAAAACGAGTTTTGAAATGATTGTGCCCAGCTTACTCATAATTTCTTTTGTTGGCATAAAAAGCAATTCTTTCATTTTTCCTCCTGTCGGAAAAACAGGAAAAAGATTTTCTGGATACTATTTTTTCTTTAACCAGGGCATCATGTTTCTCATTTTTGCACCGACCTCCTCAATCAGATGTTTTTCCGCTTTTTTCGCCAGCGCATTGAACACAGGTCTTCCGACCCTATTTTCAAGTATCCATTCTCTTGCAAATGTTCCTTCCTGAACCTCTGTGAGTATCTTTTTCATTTCCTTGCGCACTGATTCGTTGATGACTCTTGGTCCCCTTGTCATGTCTCCATATTCGGCAGTGTCGCTGATTACATTTCTCATTCCCTGAATACCTCTTTCAATGATAAGATCAACAATCAGTTTTAATTCATGACAGGTTTCATAATATGCAATTTCCGGTTGATAGCCAGCCTCAACAAGTGTTTCAAAAGATGCTTTGATAAGTTCTGTAACTCCGCCGCAAAGCACAACCTGTTCTCCGAAGAGATCGGTTTCTGTTTCTTCCTGAAATGTTGTTTCTACGACTCCGCATCTTGTTCCGCCAAGCGCCTTTGCGTAAGCAAGGGCGATTTTTAGCCCATTTCCTGAAGGATTTTGTTCCACTGCGACAAGACATGGTACGCCCTTGCCTTCTGTAAACTGGGTTCTTACAAGATCTCCAGGTCCTTTAGGAGCGACCATAAAAATATCAATGGATGAAGGCGGTTTTATTTGACTGTAGACAATGGAAAAACCATGCGCAAATCCGAGCGCTTTTCCTTCTTTGATGTTTGGTTTAATGTCGTTTTCATAAACGACTGGCTGAAGATTATCCTGTGTCAGCATCATCATAACATCCGCTTTTTTTACAAGGTTCGCTGTATCAAGCGGTTTGAAACCATCTTTTTCCGCAATGACCCAGTTGTTTGTTCCTTTCAATTCAGCCACTATTACATTTAATCCAGTATCTCGAAGGTTCAGCGCGTGCGCCCTGCCCTGACTTCCATATCCGATGATACCAACAGTTTTGCCCTCCAGAATACTCAAATCCGCATCGCTATCATAGTAGATCTGTGCCATTTTTGCCCTCCTATTAATCACGGTTAAAGGTTACTTTTCTTTATTGTTATCCCTGCAAATAGCGATTCTGCCTGTTCTTGTTATTTCTTTTATTCCAAAGGTTTTCATCAGATCTATCATTGCGTCGACTTTAGCCCTGCTTCCAACAAGTTCTATTGTTAAACTTTTCCTGGATACATCAACAATTTTTGCTCTGAAGATATTAACCATCTGTACTATTTCGTTTCTCACGCTGCTGCTGGCCGTGCTCACTTTTAAAAGAACCAGTTCTCTTTCTATGTGGTCTTCTGCTGTCAGGTCTTGAACCTTAATAACATCAATAAGTTTGTTAAGCTGTTTATAGATCTGCTCGAGGATTTTTTCATCGCCGCTGACCACAATTGACATTCTGGAGACCGTTGGGTCTTCTGTCTCTGCTACTGCAAGGCTGTCAATATTATATCCACGTGCAGAGAACAATCCTGCAATCCGCGCAAGCACTCCTGATTTATTCTCGACAGTTACTGAAATAATATGAGAATCTTTTGTTGCCATATTATGCAAGACCTCCTATCATTTCCTTCAAGCTCGCGCCGGCCGGCACCATAGGAAACACATTTTCTTCTGGTTCCACGATGCAATCCACAAAGACAGGACCTTCTTTATGAGAAAATGCTTTTACGAGTGTTTTTTTCAAATCTTCCTTTTTTATGACCCTGTATCCAACCGCTCCATAAGCTTCTGCGACCTTTACAAAATCAGGTTGTTTTCCCTTCAAGCAAGTAAAAGCATATCTCTTTTTGTAAAAAAGTTCCTGCCACTGTCTTACCATTCCGAGACAACCGTTATTGAGAATAATGACTTTCACAGGAATTTTTTCCGCTACGGCTGTGCTTAATTCCTGAATATTCATCTGAATGCTTCCATCGCCGGCAATGTCAATTACAACTTTATCCTTATTAGCAACCTGGGCACCAATCGCGGCGGGGAATCCAAAGCCCATTGTTCCAAGCCCGCCAGAAGAGATGAATGTTCTTGGATTTTTGAATTTGTAATACTGCGCGGTCCACATCTGGTTCTGTCCGACCTCTGTCGTGATTATCGCATCGCCTCCGGTCAATTCTGAAATAGTTTCAATAACAAACTGTGGTTTCAGACCATCAGTGTTTTTATAGGTGAGCGGATATTTCTGTTTCCATTCACTGATTTTTTCAAGCCATTCTATTATATTTATCTCTGGAGCGTTATTGACAAATTGTTCAAGGACAATTTTGACATCTCCTACGATCGGAACATTAACAGGCACGTTTTTTCCTATCGACGCGGGATCTATGTCGATGTGGATGATTTTCGCTTTTGGAGCAAATGCGCTAATTTTTCCTGTGATTCTATCGTCGAATCTACATCCGGCTGCAATCAAAACATCTGTTTCCATTATTGCGTTGTTGCCATATACTGTTCCATGCATTCCCACCATTCCGAGATGCAGTTTGTGTTCAGTAGGAAAACTTCCCAGACCCATCATTGTGAGCGCAACAGGTATTTGTGTTTTTTCAACAAACATTCTAAGTTCTTTTGATGCATTGGCGCTTATAACTCCGCCACCAGCCAGAATAAGTGGTTTTTTTGAAGTGCTGATCAAAGAAAGCGCCTTTTCTATTTGCAAAGGATGGCCGTTAAATACAGGTTTATAGCTTCTTATTTCAATCTTTTCAGGATAATGAAATTCGATTTCAGCCCTTTGCACGTCAACAGGAATATCTATAAGCACAGGGCCGGGTTTTCCTGTTCTTGCAATATAGAAAGCTTCTTTGAATGTCGTGGGGAGTTCATCGATGTTTTTTATCAGATAATTATGCTTTGTTATAGGTCTTGTAATTCCGGTTGTGTCTACTTCCTGGAACGCGTCGTTTCCAATCAGGTTTGTTGCAACCTGTCCGGTAATTGCCACAATTGGGATTGAATCCATATACGCTGTAGCAATACCGGTGACAAGATTTGTAGATCCAGGTCCAGATGTGGCTAAACAAACCCCAACCTTTCCTGACGATCTTGCATAGCCATCTGCCGCATGAGCTGCTGCCTGTTCGTGTCGGGTTAATATGAACTTTATTCCGCTGTCATAAAGGGCGTCGCAAAGGGGAAGTACAACTCCTCCTGGATATCCAAATATGACTTCAACATTCTCTTTTTTTAAACACTCAACGATCGCTTTTGCTCCTGTCATTTGTGTTCCTGCTTACGTTGTGATAATTGTTATCGTGGACTCAGTTTATTCAATTCATTATAAGATGACATGAGGACAGTGTCAAGAAATTTAACGCTTTATTATTTGTTCTCTTGAGGATCCCACAGAAATCGCTGTAATTTTTGCCTTAACCAGTTCTTCTATTCTTTCAATATATTTTTTTGCTTTATCGGGAAGCTCAGAAAACTTCGAAGCGCCACTTATGTCTTCGTTCCAGCCTTCCATTTCTTCGTACTGAACTTCAACATTTTCAAAAACACTGGTGTCAAGCGGATATGCATAAATTTCAGATCCATTATAAAAATATTTGACGCCAATTTTTATAGTTTTAAGTCCTGATAATACATCAAGTTTTGTTATTATAAGTTCGTCGATGCCATTCAATCTGGATGCGTATTGGACAATAATTGAGTCAAACCACCCGCATCTTCTTGGCCTTCCTGTTGTTGCGCCAAACTCATTCCCAATAGTTCTCAGTTTTTCGTTCAGTTCATCTTTAATTTCAGTTGGGAATGGCCCCATGCCAACTCTTGTTGTATATGCTTTTGCCACGCCTATTATTTTTCCAATTCTTTTTGGGCTGATTCCGAGTCCAGTGCATACGCCACCCGAAATTGGGTTGGATGCGGTTACAAAGGGATAAGTCCCGAAATCGATGTCAAGAAATGTTCCCTGGGCTCCTTCTGCAAGCACCCGTTTTCCACAGTCCAGTGCATTATTCAGATAAATGGAAACATCTGAAGCAAGTTCTTTCAATTTATTACGATATTTACTGTACTGGCTGGCCAGGTGATCTGCTTTTATAACATTTTCTTTGTAGTATTGCTGAAGGAGATAATTTTTTAATTCGAGGGCGATATGCAATTTTTTGATAAACATTTCTTCGTTCAGGAAGTCAGAAACCCTTACGCCAACCCGTCCGTATTTATCCGCATAGGTAGTGCCAATCCCCCTGCCCGTTGTACCGAGCTTTTTATCTCCTCTTTTTTTATCTTCTATCTGATCGAGAATCTTGTGGTAGTGAAGTGTTAGATGGGCGTTTTCAGCTATCAGAAGACGTCCAGCGAAATTTACGCCCTGATTTTCAAGATCTGTTAGTTCCTGAAAAAAGGATTCGGGATCAATAACAACGCCATTTCCAAGAACTCCTGTAACATTTTTATGAAGAAGTCCTGATGGCACAAGATGAAATATAAACTTTTTGTTGTTGTAAACAACTGTATGGCCTGCGTTTGCTCCTCCCTGATATCTTGCGACTATGTCATGATCCTCTGCAAGCGTGTCAATGATTTTGCCTTTGCCTTCGTCTCCCCACTGCATTCCAACGACCACAGTAACCATTTACTCTCCTATTTCTCTTATGATTGCTTCACCCATCTCGGTTGTGCTTGCTCCTGACACACCTTCGGGTTTGAAATCGTATGTTGTGTATTTACCTTCTTTTATAACCTTTGACAGCGCTTTTTCAAGTCGATTTGCAGATTCTATTTCGTCAATATGGCGAAGCATCAATATTGCTGCCAGTATTTGAGCAGAAGGATTGACGACGTTTTTTCCCGCATATTTTGGAGCGCTTCCATGAGTCGGTTCAAAGATAGCGATATCGTCGCCGTAGTTTACTCCTGGAGAAAGTCCGAGTCCGCCGACAAGCCCGGCGCAAAGATCTGAAAGAATGTCCCCATATAGATTGGGACACGCAAGGACATCATACTTTTGAGGTTTTTGAATAAGCTGCATAGCCATGTTATCGACGATCCTGTCTTCGAATTCAATGTCAGAATATTCTGTTGCGATCTTTCTCGCGACATCGAGAAACAATCCATCCGTGAACTTCATTATGTTTGCCTTGTGAACAGCCGTCACCTTTTTTCTACTGTTCTTGCGCGCATATTCAAAGGCAAACCTGATAATTTTTTCAGAACCAGAAATAGAAATTGGTTTTATGCTGATGCCGCTGTCCTGTCTTATTTCCTTACCCAGCATGCTGTTTATTTTCTGAATGACCTCGAGCGTTTCTGACTTTCCAATTTCAAATTCCACTCCCGCATATAAATCTTCCATATTTTCCCTGATAATAACAAGATCAATCTGCTGATATAAAGTTCTGGTTCCTTGATATACCTTAAAGGGCCTTACGCACGCGTAAAGATTGAAAATCTGTCTCAGCGCAACATTTATACTTCTATATCCGCTTCCGACAGGCGTTGTTATAGGACCCTTCAAGCAGATTTTGTTTCTTTTGATTGACTCTATTGTACTTTGTGGTAATGGGTCTCCGTATTTTTCGATCGCAGGTATACCTGCTTCACATTCTTCCCATTCTATATCTACTTCTGTCGCTTCTATGCATTTTTTCGTAACTTCTGTTATTTCTGGACCTATTCCATCGCCCGGGATCAATGTTATTTTGTGTTTTTTCATATTTGAAAGTCCCTGTATTTTTTCAAATAGTTGGCCACTCCACCTTCGTTGATGATTTTGAGCAGAAAATCAGGTAGAGGCCTGATCTGTATTATCTCTTTTTTTGCTTCGTTAAAGATTTTTCCTTCAGCAAGGTCGATTCTCAATATATCATTCTGTGAAATTGAATCTGTATTTGCTTCTATAAGAACAAGGCCGACATTTATCCCGTTTCTGAAAAATATTCTTGCGAAGCTTTTTGCAATTATTGCACCGATTTTTGCATATTTCAATGCTAAAACCGCCTGTTCCCTTGAAGAGCCACAGCCAAAATTATTGCCGGCCACTATGAAATCGCCAGGACCTATTTTTTTTGAAAAATCCGGGTCGATGTCTTCAAATATGTGTTGGGCGAGTTCAGACATATCAAGAGTTTTGAATTTATATCTTCCTGATATGATGTAATCGGTATTAATGTCATCCCCAAACTTATGCGTTTTTCCTGTCAGTTCCATATCTCCTCCCGACGATTAAAATATGATAACCCAATCCGTTGACAAGGTCAAAAAATTAGACTTTGCGATAAGAGGATTTTCAAATTTTTTATGTCCTTGCAATTGTAAGAACAATACTTTTTTTTGCTCCTGCACGGTTAAGCGTTTTTTGCACTTCTTCTACTGTGGCGCCAGTTGTGTAAACATCATCTACTATGAGAACGATTTTGTTTCTGACCAGAGACGCCTTTTTTACTTTGAAAGCATCCCTGACATTTTCCTTTCTTTCAGCAGGACTGAGATCTGTTTGAGAACGGTTGTTTTTTTGTTTGACAACGACGTCATAAACGGCAGGTTTTTTTTGTATTTTTCCAAGTTCGTGAGCCATCAGCCAGCTCTGGTTAAATGACCTTAAAAATTCCCTGACAGGATGAAGTGGAACCGGAATTATCATATCAAATTCAATTTCTGGATGTTCGTTTATAAAATTATTCATCCAGCGAGCGAAAGATAAAGCAATCCATTTTCTTTTTCCGTATTTAAGGGTATGTATTGCTTCCTTCACCGGACCTTCGTAGATAGCGATGGAAAATACTTTTTCTTCTTTTAATGGCGCGGGGATGACGCGCGTAAAACATTCTTTGCATAAGCAATATTTTTCAACGGCCACATATCGTTTACATCCCGGGCATCTTTCTGGAAAAAACAAGTCTATGATATGATGAAATAATATGGAACTCTTGAAAAAAATGAAATTAGAAAAGCGATATTTTTTTGAAGAGTTTGGCAATTTTTTTGTCATGGCTTTGCTTATTTTCCCCTTTCTTTTTATGATAAGTCCCCTTATGTGGTTTATGGATTTAATTATAAACCATTTTTTTACGGTTGTAACCGCTGGCAAATTTTTCATTTATTCTTTTCTGGAAAACATTCCTGACATTTTTTCTCTGGCTTTCCTTACTGCTATGGTTGGCACAATTGCCCGGATGAATATGGAAAAAGAGTACTGGATATTTTTAACCTCTGGAATTTCAGCAAAACATATTTTTAATTTTTTTGCTTTTTTCGCAGTGCTTTTTGTGATTGTTGAATTCTGGTTATGCTTTTTTGTTTCACCATCTGCGATGTTCAAAAAAAAATTGCTGCTCAATCAGGCTCGTCTGGATGAACCTTTTAAGATATTCAGGCGCAAGTCTTTAATTACAGAATTTCCTGGTTTGAGCATTTATGTGGCAGATGTTTTAGACAGACAATTGATGAGAATCAGTATTTCATATAGAGAGGGTTCAAATCTGGTTTGCAGGATTGTTGCCGAAAGCGCGACGCTTATTACAGATAAAAAGGGATATCTTTATCTTTCTTTGAAAAACGGTTTCATTGAAACTCATTCTACAAAAAAATTAAGCGAAGTCTTAAAAGTTTCGTTTGGAACCTATATTTTCCATTTACCATACCGAAAAATTTCGGGTTTCCAGCCATACAGAAAGGTCAAAGAAATGAGCCTTCCCTTATTGATCAGGGCGAGTTTTTCTTCAATAAGCTCCAGGGATGCGGCGCTTGTTATTATAAAAAAACTATTTTTTACCTCTTTTCCCGTGTTTTATTTGTTTTTGGGGTTTTATGCAGGAATCAGGATTAAAGCGTCAGGATATTTACAGATTCTTGGCGCAGGTCTGTCTATAGGTCTGGCTTCGTATTTTGTCATTCTTTTTGGCGAGGCAGCTGTTTATAAAACTGGAATTACCGCCATGTTTTTAGTCGCTCCGCTTTCGTTTATTACTGTTACATTGCTTATTAGAAGGAAGTTTTCTAATGTCACTTAGAAGCAGGTATTTAATTCGAAACATGTCGGGATTTTTTGTGCTTTTGCTTTTTTCTATTTGCTTGCTGCTTCTTTTTGTGCAGACATTCTGGAGTTTTATTGACGCACGGCATACAGGTGTTTTTCCATGGAAGATGTGGATTATAAATTTTTATGATAGCTTTCAGATGCTGTTTCCATTTATCACAATTTTGAGCGCTCTTTTTATGTTTTCTGAAATGGAAAGGTCCAGACAGTTTCTTGTTTTCAAATTGCACGGAATTTCTGAACTTCAGATATTCATAATTTTTATTTTTTTTGGTTTTTTGTGTTCCATACTTTCATTTATTTCTGGAAATTTTCCTCCGTATTCGGGTCAACAGCGGAAAGAAAGCAAGACTTCTGTTCCGTTGCACTTTACAACTGATGAGTTTTTTTTATATGTAGAAAATTGCACGATGCGGGGATCTGGAGAAAATGTTATTTTTAAAATGAAAAAAAATAACCTTTTTTTCAGCTGTCAGGCGAGGAGAGTCCGATTTTTTGAAAGGAAGATGGTTTTTTATGAAGGTTATGTTTCGTATGACGATGTAAATCATAAAAATTTTGACTCGCTGGATCTGGATGTGAACTTTGATCCTCTGGCTTTGATTGAATATTTTTTTTCTGCCCTTGAACGGCAGCCGTTTTTTAAGCTGAGATCTATTTTAAAATCCGTCGAGCGACTTGGTATAAGGTCTGGTTTTGATTGGATAATTCTCTATTCAAAGATATCTTATTCTGTCTTAAATCTATTCATAACAATGATTATAATTCCATTTTTCTTCGCAATTAAGAATCTATCGAGGGTTAAAATTTTTATTATAGCTATTTTTCTGACGCTTGTTATCTATGTTCTTTATTCCGCAGGCATTTCGCTTGGAAAGGCCGAGCTTATTCCCTGGCAGATTTCTCCCTGGATTTCGCACTTTGTATTGCTTTGCTTTTTTGTTATCTACTTGTCATACATCAAGGTAAAAATGTATAATTTATAATGCTGCATAAAAAATTTAGATTTTTCCAGGATATTAAATGAAAACAGAACACCTTTTAATTGAAATAGGATGTGAGGACCTGCCTGTGTGGGCAGGAAAACATTTTATAGAAAGATTCAAGCTGTTATTTCTCGAAGAGCTGAGCGCTCGCAGGTTGGCTGCAGGAGAAATAATGTTTTTTTTCACAAACAGGAGGTTGGTTATTTTTGTCAGGGACCTTCCTTCCAGGTCGGCTGCCGGGCAGAAGGAGGTAACAGGACCTGGTTTTGAGAACTCTTTTGATGAAAATGGGCAACCAACCCGCGCTGCAATTGGTTTTGCCAGGGCTCATGGTGTTAGCATTTCTTCTCTCAAAGTCAAAAATATAAATGGCAGGAAGGTTGTTTACATAGTAAAAAAAATCCCTGGTTTTTCTGTATCCTCTATTATTTCAGGAATTTTCGCTTCCGTTATGAAAAAAATTGAGATCCCGAGGGGAATGAGATGGAATAATTCAAAAGATGTTTTTTACAGGCCTGTTCGCTGGATTCTCGCTTTGTATGGAAAACAGAAGATTGATATTGAGTTTGGTGGTATCAAAAGCTCCAGATACACATTCGGACACAGATTTCTTTGTCCGCAAAAAATAAAAATTTCTGACTGGAAAGATTATTTTGACAAAACTCAGAAGGCATTTGTTGTTCTCGGGGAAGATTTAAGAGAAAAATTTATTCTCAATCTTCTTGAAAAGAATATTAAAAATGGAGAATCTTTTGAGAAATCTGCGGCAGCAAATTTGGCTAATCTTATTGAATACCCGTCTGTTATAAGGTGCAATTTCCCTGCGGTCGACTACACTATTCCTGAAGAAGTGTTGAGGGTTCTGATTGAAAAAGCAAATGGCGTCCCAATTTTTCGCGATGGGCACCTTGAGAAACAGTTTTTTGTTGTCTGCGATGGAAATTCAAGCGAAATTGTCAGGATAAACTATGAAAATCTGTTAAGAACAAGGATTCTTGATGCTCAATTCTTTTTTGATTCGGACATTTCTATTACTCTCGATGAAATGAAAAAGAAGCTTGACAGAATCGTTTTTCATCAGCGGTGGGGTACTATGGCTAAAAGGGTTGAACGTTTGAGATTGCTCTCCAGCGAGATTTCAGACATACTTGGATTTAATACGATCTTCAAGAATATTCTTGTGAGAGCTGCGGAATTATGCAAGCATGACCTTGCTTCGGAAATGGTACGGGAGTTTCCCGACCTGCACGGTACAATGGGAGCAATATATGCCCGCCATTCTGGAGAAAGCAAAGATGTTTGTGAAGTGATTTCCCGATACAAATACCCGGTGTATTCCGCAGATCCCCTGCCTGAAAACGATTGCGCTGTTGTTCTCGGTATTATTGACAGACTTGATTTGATATGCGGTTTCATCGCGGCAGGAGTGGATGTTTCAGGTTCAGAGGACCCATATGGATTAAGGAGGACAGCCAGTGGTTTCTTTTCCCTGGTTTTAAAATTAGGGATTGAACTGGATTATGCTGGCATTGTTGAAAAGATTCTGGATGCGTATGGTGTTTCCGGACAGGATCTTGTTCTTTCGAAAAAAAATATTGTTGAATTTTTAATTCAAAGATTTGAATCGTATCTTGATACCGAAGGATTTCCGAAGGGACTTAGAACAAGCGTAATTTCAATTGACAGGATGGATTTTGTGAAAACGCGAAAGAAACTTAACGCAATAAGGGATTTCATAATAGAAACAAAAGAAGCCGACGCTATTCTGGTTCCTGTTACCAGGGTCGCGAATATCTTAAAACAGGCAAATGAAAAAGGAATTGTTGTTTCTGAATTCAACTCGATCCTTTTAAGGGAAGCAGGCGAAGTGGCTCTCGCCAAATATTATGATAGATTTTCAAAAATGGCTGAAGAAACTCTTCAAAATGGCGATTATTCGGGGTTTCTTGGTGTTATATCAGAATTGAAGAGTCCTGTGGATGAATTTTTTTCTAATGTTCTTGTTATGTGTCCGCAGGAGCAATTGAAAGTTAACCGTCTTTCTCTGCTGAAAAAATTTAATGATATTTTTATGAAATTTGCAGATTTTTCGTTTATCAGAGAAGAGGACATAAAAAATGTCAGGAAAAATTGATCAAGTTATTTCAAATATAATACGTCAGGAAATGCGAAGAGAAAGGGAAACAATAAATCTTATTGCATCTGAAAATTATGTCAGTAAACAGATACTGTCTGTCGTAGGTTCGATCCTCACAAACAAATACGCAGAAGGATATCCATTAAAGAGATATTATGATGGGTGTGAGAATATCGATAAACTTGAGACCGTGGCGATAGAGCGACTTATAAAACTGTTCAGGGCAGAGCATGCAAATGTTCAACCGCACGCTGGCAGCCAGGCGAATATGGCTGTTTATCTTGCAGTATTAAAACCCGGAGATGTTATTCTTGGTATGGATCTTGCCGCAGGTGGACATCTTACTCACGGCACAAAAATAAACTTTTCTGGCATGGTGTTTAAACCTTTTTACTATGGAGTCAACAGGGAAACTGAACAACTGGATTATGATGAAATTTTAAAGATTGCTCAATCAACAGGACCGAGACTTATTATATGCGGGGCGAGCGCCTATCCTCGAATTATCGACTTTAAAAGATTTTCAGAAATTGCCGCAAGCGTTGGAGCTTATTTATGCGCTGACATTGCTCATATCGCTGGCCTTGTTGCGGCTGGATTGCACCCATCTCCTGTTGAATTTGCGGAATTTGTTACCGGCACCACCCACAAGACATTGCGTGGTCCAAGAGGCGGGTTTATTTTATGCCGCGAGAGTTTTGCGCAGTGCATCGACAGGGCAGTTTTTCCGGGAATACAGGGAGGACCGCTTATGCATGTTATCGCCGGAAAGGCGATTGCCTTCAAGGAGGCAATGAGCAGAGAATTTCGGTTGTATCAGAAAAATATTATTGAAAATTGTTCATTTATGGCTCGCGGATTTTTAGAAACAGGGTATCGGCTTGTTACAGGGGGAACCGATAATCATTTGATGCTTGTCGATATGAGAAATAAGCATATTACAGGCGAAGAATCTCAGAAAGTTCTTGGAAGCGTCGGCATCACAGTAAACAGGAACGCTATTCCTTTTGATCCTTATCCACCGAATATCGCAAGTGGAATTCGGGTCGGTACAGCCGCTATTACCACAAGGGGAATGGGAAAAAGCGAAGTCGCAAAAATTCTCGACTTTATAAATGAAGCGATCGAAAAAAGGGATAATGTCACTGAATTGAACTTTTTGAAGAAACGAATTAAAAAATTTGCTTCACAATTTCCGATATATGCAAAATAAGAAAAAAATTAACAGACCTGACTGGGATGACTATTTTATCGGGATTGCCTGGCTTGCAGGCGAGAGATCAACCTGTTTGCGCAGGAAAGTTGGAGCTGCGCTGGTGAAAGAAAAAAGGATACTGGCGACCGGGTATAATGGAGCTCCTTCTGGAATAAGACATTGCGATGAAACCGGTTGTTTGAGAGAACAACTCAAAATACCTTCAGGGGAAAGGCACGAATTATGCAGGGGCCTCCATGCCGAACAGAATGCCATCATTCAGGCTGCATACCACGGTGTTAGCATAAAAGATAGCATTCTTTATATTACCTGTCATCCATGTTCGGTTTGTGCAAAAATGATTATAAACGCAGGTATAAAAAAGGTTGTGGTTCTTGAGGGTTATCCTGATGAACTTGCGCAAAGCATGTTGAAGGAAGCCGGTATTTCAGTGAAGTACATCAACGGGAAACATAAAAGGGTTTCAGCTGGTTGAAGAAAAAATTTAATCATAAAGGGAGCGTTTATGGAAAAGAAAATTTATCTGTTTGGAAAACAGGATTGCGGTTTATGTCAGGGATGGAAAAAGAAACTTGAAAACTTTAATGTTCAGTTTTCCTACTTTGATATAGATGACCCTGACAATTTGACCGATTTTACCCTTATGGGGTTTACAAAGATACCCGCCCTTGTGATTGGTGAAAACAAATTTGAGGGTATAAGACCCTCAGAGCTTTCGATAGAAGAAATAAAAAAAATGATTGGGTCATGAAAACCAACGATGCCACTTTTATTCCACCTGTGGTTGTTGAGATTTTGCGCCAGAGGGGAATAAAAGGTGATGAAAAAATCTGTGAGTTTTTAAATCCTGACCTTTCATGCCTTGCGGACCCGTTTTCTATAACAGGTATGGACAGGGCGTGTGAAATTATTGAAAACGCGAGAGATTCAAAAAAGAAGATATTTTTATACGCCGATGGCGATGTTGACGGAGTTGCTGGAGCTGCAATTTTTTCGCGGCTGTTTGAAAGTTTAAATGTTTCGTTTGACATTAAACTTACGCACCGACTTGAGGATTATGAAATTGAACCATCTTTCATCGATGCGATCAGACATTCTGGATACGAATTGCTTGTGATAGTTGATACTGGCACCACATCCACGCAACTTATAGAATACTGTGAAAATCACAAATTCCCGCTTATCATCTTTGACCACCACAGAGGCTGTGTGCGGAGCGATTTAAAATATGTAACTGTTGTGAATCCCTCGCTTGGAAGAGGCGACAGCGATTTTGAATTTTTAACCGCATCCGGAATTGCCTTAAAATTTGTTCAGGCTCTTAAAGAATTTCTTTCTTTTTTTCCGGAAGAAATATTTCTTCCCTGCGTGGAGCTTGCGGCGATAGGAACTCTTGGTGATTATGGACCGTTGATTGGCGATAATCGTATTATTGTTAAGATTGGACTGGATTGTTTTGCATATACCGGTATTGCGGGTATTGAGGAGTTCAGAAAATATTTTTATATTCCAAAGAAATACCGGGATATTGAAATGGTGACGCACTATCTTAATCCAAAATTAAATACTCCTGGCAGATTCGGGAAGCCGGAGCTGACGCTAAAAATTTTAACCGCCAGCGGCGATGAAAATTTGCAGGATGTGTTTAAAGAAATTGAAGATCTGGAGAAAGAGAAACAAAATGTGTTGAGAAAAATGACAGGCGCAATTGCAAGGGCAAAGGTAGAAAATCCTCCATTTCTAATTTTTGAAGGGATTCCTGTTTCCTTCTCGGGTACCTTTGCCGCAAGGATAAGCGAAAAATTTCAACTTCCGTCGCTTGTGGCAATAAGAAAAGGAGACCTGATACAGGGTTCTGCTCGCGGATTTGATAAAACAGATCTGTATGAGTTTTTTGATAGCTGCAGACATATTTTTCTTTCATTTGGAGGTCACAGGAATGCAGTCGGTTTCAAAATAAAAAGTGGTTTTTTGCAGGATCTTAAAAATGCCTGGAAAGGATTGAAATTGTATAATTATTCGGACATGCGATTGACTGATATGATCAAAATAGAACTTGAAGATTTAACAGTTCCGGTTATGAGGGCTCTTGAGCTTCTGAAGCCATTTGGCCCCGGTAATCCGCCTGTGTTTTTTACTTCGTTCCCTGTTAATTGTGTGAAGATAACAAGATATGAAGCGGACAGGGCAATTGCGTGGGTTAAACAGGGCGATAGACTGTTCGAGGCTCGTTTCCCAAAAAGATTCAAAATGCCATCTGCCCCGCTATCGATAACATACACGCCTTTGCTACAAAAATCCGGCGATTTTTATGTTGTCTGGCTGAATATCAGGAATTATTCTGAGATTTTTTGATATCAGATTGATTTCATTTATGCGGCGTTGCTGCATTTTTATATTTTCTTCAGTTTCCTATGAAGAGAAGATTGGGGGCAAAATCCTGCTTAATCTATCTTTTCGGGGATCAATAATTTATTCAAAACCTCAATTTTGAATGGGAATTGGTATTAATCAGCATTAACTTACTTCTGATTCAAAAGTGATTTGAGGCCTTTTTACCTTTCCAGATTTTAAGCACTGTGTGCATACGGCAATTCTTCTTACCCTGCCATTGTATTCAACACGTAATTTCTGTATATTTGGTTTCCACGTTCTCCTGGTTTTAACATTTGAATGGCTCACATTGTTGCCTGTTCTTTGTCCTTTTCCGCAGATTTCGCATTTCATTTTTTGCTCCTTTTTATTTATTTTTCTTTTTTTCTGCTGGAAACATATCCTTTAACTCTGGAACTGTATTCAACAGGTATTTAATATACTGATGTTCAGGATTTATTTCTGCTGCTTTTTTTAGATATTCCTTTGCTCCTTTAATATCCTTTTCGTGATAAAGTTTTATTGAAACAAGTCCGAGTAATACATCTATATCATATGGATTGAACCATAAAGCTGTTTTATAGTAAAACTTCGCCCTGTCAAGATCCTGCATTTGCATATAAAGGGTTCCAAGATTGGCATCTGTTTTGGCAAAGTGAGGAAACAAATTATTGTTGATCTTCAGATAAGTTTCCTCAGCATTTTTCAAATCTCCAAGTTGACCATAAGCAAAAGCCATCTTGTAAAAAGCGACCACATGATTTCCGTTTATTTTACACACTTTTTTATAATTTTCAATAGCTTCTGTGAAATTACTGGCTTCTCTCGCGGATATTCCAGATTTTAGATAAACCTCGGGAACAAGTCTGTAATAGATTTTCCATATGGCGAGCATAATCATTGATACAAAAATTGCGACTGCCAGCATTTTTTTCAAAGAACCTGAAATTTCTAACGCTTTGAAATTGTCATTCCAGCTGAAGCAAAGCCCGAGCAGGAACCAGAAATACATTGCCGTGGAGGCATTTGTAAGATTTGTCGAAAGTATGTTATCAACAAGAACGGCAATGATTCCTGCTGACGCAAAGGTGAATACTTCACAGGAAGATTTCGATGATTTTTTCAGTCCGTTGTGAATCGCAAACCCGAGGAGTATTCCGAAAATTACCAGCGCAATGATTCCATTTTCTGACCATAATTCAAGATACTGGCAGTGAGGATGATTTGTTATAGGAGTTGCCTGAGGCCGTAAGAAATATTCTCTGAAACGGAAATATGGATAGTAAAATATGAAATTTCCTGTTCCCCAGCCAGTTGCGATTTTTGCCTGTATCAGGTTCCATGTGCCACGCCAGATGTAGAACCTGATATCTTCAACAAACTGTGCATGGATTTTGTTCCATAAGAATATTGTTGCAAGAGCAATAATTGAGAAACCGATATATTTCAGCCACGGGATTTTGTGGTTTTTCAAAAATAGAAAATATACAAAAGAACAAGCGCTGATAAAAGCAAAAACAGACGCTCTGGATTTCGTTATAAAAAGAGCAGTCAGCATTATTGCCAGATATGCAATAGCCATAACTGGCATTTTCTTCTTAAAAAAGAAAGCAGACAGAAATACAGGCATCAACAGATGTCCGGCAAAGAAGTTCGGATTGCCGAATGTTGAAATTGGATAATGAGTCTTTGGATACTGGATAAATGCGGTTATTGAAGCAATGACCATCGCCGCTGCCCATATAAATGCGTCGCGTTTTTCCCATTTCCACAGCATACCTGTTATGAATAGAAGATAGTACAGAAGATAATTTTCAAGTGATTGCGCGGCACCGTATTTTACTGGAGCATAGAAACAACCAATCAGTATCCAGACGAAGAATGCTGTTGCAATTATGAAACCTGTTTTATGAAGAAGTATTTCCTCTTTTCTTATATACAGAAATAAACCAAAAATTGCGACGGATAGTGCGCCAAGCACATCCTTTATTATTGTGTAATCATACGCTGGCTTGAAATTCAGTAGTGGCGCAACTCCAAAGAAAATTATTGAAAAAACGATGAGAAACGCTAATTCCTTTTTTTCCTGAACTGGCTGAATATTCTCTTGCGGAATATGTTTTTTTCTTTTCATTGAGTTATTTTTTTTCCGTTTTTCCCGAAAAATAAAAATGCTGTGAATATTATTATAGCAAAATCAAGCCATATGCTCCAGTTTTCGGCATAATAAAGGTCGTACCTGAATCTTTCTTCGGGCTCAATCTGGCCTCCTTTTAGCCCGTGTATCTGCGCCCAGCCTGTCATTCCCGGAAGAATTTTCATCCTTTCATAAAAACCAGGTATCGAGAAAAATATTTTATCCTTTGTTGAAACAGGCCTTGGACCCACAAGGCTCATTTCGCCTTTTATAACATTGAACAATTGCGGCAATTCGTCGATGTTTGTTTTTCGCAAGAACTTTCCAATCCTTGTTATTCTTGGATCTTTTTCAAGTGTATAAGGAAGAACTGTTTCCGTGCCGTGCTTCATTGTCCTGAATTTGAAAATTTTAAATTCTTTATTCTTAAGCCCTATTCTTTTCTGAATAAACAGCGCGGGACCATCAGAGCTTATTTTAATAATCGCGGCAATAAGAATAAGAACAGGTAAAAAAATCAGCAACAATATCATAGAAAAAACGATGTCAAAAATTCTTTTTATGATTCTATTATGCCAGAACTCGAGGGGAAAAATCTGGGTTGTTATAACCGGAATGCCATCGATTTCCTCTACCCTTCCCCCGCTAAGAAAAACCTGCGATGATTTTGGATATATGAAATAACAAATGTTATTTATGTGGCAGAATTTTTCTATCTGTTCTAAATTTTGCCTGTTATCGAGGCACATAATTACGCAGGTATTCTTTTTCAATAAAGAACAGTCATTTTGCGCCAGTTCGTCAGGGCTAAGAAACTTGATAGTATTTGCGCCGTGAATTCTCAATCTTTTTGAAAGGCTGGTGAAATCATTCTCGTTTCCGATCAGTAGAAATTGCGTATGCTGATTTTTTAAAATAAAACTCATTAAAATATGAACAAGGGAAAGCAACAAGAAACTTACGACGACTCCGATGATTATGGCAATTCTGGAATAAGAGAATCCCCTGTAAAAAAAAGTCACTGCGCTGATTATGATACATGAATAAAAACTGCTCTGTGTTATTTTGCTTAATTCAAGACACGGATTAGTGAAGGTCTGGCTTCTGTAAATTTGATTTATACTCAACATCGCTATCCAGACAAGTGCTGCAAATATCGATATTTGTAGATACGGCGCAATTGGCGCGATGCCTTTGTTTGGAAATACAGTCAAGGAGAATCTCAGTCCATATCCCAGCAGCATTCCGGTTATTACAGCGATGAAATCAAGAAAAATAAACGCTTTTCTGTTTTTCATTTTTAAACCTGAGAAATAGTTCTTCGTATCTTTTCCCAACATCTTCCCATCTATAAAGATTTCTCGCTCGTTCACGAGCTTTCTCACCTAAAGGCCTGTATTTTTCAGGCTTTTCTAAAATCTGCTTTATTAGCTCTGAAAGTGAACCGTATTTCTTTGTGAAATACAGGCCACAATCACCAAGCACTTCTCTGTTGAACGGGACATCGAGCGCAATGATTAGCGATCCGCAACCCATTGCGGAAAGAAGCGCAGGATTGGTGCCGCCGACTTCATTACCGTGAATGTAAGCTATTGAATTTGCCTGCAATTCTGAATACATCTGTGCATTGTACACGTTTCCAATAAATTTTACCCCCTTTTTTGCTTTTGATTTTAATTCTTTCACATATCTTGATTTATTCTGGGTGTTGCCAGCAATCGCAAACGGAATATCAGAATTTAAACGATTATATTCTCTTATCATCAGATCCTGATTGTTTTCAGGTTCAAGACGGCTACCCGTGAAAAAATAGCATTGCGGTTTTAAGCCAAAATCACTCAGTATTTCAGGGTTTTTGGAGTAAAAAATTTCAGCCCCATAAGGTATGTAGGTGGGATTTTTTTGAAAGTGTGATTGATAATATCTGGCAATTTCAATTGAATCTGCTACCACGTAATCAGCGATAACGGTTGCAAAGAACGAAGCAAACCTGAAATAAGTTTTTCCTGCAAATCCCCACTTTTTTCTTTTCCATTCCAGACCGTCGACATTTATGATTATTTTTTTTCTAAATATTCTTGCAATTGATGCCAGGGGACTATTTGCTGCGTTGAACATCAATATTGCATCCGGATTCCATATAATCGCCCTGAAAACACTGAAAAAAGTGTGCGAAAAAGTGTCAGCGGCTTTGCCTTTAATGGAAAGTGGATATGAAAGCTCAATATTTTTGTATCGGCGAGGTTTGTCCGGGTACAAATATTTTCTGCAAGTAACAAAAACCCTGTGCCCTTTTTCCGCGAGATACAATGCAATTTTTTCTGCGCATGTTTCAAAACCGCCGTATCTCGGGGGAATGCCTCTGGTTCCTATGATTGCGATTTTCATCTTTATAATTATAACAGGGAAATAACCTCTTTGTATATCTCAATTGTTTTTTTCGCGCATTCCTTCCATGAGAATTTTTTTGCCTGCATGAATCCTTTTTCTATAAGGTTCTCTTTGAGTTTCTTATTCTGGTAAAGCCGGGCAATGGCTGAAGCTATTTCCTCTGAATTTTCAGGATTAACTTTGATAGAGGCGTCTCCGGTTATTTCCGAAAGTGAGGATGTGTTTGATGTTATAACCGGACATCCGCACGCCATTGCTTCAATCGGCGGAAATCCGAATCCTTCGTAAAAAGAAACATAGACAAACATTTCAGCTCCGCTGTATAGTGAAATGAGATCTCTGTTTTCTAAATATCCTGTAATAATGATTTTTTCTTTAAATTCTGAATTTCTCACTTCGGTAAATATGTCATCATAAAGCCAGAGTTTTTTCCCAACAATCACAAGAGAACAAAAAAATTCTGAATTTTTTCTCTGTATTCTGGAAAAAGAGTCAATCAGTCCTTTCAGGTTTTTCCTTGGCTGCAAATTTGAAACTGTCAATATGTAGGGTTTGCGAATTTGATATTTTTCAAGAGTTTGTTGGATTTCTGCGTTGTTTGCCGGTTTGAAATCATCAGAAATTCCATTATAGATTGCGCAAATTTTCTCTCCGACGTTCTTGTACATTTTAAGGATTTCTTTTTTTGAGAATTCAGAGACAGTTATAATTTTTTTTGCTTTTCTAATTGAATACGGCATCATAAACTTCATTTTCAATCTCTCGGAAATTGGGAAAAATTCTGGATGTGTAAGATAGGAAACATCATGCAGTGTTATCACTGAAGGGATATTTATTGAGAAAGGTATGTGATACTGCGTGTGTAAAAGGTCAATCCCTGATTTTTTTACATTTGTCGGCAAATCAAACAGGAATCTTTTTCCAGGGTTTGAAGAGACCCTTCTGAATTTAAATGCTGGATTATTCTTCAAAAAATCTGGAACCCGGGCCTTCTCATTCAGGAAAACAGTGAATTTAAACTGGTTTGTATCAATTTCTGAAAGGCCTTTGAGCAACCCTTCCGCGTATCTTTCATTTCCTCCGTGCTGTAAACCAATTGCGTGGGCATCAATGCCTATTCGGTTCATTTTTCTCCAGAATTTCTTTGTAAAATTCAAGGTATTTTGAGGCAGTATCCTCAATATCAAAGTTTTCCCTCGCGTGTTTGCGCGCTGCTTCAGACATACTTTCGCGCAATTTTTTGTTTTCAAGCAATGTTCTTATATAATATGCCATGCTTTCCGGGTGATTATCTTCTACCAGAAAACCTGTTTTTCCATGGATTATCTGTTCCCTGACAGCGCCTCCGGGAAAAGCCACAACCGGTATTCCGCATGCCATTGCTTCTGTGACAGCCAGGCCCCACGTTTCATATTCTGCGGTGTGTACATAGATGTCAGAGGCTTTATAGAAATTTGCAATCATGTTCTCGCTGGTTATAAATGGTATAAATCTCATTTCAAGATTTCTGTAGTACTCTGTTTTTCCTTTATCCCCGAGACATAAAAAGATTATTTGTTTTTCAACCTGACTGTTTCCAAGAATTATCGAGATTTTCTTAATTGCTCTAAAATTCTTGTACCTGTTTGTTTTTAAATCTCTGGCAGATGAAAGCAGAACAAATTTATTGTCAGGCAGGTTAAGTTCTTCTCTGGCATTTTTCTTGTCTCCTGGTTTATATACTGAAAGATTAACTCCATTATGTATTACCCTCGTTTCTGCTGCCACTTTTCCAATGTATGACTTTTTTATTACATCCATTGCCCAGAATGAGGGTGCGCAAATATAAGGTTTTGTTTTTGAAACGATTTGAATTTTTTCTTTCAGATTTTTTCTAATTCCATCTTTGACGGTAAAAAACGGAAACCAGGATTCAGGACAATTTCTGCACCGATTTTTCCAGCCATCACACCTTCCTGGTTGTATGCATTTCCCTGTTAAAAGCCATAGATCATGTAAAGTGATTATGACCGGGAAATGAACTCCGGCAGAGTTTATAAGTTTTGGGCCGAGTAAGTTATCGCGGATGTTGTGAAAATGAACAATGTCTGGCGTAAATCCAGAGAGACCAAGAAATGATTCAAGATCAATGCAATTGTATTGTTCCCTTCCAGTAAGAATTTTCTTTATTCCGCCTGGTTGTTCTATTTGTCTTAGAACTCTTTTTATAAAATTTTCTTTCGAATAAAACTGGTTTAATTTGCTGCAAATCCTGTTTATGAGGGTGGATTTTGGTTGTTGAACCAGCGTGATAAATTGGTGTTCTGAATATCCGTGTGATACTGTAAGAATGGCTTTGTGTCCCATTCTGTTATAAGCGGAAGCAAGATAACAGGCAATTTTTTCAGCGCCGCCATAGACACTGTGAGGATTTATTAAAAGAATATTCATCAGCGGTTTTTGTTGTGAAATCATCTTATTATAACTAATTTTACATAAAAATGAAAAATTTACCGAAAACATTTTTCAGGTTATAATATTCTCACGGGGGTATAGCTCAATGGGAGAGCGTCCGCCTTGCACGCGGAAGGTTGTCGGTTCGACTCCGATTACCTCCACCAGATTCAATTAATTTAAATTTCTGAATGCACACTTTTC
Source organism: Candidatus Omnitrophota bacterium (assembly GCA_023819255.1). Classification (GTDB taxonomy): domain Bacteria; phylum Ratteibacteria; class UBA8468; order B48-G9; family DTJG01; genus DTJG01. The sequence goes on from JAMWBU010000001.1 coordinate 151,734, forward strand.
CCTGACGGCAGACGAAATAAAAATATTACTCGAGAACTTTGTGATATTGAATTGATTCCATCTGATTAGTTAGTTCTATAAAAATTTTTTCCACGCCCATATTTACTTTCGAAGATTCCAAATTCTCAAAGATGGGTTATAATAATCTATAGGCCGGGATGGCGGAATGGCAGACGCTACGGACTTAAAATCCGTTGGGAAGTAATTCCCGTGTGGGTTCGAATCCCTCTCCCGGCATTGCAATCATCTTTGAAGGGATTCGAACTGGAGCGAAGTTAAGACAATGCGAGCAAGCGCAGCATTGTCAGCGGTGGCCGAGGTGAGCCGTAGTGAAAGGCGAACCCGCTCGAATCCCTCTCCCGGCATTGCAATCATCTTTGAAGGGATTCGAACTGGAGCGAAGTTAAGACAATGCGAGCAAGCGCAGCATTGTCAGCGGTGGCCAAACTGAGCCGTAGCGGGAGAATAGGCCGCTTTATGTTATGGTGTAATTGTTAGTGCGGCTGTTTTGTTTTTGATACCCCTGTTTTTTTTATCTCACCGAGAGTCAGCCACATAATCTTTTACACAACTGTTTACCTATTTTTTGTTGCATATTGTGCCGGTTTGATGTAAAATTATTCACGATAATCGTTGATGATATCTAAACTGCGCAAGAAGATAAAGGAATCCTTATATGAAAAATCCAAAAAAATTTTCAAGAGCGCTTGAAGAGATAATGACAAGAGAAGAAATAGAAAGGGTTTTCATTCCAAAGCTAAAAGAAGTCGCCTATAACTTCTTTGAGATAGTCAAACACTTTATTAAACATAAAACCTCCTGTGGCAAGGAGTTTTTTGTCACTTTTACGAAAGAAAGCGATAAGCTTGAATCTTTTCTTGATGACCATGGCGCAGCAAATAACAAAAGTTTTTATTACTTCAGGGAATTGACTGCTGCTGTTAGATGGTTCACACAGGCAATTTTTCAGAATCTTCATATTCTTACTCGATACAGTTTATATCATCTTAACCTCAGCCCTGGAGAAGGGAAAAAATTTAATGAAGGTCTGAAAAAAAATCTTGATTTTCTGGAAAGCACCCTTGAAATTTTTTGTAATGAAATTCTTTCCGAAGGGAAATCTCTGGGTATTGTTGTAGGTGATGAGTATCATCCGGCTGAATCTGTTGGTTTTTCAATTCCTTACAGAAAGACACTTCCCTCAGATCTTGAGCAACAGGATGTGGGCGACAGAGACCGTCTTATAAATTTTCTTTTAAAATTTCTTAATCTCGAACAGGATCTTGAAATGTTTGCGAATGACCGCAATGTGGAAGCAAATGTTACAGAAGAAACACTTGAAAATTTTAGATCAGCTTATCACAGGTTGCAGTCAACATATGACACATACATTGGAAACACAAGTATTGCTAAAGAATTTTCTGCCCTTGTGTCTTTAAGAGGACATATATCAGTCAACCTGCACCTGCTTGAGATGGCGCGTTCCCTCATACACTTTTATGAAAGGCATACAGAACGGTTGACCAGGATTTCTGAAGATAAATTATGCATCAGAAATATTCGGTTCAACGATATCAAAAAAAGTGTTGAATTATTTATTCTGCCATCTGTTTTTTCTTTTGCGAAATCAGGCAAAAACCTTGCAGAACAGATATTTAAATTTCTTGGCACAGATCCTGATGAATATGTGCTTGAAACGATATCTTTTGTTATTTCACCATACAGGATCGAGGATTTTCATTTGAGGCCTGTGATGCCAGTAACCCAGATAGCTGCGAAATATTCGGTAAACATAGATTTATACTTCAATAGAAAAAGGTATGATTTAAAAAGCCCCCTTGAAATGGCGATGGCTATTCCTGATATTCGCGAAAGACTTGCTACAGAAAGCGCAAGAGTAATTGTCAGGGGACCAAGAAAAGCGACAAGAGAAATTTTTGAGTTTTTCAATCAGCGTTGCGGCGCAATCCTTGAGCAAGAATTGGTTAAGAAATAAATTTCTATATTTTCAAACATTGTTCTTTTTTTAGGTCTTTACTACTGTATAAAAATACAGTATAATAAGTTAAAAAGGAAAGGTTATGAAAGGATTGACATCTCGACAGGCAGAAGTTTTAGAATTTATCAACAGGTTTATAAAAAATAATGGATACAGTCCATCTATGGAAGATATCAGAATCTTTTTTGGTTTCAGAAGTCCAAATGCTGTTACATGCCATCTCAGGAGTTTAATAAACAAGGGTTATTTGAGTAAGGAGATAAGTAAAGCCCGCGCTCTGAGATTAAAGTTTTCCTCATCCGGTTATGGAATTCCTGTACTGGGAAAGATTGCAGCCGGCAAACCTGTTCTTATAGAGGATTTTTCTGAAGGTTTTTTATTTTCGCAAGAAGAAATGAAAGGTGTTTTTGCGTTGAAAGTTAAAGGCGATAGTATGAAAGATGCCCATATTTATGATGGAGATTATGTTATTGTAAAAAAGAATGTTGATATCAATAATGGCGATATTGTCGCTGCTATTGTTGAAGAGGAAGCCACAGTAAAGTATTTCAGGCGAATAAAAAATAAGGTTTTTCTCATTCCAGCAAACCCTTCTTATAAATCCATTGAAATAAAAGAAAATTTTATACTCGGTAAGGTAACAGGAGTTTTCAGGAAGTTATAAAATGGTGACAGATGTTGATGAACCGATAAAGGTTAAAGTAATAATTGGTAATGGCACTATCAGAATTATTTCGTTGTTCTGGAATAATAGAGTTATTCCTGTGGAAAATATAACTTACCGGTGGGTCACAAAAGCCGGTATTTATCCTGTTTTTCATTTTGCTGTGTTATGTGGAACAAGCATTATGGAAATTCATTTTAATCCAGTTAAGCTTCAATGGAAACTCGACAGGATTCATATGGAAGGTTGAAGATGAAGAAAGTTATCATTCATGTTGATATGGATGCATTTTTTGCATCAGTTGAACAAGCTCTTAATCCTTCATTAAAAGGAAAACCTGTTTTTGTTTCAGGAAACACTGCAAGGGATTCTGTGATTGCTGCATGTTCATACGAAGCAAAAAAATATGGTGTGAAATCAGGAATGAGCATATTTGAAGGATTAAATCTATGTCCGCATGCAATAATTGTAAGGGGAAATCCTGAAAGATATATTGATACTTCAAGAAGAATTTTTCACATTTTACAAAGATTCACAGAAATGGTTGAACTTTATTCAATAGATGAAGGATTCCTTGAAATGGAATTAGATAATGCTTCATATGAAAATTTGAGGCATTTAGCACTTTCCATTAAAAAGGCGATTTACCAGGAAACATCTCTCACCTGTTCCATTGGCATTTCCTGCAATAAGACAGTCGCAAAAATCGCGTCTGATTTATGTAAACCTGATGGAATTATGATAGTGGATGAAAGCCAGATTTATCAATTTATGGAAAATTTACCTGTGAAGGATGTTCCGGGAATAGGACCAAGGATGACAGAATATCTTAATTTGATGGGCATTGAATTTTGTGGACAGGTTAGGAAACTTCCAGTAAGTTTATTCAGAGAAAAATTTGGAATTAGAGGCGAAGAAATCTGGCATTTGTGTCATGGCAGAGGAGAAACCAAAGTTACTGTTCAATCACCTGAACCAAAATCATTCGGGCATTCATATACCCTGATGCAGGATACAGATGATATGAATCTAATATTAAGTGTTTTGTGTCGACTTTCACATCAGGTTGGAATGCGAATGAGGGAAGAAGGTTATTATGGAAATGTGGTGTGCGTAACTTTAAGATACAGCGATTTTTCATCTTTTACAAAGAGAAAAACCTATCCATTCTGGTTTAATGATGACCAGACGATTTTCAGGAATGCAGGTTCAATAATGTTTGCTGAACCAATTTCAGAAAAGATAAGGCTTGTTGGAGTGAGTTTGTCAGGAATTCACAAAAGATATCAGATGTCTTTATTCAGAAATGAAAAAAGAGAAATAATGTTAAAGGTTATGGATTCAATAAACAAAAAGTATGGAACAGATACAGTTTTTCCCTGTTTAATGCTTTATGAAAAAATAAGATGCCTGCCTGTAAAAAAAACACATGCTTTTATATTTGGCGAATTGAAAAAAATTCCTAATTCTTTTCTGTCAGAACAGCCGGAATGAAATTTGAGAAAATTCCTTCCAGATAACTTTTTCAAAAAAAGAAGGAGCACATCCCTGTTTTGCGGATGCCCTGTAACCCAGCGT
>JAMWBU010000016.1 GCA_023819255.1 Candidatus Omnitrophota bacterium
TTGAAAATTAAAATTGGAAACCTTTCTCTGGATACGCCTGTGCTTCCTGCCAGTGGCACATTTGGATACGGAGATGAACTTGTCGATATAATGGACTACAAATTTATTGGAGCTATAATCACAAAAACGCTTACATGGAATGAAAGCGAAGGAAATCCCCCTCCAAGAATATGGGAACTGGAAAATGGTCTGATTAATAACATAGGGCTTCAAAACATCGGCGTTAAACGATTCTGTGAAGAAAAATTGAAAAGATTGATTGAAATAGACAAGCCATTGATTGTAAGCATTGGAGGAAAACATATTGATGAAATTGCAAAATGCGTTGAATTTCTCACTCCGATAACAGAAATTTCGGCATTTGAATTAAATCTTTCATGTCCCAACATAGAAATGCTAAAAGCCATTTCAGAAGACTATGAATTGACTTTCAGGACGATAGAAAAAATCCGAAGATTGACTGAAAAACCCTTGATTGCAAAACTGAGTCCAAATGTAACAGACATTTGTGAAATAGGCGTTGCGGCTGAAAAGGCAGGCGCTGATATTCTATGCGCCACAAATACATTCAAAGGCGCATTCTATGACTGGGATAGTGGCAAAATTTATAAAGGCGGGGTTTCAGGCAGATTGATATTCCCAATGACTTTGAGGGCTGTTTTTGAGTTGTATAGAAAGGTTTCAATACCGATTATAGGACTCGGAGGAATAGATTCTGGCAGAAAAGCTCTGGAAATGGTATTTGCTGGAGCATCTGCAATTGGCACCGGAACATTATCTGTGATATATCCGAACCTTCCACAGAAGATATGTGAGGATATTCTGACATTCATGAAGGATACAGGAAAAGATTTTTGCTCACTTGTTGGCTTGAAGAATGAAAAATAAAATCCAAAAAGGAAAGAGTTCTTTGTTTATTATTTCAGCAAAATCCATTCTTTTGTTTTTTTTATTTTTGAGACCATTCTATGATGGTTTTTCCTGTCCAGCATTTAATTTTGTATCAAACTCAGTGTTTTTCTGCCTGCTTGTGTTGTGTATTATTGTACTGCGCAAGAAATTAGATTTCTCATCTGCTCAGATTTCTTTCCTGGCATTTATAGTATTTTGTTTATTTCTTGTTCCTTTCTGGCCGTTATGGCATCAAACTCTAAAAGAATTCACATATATGTTGAGTTTGCTTTCAGTCTGGGTTCTTTTCAGGACGATTTTCAACCAGGATGACTTCCCTCTTGTTGCGCAGGCACTGATTTTTGCTCTCGCCATCATAGTTTTTTATGGAATACATCAGTATTTCTGGGGTCTGGAAGAAACGAGACAGATGTTCATGCAACAAAAAGAATTGATGGGAAATCTGTCGGAAACATATCTTGATAGAATGGCAAGCAACAGGATCTTTGCGACATTTGTTTATCCCAATACATTCGCAGGATACCTTCTGTTGCTTTACCCTGTTGCCTTTTTCTCGATTCTGCGTGGAAAAAAAAGAATGCTACAACTAACAGGGGCTATAACACTTGCGATTCTGATACCAGTTCTTGCCGCGACTGAATCAATGGGCGGATGGTTTTGTTTTCTGATAGTTTCATTTTTAATGCTTCTGTTCTTTCTTGTGCCACGAAAATTTTATATCCATTCTTGCATTGGTCTATCTGTTATATTGATATTTTTGCTGTACGCGGGCATAAAAACTGAAATAATTCCGAAAATCAGCTCGCTAACAGATAGAATCAATTACTGGACAGCTGCTTTACAGATAATTAAGAATCACCCTTTTACTGGAACAGGTCCAGGAAATTTCTCGCAATTCTACTTACAATACAAAGTTCCCGGCGCTATGGAAGCAAAGTTTGCCCACAATATAGTGGTTGAAATACTGGTATCCACTGGATTAGCGGGTTTTATTCTATTTGCTATTACTATCTTCTTCTTCGCCAGAAGAAATATAAAAAATTTTCTTGAGACAGAAAACTACCTGCTAACAGGATTTATGTTCGGTTTATTTGGAATTTTTCTTCACTCTCTTGTTGATTTTGACTATGCAGATTCCGCCATAAGCGTTATTATATTCGCTTTAGCGGGGATTGTGGAAGCAGTTCCGGCTCTGGAAAAACAGAAACCGAAACGATTGACAAAACTGATCGCAGGAAGTATCATAATTCTGCTTATTTCTGCGGTTGTTATAGAAACTAAAATCTGGAAAGTGAATAAATCCATAGAAAACATTAAAACTGGTAAAAGCAGAGAAAATCCAATTCAGGTTCTGGAAAAAACAGCAAAAATATTTCCTGAACCTGAAACTCTTTTCATTCAGGGCGAAATATTCAGGCATATCTACCGCGAAACAAAAGATTATAGATTTGCTGAAAAAGCAGTTACGGCTTACAAAAAAGCCGTAGGAATAAACAAATTTTCACCAAAATACCGCAGGACTCTTGCAATGATGCTGATGGAAACTGGACAGTACGAGGAAGCCGAAAAAGAGTTTCTCAAGGTCATAGAAATCTATCCAACAAAAGCGCTTTACAACCTTGAACTCGGAATGTTTTACAGAAAAATTGGAAAAGACGAACTTGCGGAAGTTTATCTTGACAGAGGTAAAAAATTGCCAGCCAGCAGCAAGGACGAAGCACGTTCTATACAGGAATACAAAAATGGAAAAAGTTTTTGAAATACAGGTAAGAAAGGTAGAAAAACCTTGTTATGTTTCAGGCGAGGATAACCTTAATATAAAATCAGGGGATATCATAATAGTTGAATTTGCTAAAGGCACCCAGGACCATGCGAAGGTCTGCTGTGAAGTTCATCTGGAACAACAGAGCTCAAAGCAGATTATCACTGGAAAAATTCTTAGAAAAGCAAACGAGCAAGATATCCTCATAATAAGGGAAAACGAACTTCTTAAAAATGACGCTTTCAGAATATGCAATGAAAAAATTAAAGGCATCAATCTTGCGATGAAGCTTATTGATGTGACATACACTTTTGACAGAACCGTCATAACTTTTTATTACTGGGCTACAGGAAGAGTGGATTTTAGAAAACTTGTAAAAGAGCTTGCCAGCATATTTAATTGCAGAATTGAAATGCGTCAGATCGGACTCAGGGATGAAGCAAAAATAAAAGGAGGATACGGCATATGTGGTCAGGAAATATGCTGTCACAGGTTCTTAAAGGATTTTGAACCTGTAACAATGAAACTGGTTAAGACGCAAAGTTTGCCGCTGGACATGAGCAAAATATCAGGACTTTGTGGAAGACTTATGTGCTGTTTGATATTCGAAAGCAAATTGTATGAAAACCAAGAGGATACAGAATGAAATTTTATGTCACAACCCCAATTTATTACATCAATGCCCGGCCGCATATTGGACATTGCTACACTACAATTGCGGCTGATTGCCTATCAAGATATCATAGAATGGTTGGAAAAGATGTTTTCTTTCTTACTGGAACAGACGAACACGGAGATAAGATAGCGCAAGCGGCAGAGAAAAAAGGAATAACAGTTGAAAAATTCACGAATGAAATGGCAATAGAGTATAAAAAAATGTGGCAAAAATTGGACATTTCATATACAAGATTTATACAAACCACTGAGAATCAACATCAAGATACAGTGCGTGCTGTGTTCAAAAAACTGATGGATAATGGAGACATATACATGGGACAGTATTCTGGTTATTACTGCGTTCCATGCGAATGTTTCATACCAAAAACGAAAATAGATCAGAGCAATCCTTCGTGTCCGGATTGTGGGAGACCTGTTAAAATAATTAAAGAAAATTCGTATTTCTTCAGATTGTCAAAATATGAAAAACCCCTTATTGAATATCTTGACAAAAATCCCGGGATAATTCAACCCGCATTTAGACTCGATGAAGTAAGAAATTTCATCCTGCAGGGATTAAACGACCTTTCTGTCACCAGACAGGGCCCTGTCTGGGGCATAGAGTCCCCAACACCTGAAAAGTATTCAGTTTATGTGTGGTTTGACGCATTGATAAACTATCTAACAGGTGCAGAATATGCAGATGGCAGAACAAACAGGTTCTGGCCACCTGATGTGCAATTGCTGGGAAAAGATATCCTTCGATTCCATGCGATTATCTGGCCTGCAATGTTAATGGCGCTGGGACTGGAACTACCAGGAAAAATCTTTGCTCACGGCTGGTGGACTGTTGGAAAAGAAAAGATGTCAAAATCAAAAGGCAATGTCATAGACCCTGTTTATCTTATAGACAATTTCGGAGTTGATGGCTTCAGATATTTTCTTTTGAAAGAGGTTCCATTTGGACTTGATGGTGAATATTCGGAAGAAAAATTCATAAAAAGATTCAATAGCGATCTTGCAAACGATCTGGGAAACCTTGTTAACAGAACTCTTAATCTTGTCGAAAAACTGTTCGAAGGCACCATACCTGACGGATTTCTCAGCGCAGAAATGGAGAAGCTTGTTGACAGTGTTATCGCAAATGTTGACAGGCTTATTAACGATGTGGCTTTTTCAGAAGCACTTGCCGAAATCTGGAAGTTGATATCTGAACTCAACAGATTGCTGGATAGCGAAAAACCATGGAATTCATCACCCGAAACGGCAAAAAGAACAATCGCGCAGTGTGTTTCTGGAATAAGTTTAATCTCATTGCTTATCTACCCTACCATGCCTGAAACATCGAGAAAAATCTGGAAGATGCTTAACATTGAGATTCAGGAAGACAAAGTTACTTTGAACAAGAAAATACTGAGGTTGCTTTCCGGGAAAAAATCAGGAAAAAGAGAAATCCTTTTTATGAGGATAAAGACATGAATAAAGCGATATTTAGAAGAATTATGCTTAAGCTTTCAGGAGAAGCACTTCTGGGTGATGAAAATTTCGGAATCAATTCAGATGCTTTAATATCCATTGCGAAAGAAATTAAAGAAGTTTCAGAGCTTGGCTGCCAGCTGGCAGTGGTCATTGGCGGTGGAAATATTTTTCGCGGAATTACAAGGGACGAAAAAGTGATTGATGAAATCACCGGCGACTATATAGGAATGCTTGCCACTGTTATCAATGGACTTGCTCTTCAAAGCTGTCTTGAAAAAATGAACGCGGTCACCAGGGTGCAGAGCGCTTTTGAAATGAGACAGTTCTGCGAGCCATATATCAGAAGAAGAGCTATAAGGCATCTTGAAAAAGGCAGGATAGTAATATTCGCTGGCGGAACAGGCAATCCATATTTCACCACTGACACAGCAGCAGCACTGAAAGCAATAGAAATCGGCGCAGATGTTATATTGAAAGCTACCAAAGTGGATGGGGTTTATACAGACGACCCATTAAAAAATAAAAATGCAAAAAGATTTGAAGCATTAACCCATAATGAAATTTTGACAAAGGGTCTTAAAGTTATGGACAACACAGCCATTGCTCTATGCATGAATAAAAAACTGTCTATTATTGTTTTTAATCTATTTAGAAAAGGCAATCTAAAAAAAATCGTGTATGGCAAGGGTATAAAAACAATCATTGCTGACAAGAACTCCAGACTTTACAATTTAAATAAAGGGGGGGGCCATGATTAAAAAAATAATTCAGGATGTTGAGATAAACATGAAAAAAGTAGAAGAAAATTTCATAAAAGAAATAAACAGTTTAAGACTCGGGCGCGCTTCAATTTCATTGCTTGAAGGAATCCTTGTTGAATATTACGGTTCAAAACTTCCAATAAATCAGGTTGCGACAATATCTATCCCGAATCCGCAAACTCTTGTTATTCAGCCCTGGGATAAGACAACGACCGAAAAAATAGTGAAAGCGATACAAACAAGCAATCTTGGGCTTAATCCTGTTTCTGATTCAGCAACCATAAAGATTCCTGTACCACCGCTCAGTGAAGAAAGGAGAAAAGAGCTTGTAAAGGTATTGAGAAAACTTGAAGAGCAAGCAAAAGTGGAAATAAGAGAAATAAGAAGAAAGATGAAGGAAGAGTTGAAAAAGCTTGAAAAAGAAAAGAAAATCTCTGAAGATGATTCATTCAGAACCAGTGAAGAATTGCAAAAGATAACAGACAAATTCATGGAAGAAATTGAAAAGATAACTTCTGCGAAGGAAAAAGAAATACTTGAATCATAAGAAAAAACACTCCGTAATCGCAATTGACGGTCCTGCAGGCGCAGGAAAAAGCACAGTAGCGGTGCTTGTTGCCAGAAAGCTTGGTTTTTTATACATTGATACCGGAGCAATGTATCGTGCCCTCACATTAAAAGCTTTAAGATTGAAACTGGACCTTGATAATAAAAAACCTTTGATTGAGATGTCTCAAAAAAGCGTAATAGAATTGATACAGGAAGAAAACGGCTGCAAAATTTTTCTCGACGGCGAAGATGTGTCAAAACAAATAAGAACAGAACAGGTAAGCGCCAACAGCCACTTTGTTGCTTTGATACCCGAAATCAGAGAGATTCTGTGGAAAGTTCAACGTTCATATCGAAACAGTCACGATATTGTTATGGAAGGAAGAGATATTGGAACTGTTGTTTTTCCAGACGCTGAAGTAAAAATCTATCTTGACGCTTCTCCTGAAGAAAGAGCAAAAAGAAGATATCTACAGCTCAAAGCGCAGGGAATAGAAGTTGACATTGAAAAGATAAAAGGTGAAATTCTATTAAGAGACGAAAGGGATAGCAAAAGGGACATTGCGCCTCTTATAAAGCATCCTGAAGCTATAGTTGTTGATACAACCAGTATGACAATAGAACAGGTGGTAGCGGCAATAGTGGAAATTTATAAGGAAAAAATTGCTGAAATTGAAAATAGGTGAATTATTTTCAAGATTGACGACGAAAATCTCTTCTTGGCGGGCGATTATTTTGTGGCATTTTTCTTTTTTCTTTTTCAAGTTCTTCGCTTGTGAGAGCCTGCTTGCGGCTTAAATTAGCCCTGCCCTGCTCGTCAAACCCCACAAATTTTACCTTAATATTTTCACCGATGTTTACAACATCTTCCACTCTGTTAACCCGATAAGGCGCCAGTTCTGATATATGCACCAGTCCTTCCTGCTCATTTAAGAACTTAACCATAGCTCCAAAAGGGAAAATCCTTGTAACAACGCCTTCATAAATCTTTCCCACCTCAGGTTCCTCCACTATCGATTTTATACGCTCAAGTGCGGCAATACATTTATCAAGTTCAGTGCTGTAAATTGAAATCATTCCATCATCATCAATATCAATTTCCGCCCCTGTTTCTTCAATAATTTTTCTTATGGTTTTACCGCCTCCACCTATAACAAGGCCTATTTTATCAGCTGGAATTTTAATTGTCATAATTCTGGGAGCGTACTTTGAAATTTCAGGTCTCGGAGCATTCAAAGTGTTGTTCATAATTTCAATAATATGGTCCCTTGCTCTTTTGCTCTGTAAAACCGCCTCCTTCAAAATATGCATGGAAAATTCAGTTGTTTTAACATCCATCTGAAAAGCCGTTATACCTGAACTTGTTCCAGCTATTTTCAGATCAAGGTCTCCAATATGGTCTTCCTCACCTGCTATATCTGTAAGCAACATATATTTTTCGCCCTCCTTTATCATCCCTAACGCCACTCCTCCAACATGCTTTGGAAGCGAAATTCCGCCATCCATCAACGCTAAACTTGAAGCACAAACAGTAGCCATTGAGGAAGACCCATTCGATTCAAGAATATTAGCCACAATCCTTATTGTGTAAGGAAACTCTTCCTCTGAAGGAATAACAAATTGCAAAGATCTTTCAGCAAGCGAGCCGTGTCCGATTTCCCTGCGAGATGGACCCCTGAAAGCCCCTGTTTCTCCGACTGAAAATGGTGGGAAATTATAGTGAAGCATGAATCTTTTTGAAGTTTCTTCAAAAAGTCCATCAACGATCTGCTGATCATGCTTGGTGCCAAGAGTCACTGACGCAAGACATTGTGTTTGTCCACGGGTAAAAAGTGCTGAACCATGAGTCCTTGGCAATAAACCAACCATGCAGCTGATAGGCCTTATTTCTTCAGCCTTTCTGCCATCAAAACGTTTGCCTGAAGTAAGAATTAATTGTCTTATAATCTTTTCAAGACACTTATTAAATATACGATTAACCTCTGAATGTTTCTCCTGATCATATTTTAACTTGACTTCTTCGAGCATTTTTTCATAATACTGGTTTCTCTGTTTTTTTTCTGGATAGTCCCATATCGATTCCATTTTCTTCCTGACAAAAAGCTCGATATCTTTCTCCATCTCAGGTTCTGATATAAACGCTGAAGTATAACAACACTCTTTTTTCCAGCTTTTTATTGCCTCAATAACAGGTTGTATCGCATTGTAAGCAAACATTGTTGCATCAATAAAAACATCTTCTGAAATCTCTTTTGCCCATCCTTCTAACATTACAATTGAACTATCAGTGCCCGAAAGTACAAGATTTAAACTGCTATTTTCAAGTTCAGCAATGGATGGATTTACAACAAATTTTTCATCAATCCTTCCAATTCGCACGCAACCCAGCACTCCATTGAAAGGCAGTCCTGATAATGCCAGAGAACAGGAAGCCCCGATAACCGAAAGTATATCAGGATCATTCTCCTGGTCGGCAGAAAGAACAAAGGAAACCAGTTGAACCTCATCAACAAAATCTTCGGGGAATAAAGGCCTCACGGACCTGTCCATCAAACGGCTGATTAGAATTTCTCTTTCTGAAGGTCTGCCTTCTCTCTTAAAAAAACCACCGGGAATCTTACCTGCCGCTGATGTTTGTTCTCGATAATCGCAGGTTAGCGGAAAAAAATCCCTGGGCTCTGCACTCTTACTCGTTGTCAGCGCCACAAGCACCACAGTTTCGCCGCAACTAACCATCACAGAACTCGCTGCTTGTTTTGCAAGCAAGCCTGTTTCAATGTTTATTGTCTTACCACCAAGCTCTATTTTCAATGATTCTGTCATCTTATTTTCTCAGATTCAGCTTCTCAATAAGAGCCTGGTAAGTGGCAAAATCTCTGGACTGAAGGTACTTTAACAATCGCCTTCTTCGACCTATAAGCTTTAACAGTCCTCGCCTTGAATTGAAATCTTTCGGGTATTTTTTAAAGTGTTCCCCGAGAGCTTCAATTCTCTTGCTGAGCAAAGCTATCTGAACCTCAGGAGAGCCCGTATCAGATGGGTGTCTTCCAAAGTCCTGTTTTAGTTTTTCCTTGACCTGTTTTTCTAACATTTCTCTTCTCCCTATCTTATAATTTGATATCAGTAACTTCATATATGTATTAGTATACCTCTATTCACCCAAACTGTCAATCACAAATTCAATTTTGCTTCTCCAGATCCGCGATATCTCTCCTGAAATGCATATCATTGAAAAAAATGCTGTCAATCCTTTCATATGCCTTTGCTCTTGCTTCTTTCAAGTTTTTTCCCAGTCCGACTACATTCAAAACTCTCCCGCCGGAAGTTACAAATGTCTCGTTTATTTTTTTTGTTCCAGCATGAAAAATCGTCACATCAGATGAAACTGAATCAAGCCCTGTTATTGGAATATCTGTTTTATAGCTGCCAGGATATCCTCCTGATGCAATCACTACATCCACGGCTGCTTCTTTTTTCCAAACAACCATTTCTCGTTTCAACTCGCCCTCAACTGCCGCCTGTAAAATTTCAAGTAAACTACTGGCCATCCTTGGCAGGATGACCTCTGTTTCAGGATCACCGAATCTCACATTATACTCAAGAACTTCCGGGCCTCTGTCTGTTATCATTAACCCGAAATATATTATTCCGCAGTAGTCAATATTTCTCTTTTGAAGCCCCTTAATCGTGGGTATCACTATTTTCTTTTCAATAATTTTCTCAAGTTCGTGAGAACACACAGGAACCGGACTATAACAACCCATCCCGCCTGTATTGGGACCTTTATCTTCATCATAGATTCTTTTATAATCCCTTGCCGGTGCAAGGGGGATAAAATTTTCGCCTTCTGTGATCACCAGATACGACAGTTCTTCCCCTGAAAGAAATTCCTCAATAACAACACTGTTATTTACTGATGAAAAGATTTTTTTTTCAAAAATATCTTCAAGAAAAGATATTGCCTCTTCATACTCTCGCGCTATTGCAACACCTTTACCCGCGGCAAGTCCACCAAACTTGATAACAACCGGAAATTTTGATTTTTCAACCACTTTTTTCGCACCAATGAAATCGTCGGTCACAAAAAATTTACCGGTAGGTATATTATTTTCAGCCATAAATTCCTTTGACCACACTTTTGAAGCTTCAAGATTAGAGGCTTTTTGAGAGGGGCCAAAAATTTTTAGTTTCTTCTTATTGAAAATGTCTACAATGCCCCCGGCGAGTGGCAGTTCAGGGCCAACAATTGTAAAATCTATTTTTTCTTTTTTTGCAAAGGTCGCAATTTCTTGCAAATTATCCAGCGGTATGTTTATTAGATTGGCTATCTCCCCTATCCCGGCGTTGCCAGGAACTGAATATAAAGTGGCAGATTTTACTTCTGAAGCAATCTTCCAGCATATGGCATGCTCGCGACCACCGCTTCCAATAACAAGAATTTTCATGTTAAACTTTAATCGCCTATTATTCTGGTATCTTCGTCAAGATAAATTCCTCTCAAATTCATTTCAAGAGCATCAGGCGCGGGAGATGCTTCAAATCCTGTTTCTTTTGTGATTTTATTAGTATTTATCAATTGAACAAGATGTTGATTAAAAGTCTGCATTCCAGTTTCTTTATCGGACGAAATTGCACTGGGTATTTTTGCAATCTTGTTTTCAATGATGAGTCGTGAAATAATGGGTGTGACAATCATAATCTCACAAACAGGAACCATACCTGTTTGGTCCTTTTTCGGAAGCAATTTCTGACAGCATGTCGCTCGCAAATTGTAAGCAAGCGTTTTTCTTATCATGTCGTGCTGTTGCTGAGGGAAAAAATCAAGTATCCTGTTTATGGTGGTAATTGTGTCAACGGTATGAAGGGTGCTAAAAACAAGATGTCCTGTTTCACAAGCTCTTATAGCGGCTTCAAATGTTTCAACATCCCTGAGTTCTCCAATAAGAATAATATCAGGGTCCTCGCGAAGAACTCTTTTGAGTGCATCGTGAAATGAAAGAGTATCAAGACCAACCTCACGTTGATTAATAAGACAATTCTTATCTGTATACAAATACTCTATCGGATCTTCAATAGTCACTATGTGCATTGATGATCTGCTTTTATTTATATACTCAGTCATTGCCGCAAGGGTTGTTGATTTTCCGCAACCGGTGGGTCCTGCCACAAGAACCAATCCGGTTGAAAAATCAGAAATTTTCGCAAGTACCTGAGGCAAACCAAGTTCTTCAAAAGTTGGGATCACCGATTTTATTCTGCGCATAACAATACCGATATTTCCTCTCTGTCTGAAAATATTTACGCGAAATCTCCCGATATCTGGTTTTTCTGTCGCCAGGTCCATTTCCATCTTTTCGAGAAACAACGTCCTTTGCTTATCACTCATTATACTGAAAGCGTATCTCTCAATTTCTTCCGGGCTTAAAATTTCTTCATCAGATAGTTCTTTGAGGACGGTTTTTATCCTGAAAAATGGTTTTCTGCCAGCCTTGAGATGCAGGTCGGAAGCATCAAGATCAGCCATCCTTTTCAGAAGATTCTCTATGTTCATCTTTGTTCTCCTGTTCTCTTTCATCCAGCACTACATCAAGAACATTCAGAGAATTATCGGAAATGGATGCTGTGCCACCCGCGAGTATTCTGTGTCCTTTCTCAGCGTATTTCAAAATCAGCCTGTAGATGTTATCTCCCCTGTCATATTTATCGAGAATTTTTAGAGGATCTTTCATATTACTGCTCCACCATTTGAATTATTGCCATTTTACTTGCATCGCCACGACGCCTATCAGCTTTAATAATCCTGGTATATCCGCCTTTTCTATCTTTAAATTTCTGCCCGAGTTCCATAACTATTTTGGTAGTAGCAGGATGGTTTAGATAGGAATTTATTTTTCTGATACTGGCAAGATCCTGGTTTTTTCCTGCAGTAATCAATTTCTCCACCACACTTCTTAATTGTTTAGACTTCGCCTCTGTGGTTATTATTCTCTTGTTTTGAAAGAAACTGATAGCAAGGTTTCTCAAAATGCTTCTTCGATGCGACAGATTCTTTCCAAGTTTGCGAATTTTCCTTTTATGCCTCATAACTGCTCCTGTTCTTTTAATTTGTACCCTTTTTTATCAAGAGCTTCTTCAATTTCTTGAATCGATTTTTTCCCAAGATTTTTCATCTCTTCGAACTTCGCCCGCGGCGTTTCGATAATATCTTTCAATGTTTTAATATCGTTTTGCTGTAGAATATTGATAATTCTTGTCGAAAGATTCAATTCTGTCAAAGGAATCCCAGAATCATCTTCTGACGCCAGGATTCCAGCCTTACCGGCTCTGTCGCTCAAAGCCTCTATCGTGCCTATTTTAATAAAATGGTTATTAAGAATGTCTGTTGCGATTTTCAATGCAGCATCTGGCGTAACCGCACCGTTTGTCCAGACGTCAAAAATAAGCTTTTCATAGTCAACCAGAGGTCCAACCCTTGTGTTTTCAACATGGAAGGCAACCTTCTTTACAGGCGTATAAATTGCGTCAATCAAAATTGTATCCAGTGAAATATCCTTTCTGATAAGTTTCATTTTTTCTACAGGCAGATATCCTCTTCCGGATGTGATTTCAATATCAATGGTCAGTTTGGCAGAAGGTTCAATGGTCGCGATATGCAAATCCGGATTCAAAATCTTCACGCTTCCGTCCTTGATAAGATCGCCGGCACAAATTTCTGAAACACCTGAGATTGTCGTTGAAGAAATATGTGGAAACTCGGAAATTACGGGTTTACATATTACCTGTTTCAGATTGAGAACAATCTGCGTAGCATCTTCCTTTACTCCTTGAATAGCTGTAAATTCGTGCTGGACACCAGAAATTTTGAGGCCCGTGATGGCAACGCCGGGAATACAGGAAAGCATTACTCTCCTCAGCGTATTTCCAATCGTTACGCCAAAACCTCTTTCAAGTGGTTCAACAACAATCTGTCCATAGTTATCCCGGTAAGTTTCTTTCACCCACATTATTCTTGATGGATAAACAAACTCAAGTGTTTTTTCTTCCATAATTCACACCTCACTTTGAATAAAAGTTTATGATGAGATGTTCGTCAACAGGAATACTCACTTCATCCCTCAACGGATATCTCACTATCTTTGCCTTTAATTCAGTTTCTGAAGCTTCAAGCCATGCAGGTACTGGTGTTGAACCGAGTTCTTTCATTTGTTTTGCTATCTCAACATATTTTGTTCCTTCACCAATACTGATTTCATCGCCGATCCTGGTCTGATATGAAGGTCTGTTAACCCTTTTTCCGTTCACAAAGACATGACCGTGCCCAATCGCCTGTCTTGCCATTCTTCTGGAAGACGCCCAGTGCAGTCTGTATAAAACGTTGTCCAGTCGACATTCCAGAAAACGCAGCAAAATTTCGCCGGTAACTCCTCTGGTCTTCTTTGCCATCGCAAAATATCTTCTGAATTGCTTTTCAAGCACTCCATAGTAAACCTTAACCTTATTCTTTTCCCTCATCTGCATTCCATACTCTGATGTTTTCGCCTGTGTCATGCCTTTTCGCTGTTTCCTCGGATCAAGCGGACATTTATCGCTTTCACATCTCCTTCCTTTCAAATATAGTTTCTCTGCATTGCGCCTGCAAACTCTGCAAACTGGTTTTGTAACTCTCGCCATTGCGACTCCTTTTTATACCTTTCTTCTCTTTGGTGGTCTGCAACCGTTGTGCGGGATCGGAGTAACATCTCTGATAGCAGTTATATTCAATCCTGCAGTTTGAAGTGCCCTTATAGCTGTTTCACGACCCGGTCCTGGTCCTTTTACTCTAACCTCCACCTCTTTCATATTCACCAGATTCTGCACCTTTCTTGCAACATTTTCAGCTATTAACTGTGCTGCGAACGGAGTTCCTTTCCTGGTACCCTTGAAACCAACCACGCCAGCGCTTGCCCACGCCACTACTTTTCCATCCAGATCGGTTATTGTAATTGTGGTGTTGTTGAATGTGGCTTTTATATGAGCCACTCCAGATGAAATCGTTATATGTTTTTTCTTTTTCTTACTATATTTCTTCTTCACCTTTTCTGCCATTTTTTCTCCTTAGAAATTTTTCCTTTTGATTAACTTTCTCCTTCCTTAATCTTGGATTTTATCGCCTTTCTCGCTGCCTTATCCCTGACTACTCCCACTGTCTTGCGTGGACCCTTTCTTGTCCTTGCATTGGTTCTTGTTCTCTGACCGCGAACAGGAAGCGACCTTTTATGCCTCAAACCACGGTAGCAATTGATTTCAATAAGTCGGCTGATATTTCCGCTAAATTCCCTCCTCAGGTCTCCTTCGATCTTAAAATTTTGCTGGACAAAATTTGAAATTTTTCCGATTTCTTCTTCTGTCAAATCCTTAACCCTCTTATCAGGATTGACCCCGGTGGCTTTAACAATCCTTTCTGCAACTGATTTGCCAATGCCATAAATATAGGTTAGACCAATTAAAACTTTCTTTTCATTAGGAATTTCAACTCCAAGAATACGAGCCATAATTGAACCTCCTCATCCCTGTTTCTGTTTATGCTTGGGCCCATCCTGAGGATTTTTGCATATCACCATGACAGAACCCTTTCTTTTAATAATCTTGCACTGTGGACATATTTTTTTCACTGAACTCCGCACCTTCATCGTCTCCCCCTATATACGTTTTATAATTCTTCCTTTTGCGATATCATAAGGTGAAATCTCAACAATAACCCTGTCACCAGGGATAATTCTTATGTAATTCAACCTCATCTTTCCACATAAATGAGCAGTAACCTTCATTCCATTATCAAGATCCACAATGAAACTTGTCCCAGGAAGCGCCTTATTTATCGTGCCTGTCAGAGTAATTTTATCCGTTTTTTTCTCCATCATTCTATGCTGGTGAGAACCTCGCAACCGTTTTTTCTAACAACAATGGTATCTTCAAAATGGGCAGAAGGTAACCCATCTGCAGTCACCACTGTCCAGCCATCTGATAGAATCCTCAAATCAGGTCTGCCCATATTTACCATTGGTTCTACCGCTATAACCATATTTTCTTTCAACTGGTATCCTTTGCCAGGATACCCGAAATTGGGTATGTCTGGCGATTCATGTAAATTCCTTCCTACACCATGACCTGCAAAATCTCGCACAACGTTGAAACCAAATTTCTCAACATATTGCTGTATCGCCCATCCAAGGTCTCCAGTTTTACATCCAGCAAAAACCGAAAGGAGACCCATTCTCAAAGAATCTCTTGTAACATCAATCAGTCTCTGCTTCTCAAGATCAACTGTGCCCACAGGGCATGTCGCTGCGCAGTCTCCTATGTAACCGTCCTTTATTACTCCAACATCCAGAGAAACGATATCACCGGTTCTTATAAACTTAGTTGGCGAAGGTATCCCGTGAACAACTTCTTCATTTATGGATACGCATATGGACCCCGGGTACCCCCTGTATCCGTAAAACGCCGATTTTACTCCTTCTTTCTCCATCAAGGACTCTGCAAATTTCGCTATCTCAAAAGTTGTCATACCTTCTTTTAATATCGCCGATGTTTCAAGTAGTATCTTCTTACAAATCCTGCATGCCACTCTAATTTTTTCTATCTCATCCGGCGTTTTTATCCCCACAGACCAAGTTCCTCAATCCTTCTTATGATGTCTTCGGGAGTCCCTTCAGCACTAATTTTAACCATCTTATGCTTCCCGGCATAATATTTAATCAAAGGCTCTGTTTCCTTGCGAAAAACTTCAAGCCTCCTTGCAATAACCTCAGGCTTATCGTCATTTCTCTGTATTAATTCGCCACCGCATATATCACAGAGCCCATCCTTCTTCGGAGGAATATTCTTAAGATGATAAACTGCGCCACACCTGATACAAATTCTTCTTAAGGACAGCCTTTCTGTCAAAGTTTCATTAGACGCGACAAGGTTCAACAAAACTATCTCGTCATTATCGTTTAGAATATTCTCCAGCATATGTGCCTGATTAATGTTTCTTGGAAAACCATCCATTAACACTCCGTTTTCTGCATCTTTTTGTTTGATCCGTCCTGCAAGCGCTTCAAAAACAATATCATCAGGAACCAGTTCTCCTTTTTTCATAAAAACTTCAGCCTTCAAACCAACGCTTGTCGCATTTTTGACATTCTCTCTAAGAAGATCTCCCATTGAAATTAAAGGCGCATTCCACTTCTTGCTCAAAATGTTTCCGACTGTACCCTTTCCGATTCCAGGAGGACCGAGCAAAATTACTACCTTCATCTCGTCCGCGCCTTCTTGAGAAAACCTTCATAATGGCGCATGATAAGATGCGCTTCGATCTGTCTGAGCGTTTCAAGTATAACAGACACGACAATAAGCAATCCAATCCCGCCAAACATACTTGCTATTAAATATGGGATCTTGAAAATATGCATTATTATGTATGGAAATATGGCAATTACGGTAAGCATCAGTGAACCAGGGAGCGTGAGTCTGCCAAGTATTTTTTCAAGATACTCACCTGTTGCCTTACCAGGCCTGATTCCAGCGACAAAACCTCCGTATTTTTTCAAGTCATCAGACACATGTTCGGGATTGAAAATCACGCTTGCATAAAAGTAGCAAAATCCCACAATCAAAATAGCGTATAAAACCATGCCTGCGCCAGAAACAGGATTTAGAACATTTGCAATCTTCTGCAGAAATGGATTATTTGCAAATCTCAGCACAGTAGAAGGAAAAGTCAGAAATGAAACCGCAAAAATAAGAGGAAGAACCCCTCCAGGATTCAACTTAATCGGTAAATAGGTTGTCTGCCCACCATACACCCTTCTTCCAACAACTCTTTTCGCATACTGAACAGGTATTCTTCTTTCTCCCTCATTCAGCATTATCGCAGCGCCAACAACAACAAAAATCAAACCAGTCATCAAAACAATAATACCTGGATTTATCTCTCCTGCGCTCATAAGCTGGGCGGTCTGATGAACCGCAACAGGCATTCTAGAAAGAATACTGGCGGTTATAATCAATGAAATACCATTTCCAATACCCTTTTCTGTAATCTGTTCACCAAGCCACATAAGAAATATGGTGCCAGTTGTCAGAGTTAAAACCGTTGTCAGTTTAAAAAGCCACCCAGGATTATTCACCATAACAACTCCATCAAAATGCGCAGGGTTTTCGAGCCATATGCTAACAGCAAATCCTTGAAACAAACAAAGAATAACCGTTCCATACCGTGTCCATTGGGTCAATTTTTTTCTGCCCTCTATTCCGCTCCTCAACATGTGTTCAAAAAATGGAAATATCGACGCAAGCAGTTCAAGAATAATCGAAACACTGATATAAGGCATTATTCCAAGCGCAAAAATGGTAGCATTACTCAACGCTCCTCCTGCAAACAGATCAGCAATACCAAAAAGAGTGCCCGACATACGATCAAAAAATGCTGCGAGAGCTTTGCCATTTATGCCCGGCACCGGTATATAACAACCAAATCTGTAAACGGTCAATAAGGCAATAACAACCAGAACCTTCCTTTTAAGGTCTGGTACTTTCAACGTATCTTTAAATGCAGTAATCATTTTTTAAGAACCGTTATTGAGCCACCGGCTTTTTCGATTGATTCCTTCGCTTTTTTTGAAAAGGCGTGAGCAGAAACATTTATCTTCTTTTCAATCCTGCCCTTACCAAGTATCTTAACAATGCTATCTTTTTTCTTAATAATCCCTTTTTCTGCCAGAATCTCGGGAGTTACAATTTCTCCATCATTGAACTCAGCATTCAACAATCCAATATTTGTCTCCTGTACCACGGTTTTGAAAAGTTTATTATTGAAACCCCTTTTCGGAATCCTTCTGATAAGTGGCATCTGGCCACCCTCAAAATTACCGACAAGATGATAACCTGAGCGCGATTTATGTCCCTTATGGCCCCTCGTTGATTGCTGACCATGACCGGAACCATGGCCCCTTCCAACAATCTTTTTCTTGTGTTTGCTACCTTTTGTGGGTTTAAGGTTGTGAACTTTCAACACTTTTTTTCTCCTTTAATTCAAGAAATTTTAACGCCTGGTAGGTTGCATTTAAAACATTTATTGTGCTGGTTGAACCAATTACCTTACACACAGCGTCCTTTACACCAAGCACCTCAAGAAAAGCCCGCATTGTTTTACCTGCAACAAGTCCATGACCTTTTGTCGCTGGCTTCAAAATGACATGTGATGCGTCGTATTTCGCGTCAACAGCGCCGCTTATTGTGGAACCCTTCAATGATATAGAAATCCTGTTTTTGTTTGCCTTTTCGCGCCCTTTACGAATTGCCTCTGGAACTTCGGACGCCTTTCCTATCCCAAAGCCGCCTTCTCCCTTCTGATTGCCAGAAACGATTATAGCGCGAAATTTCAGCCGTTTGCCGCCCTTGGTTACTTTGGTAACCCTTCGGATTTCTATAACAATCTCTTTTTCTTCACCGCTTTCCTGCTCAACCTGCGATATAATACTATCCCTGTCTAAAATTTTAAACCTCCTTGTCTTGCGCCATCAGCAAAAGATTTAATTCGGCCTCCATAACGATAACCGCCTCTATCAAAAACAACTTTTTCTATTTTCATATTTTTTGCTTTTTCCGCCATAAGCTTGCCAAGAAGAAAAGCCCCCTTGACATTACCGCCTTTTTCGCCTTCTTTTAAAGCATTCCTGAATGTTTCAGAAAGAGAAGAAACAGTAGCAATAATCCTGTTTGGCTGAACATCGTCAACCACCATGGAAGCATAGATATGTTTAAGACTCTTGAAAACAACCAGCCTTGGCCTTTCAGCAGTTCCTTTTATTTTCTTCCTGACCCTCGCATGTCGCATTTTTCTTTTAACTTGTTTTGATATCTTCACGATTTAACTCCTTTATTTCTGGGCACCAACAGCAGCCTTTCCAACCTTATGTCTCACATATTCACCAGCGTATCTAATCCCCTTTCCCTTATATGGTTCCGGAGGATAAATATCCCTTATTTTCGCAACAAAATTTCCAAGGAGTTCTTTGTTGTATGAACTGAAAGTGATTATGGTGTTTTTTTCGATTTTCACTTTTATCGCATCAGGAATATCCACTTCCACTGGATGAGTAAATCCAAGATTCAAAGCGAGTTTTTTACCTTTTAATTCTGCCTTGAATCCAGTGCCGTGAATTTCAAGAACTTTTTCAAAACCCTTTGTCACTCCATGAATTCCGTTTTTTATCATTGTTCGCATTAATCCCTGAAGCGCATCGATTTTCCTGAATAATCTTCTAAATTTGCGCGTTTCCAAAACATTGTTTCTGACAAAAACTTTCTTATCTTCGATAACTACTTCGAGATTTTCAAAAATCTCATACGAAATTTTGCCATTGGGTCCTTCTATTAACAAGGTGCTACCCGAAACTGAAACCTTTACTCCTTCCGGCACATCAAGATATTTTTTTCCTAATCTACTCATTTTTTTCACCTACCATATGTAGAATAAAATTTCTCCGCCAACATTTAATTCAGATGCTTTACGGCTGCTTATAACTCCCTTAGAAGTACTCAATACTGCTACCCCGGAATCCTGTTTCTTTCTTGAAATCTCCTCGGCCGATATGTAAACTCTCTGACCAGGTTTGCTTATTCTGCGCACCTTCAATATTGCAGGTCTTTTCCCCGAATACAGAAGATGCACGCGCAGGATTTTTTTTCCATCAATTTCCATAATTTCCCAATTTTTAATGTAACGCTCTTCTTTCAGCACACTAAGAATGTTTTCGTTGAATTTCGACCAGCGCACGTCCGAATATGGTTTAAAAACCAGATTCGCATTTTTGAGTCTTACGATCATATCCGCAACAGAATCAGTCATAATCAAACCTCCTACCAGCTTGCCTTGGTAACCCCGGGAATTTCACCCTGAGACGCAAGCTGCCTGAAACAAACGCGACAGACTCCAAATTTTCTTAAATAACCACGCGGTCTGCCACATCGCCAGCAACGGTTTCTTTTTCTTACCTTGAACTTTGGTTCCTTTTTCATTTTTTCAAAAAAACATTTACGAGCCACCCTTATCCCTCCCTGATAGGCAATCCAATTAATTTAAGAAGTTCCCTTGCATATTCAACCTTTTTCGCGTTTGTGCATATCGTAACATTCATTCCGTGAACCTTGTAAATGGTATTGTAATCCACTTCAGGAAAAATCACCTGCTCTTTAATCCCTATTGTGTAAGAAGACTGCCCATCAAATGAATCAGGGTCCAGACCATTAAAATCCTTTACCCTTGGAAGAGCAGCTGTTATCATACGATCCAGAAATTCATACATTCTATCTCCCCTGAGCGTCACCATCACTCCGCAGACATCTCCGCGTCTCAGATTAAAAGCAGAAATTGACTTCTTGCCTCTTGTTATAATTGGTTTCTGCCCGGAGATAAGAGCAATTTCTTTTTGAACAGATTCAATAGCCTTTGCATCCTTGTTATCTCTGCCAACACCGACATTTATAACAATTTTCTTGATACACGGAACCTGAAGTTTGTTGGTGAATCCAAATTTTTCCATCATTGCGGGAATAACTTTCTCTCTGTAAAATTTCTTCAATCTTGCTTCCATTATTTAGCCTCCACCATCTCACCACATTTCTTACAAAAACGCATTTTTGAACCGTCTTCCATCAACTTCACCCCGAGCCTCGCATTCTTACTGCACTTCATGCAAAAATACTGGACATTACTTATTGAGATAGGTTTTTCCATTGAAACAATACCACCCTGTCGATCAATCTTTTTTGGCCTGGTAGCTTTTTTGACAAAATTCACTCCCTCAACAAGAATCCTTTTTTCTTCCGGAAACACTCTTATAACTCTTCCCTTTTTTCCGGCATCCTTTCCCTTTATTACAACCACAAAATCATCCTTCTTTATCAAAAAACCCATATTATAGAACCTCCGGAGCCAGTGAAATGATTTTCATAAATTTTGCATCTCGCAGTTCCCTTGGAACAGGGCCAAAAACTCTTGTGCCCCTTGGGTTAAGATCATCATCGATGATCACGGCGCAATTGTGGTCAAATTTCAGATACGAACCATCGGGCCTTCTGATGGGAGCTTTTGTTCGTATTATGACTGCTTTTACAACCTGTTTTTTCTTGACTACGCCGTCTGGCAGAGCGTCTTTAACATTGGCTCTTATGATATCACCAATTCGTGCATATCTTCGCCTGGAATTGCCCAGAACACCAATAATGCTGATCTTTCGAGCGCCTGTATTGTCAGCAACTTCAAGAATTGTTCTCAACTGCACCATTTATTGCTCCTTCACTTTTTGATGTATCTTTTTTTATGATTTCAACAACCTTCCATCGTTTAAGCTTGCTCAATGGTCTGCTCTGGCGAATAAGCACAATATCTCCATTCTTGCTCATATTTGACTCATCATGGGCATAAAACTTCTGCCTCTTTCTGATAACCTTTATGTACACAGGATGCTTGCCAAGCGTTTCAACAAGAACAACTCGAGTTTTATCCATTCTGTCGCTCGTTACCACGCCTTTTTTTTCAATTTCTTTTCTTTTCTGTTGAATCATTCGCACCTCATTTATTCTTTTTTTTCTGTTTTATCACAGTATTTAGCTGAGCTATCTCTTTTCTAAGATTTCGCAAAATGCGAGTATTCTTAACCTGACCAAGTCTAACCTGAATTCTCTGATCGAAAAGACGCTTTGCTATTTCATTCCTTTTCTGTTCAAGTTCCTTAACTGTTAGATCTTTCAATTCATCAAACTCGTTCTTTTTCATAGTATTTCCCGTTTTATAATTCTTGTCGCAACAGGCAATTTATATGAAGCCAGTCTCAATGCCTCCATAGCAACATCAGGTTCAACGCCGGCTATTTCAAAGACCACCCTTCCAGGAAGCACAATCGCTTCCCATCCTGCGACATCACCTTTACCTTTTCCCATTCTTGTCTCAGCTGGTTTCTTCGTAAAAGGCCTGTCAGGAAAAATTCTTATCCAGAGCTTGCCTTTTGTTTTCAAATGATGAGTAATAGCTATACGAGCTGCCTCTATCTGGTTATTCTTAAGTCGACCAGGTTGTACGACCTGAAGACCAAAGTCTCCAAAATAAATCGTTGCCCCTCGAGAAGCCTTGCCCCTGGTGTTACCCTTCTGAAACTTCCTGTATTTTACCCTTTTCGGCATCAATGGCATTTTTACGACTCCTTGTACTCAATTTTTTTTCATCAGAATGGGATACCTCCACATCCGATGGTTTAGAAGGCTGCTGGTTTTTTTCGAAAACCTCTCCAAGAAAAATCCAGACCTTTACTCCAATACAACCAAACTTGGTTATCGCGGTGGAAGTTGCGTAACTTATTTTTGCGCGAAGGGTATGAAGTGGAACCTTGCCTTTGATATAAAGCTCTGATCTTGAAATCTCGGCTCCACCAAGTCTGCCTCCAACCCTCACCTTAATACCAAGGGCGCCTGACTGCAAACTCAAGGCCATAGCTTTTTTTACCGCAATTCTGTGTGGAACTCTTCGTTCCAGTTGCATTGCTATGCTATCTGCCATAAACTGAGCATCCTGTCCTGGATTTTTTATCTCGTTAACATCAATGGTCACTTGCTTCTTTATAACATTGTAAACTTCCTCTCTCACTGCATTTATTTCTGCACCTTTTCGGCCGAGAATAACCCCTGGTCTCGGACTATACAAATTAATCTTAACTTTCTCAGCGATTTTCTCAATATCAATTCTTGTGATAGAACCGCGAGGGAATCTATTGAAAAGATATTTCCGCATCTCAACGTCTTCCCTGAGAAAATCTTTAAAAATCCTGTCATTTGCAAACCAGAATGATCTCCATCTTTCGGTTATGCCCAGTCTAAGACCTATTGGATTTACCTTTTGTCCCATAGTTATTCCCTTTAAAATCTTTTGTTTCTGGAAGGTCTTCCAGTACTACTGTAACATGAGAAAGTTTCTTCATAATCACAACAGCCCTTCCCATTGGCGCTGAACGCATCCTTTTCATCTTCGGACCTTCGTTCACCAGAAGACTTTTAACATACCACCTTTTCTGTTCAGGATTTTTCTGTTCAGCGTTGGCAAGAGCTGATTTAATAAGTTTTCTTAGCACTAATGCTCCTTTCTGACTGGTATGTTCAAGAAGATTCATCGCCAGTTGCGCTTCCTTTTTAACCACAATGGGCCTGAGATATCTAATTTTCCTTGGTCCTATTCTTACAAATCTCGCTTTAGCAATAACTTCCATCAGGTCTTCTCCGTTGTTCTTTCTGTGTGGGCTCCATGCCCGCGGAAAATTCTTGTCGGTGCGAATTCTCCAAGCTTGTGACCAACCATATTTTCAGTGACATAAACATTGACGAAAGATTTTCCGTTGTGAACAGCAAATGTATAACCAACGAATTCTGGAATTATTGTGGATCGCCTCGACCATGTTTTAACAGGTTCTCTTTTTCCTGACGCTTTCATCTTCTCTATTTTTTCAATTAACACTGGATCAATAAATGGTCCCTTTTTAAGTGATCTCATAAAAATAATCTCCTATTTCTTCCTTCTTTGAGCGATAAATTTGTTAGAGTACTTATCAGGCCTGCGTGTTTTATAACCTTTTGTCGGTTTACCCCAGGGGGTCTGTGAAATATTTCCTTTACCTCTTCCTTCACCGCCACCATGAGGATGGTCCACAGGGTTCATCGCAACCCCTCTTACCGTGGGTCTAACCCCAAGCCATCTGGTTCTTCCCGCTTTTCCAAGCGACACATATTTATGTTCGGGATTACTCACTCTACCAATGGTAGCCATGCATTCCAGAGAAATTAGTCTAACTTCTCCCGAAGGAAGTTTAACAGAAGCGAATCTGTCTCCCTTTGTAACCAGTATAGCCAAACAACCAGCTGACCTTACCAGCTGTCCGCCTTTACCCGGCTGAAGTTCAATATTGTAAATTTCTGAACCCTCGGGAATCCTCGCCAGAGGTAAAGTATTGCCTGGCGCAATAAAAGCTGAGTCGCCGCAATTGATCCTGGTTCCAACCTTCAAACCAGCAGGAGCGATAATATATGATCTTGTTCCATTAACATACTGGATCATAGCAATATTTGCGGTTCGATTCGGATCATATTCTATACTGACGACTTTACCTTCAACGGCTCTACCTTTGAAATCTATTATTCTGTAAAGTTTCTTATGTCCGCCGCCCCGGTGTCGAACTGTTATTCTGCCTGTATTATTTCTACCGCCTTTTTTGCGCTTTCCAACAACAAGTCTTTTTTCAGGTTTCTTCCTCGTTATTTCCTTAAAATCAGGAAGTATAGCGTGCCTCTGAGCGTTAGTAACTGGATTGAGCTTACGTAGTGGCAATTTTATCTCCTTCTTTCAATGTAACTATTGCTTTCTTATAAGAAGACCTGTAACCTTCCATCGACAACCTGTATTTTCTTTTCTTGGCTGGCATTCTGATAATCGCCACCCCGGTAACACTAACCTTATAAATCTGCTCAATTGCCATCTTAATCTGTGTCTTTCGCGCTTTATTATTAACCGCAAAAAGATACTTATTCTGGCCTTCGAGTTTTGTCGCCTTCTCCGTAATAAGAGGATACTTGATTATTTCGTAAGGATTAAACATTTACTTCTCCTGAAGATATCTTTTTTAATAATGGCAGGATCCCCGTTTGAGCAATAATTCTTTCATGAGTCATTATCAAATATGGATTTATTTGTTCTGCATAGCAGTAAGACAAATTTTCAATATTTCTGATGCACATCAGAAACTCGTCTTTATGGGCGGAGTTTCTATCAAGGACAACCAGAACTTTAGCCTTATCCAGTCCTATTTTCTTTAGAAAAATTGAAAAAACTTTCGTTTTTGGAGTTTTTATTCCATCTGAAACATCAATACCTACAAGACCATCATCTCCAATCAATGCATTTAGCGTGTCCCTTAATGCAATGCGCTTCATCTTATCCGGAAGATGACAGGTGTAATCTCGTGGTTTCGGCCCGAAAACAATTCCTCCGTGTCGCCAGAGCGGCGAACGGATTGAGCCGATTCTGGCTCTGCCGGTTCCCTTTTGCCTCCAGGGTTTTTTGCCTGCACCTGACACATCGCTTCTGGTCTTTGTTGAAGATGTGCCCTGCCTTTGATTTGCAAGAAAAGCAACGACATATCTGTGAATGACATCCATATTTGGTTTTGCATCAATCAATTCAACATTTTCGGTGTTTATCTTTTCACCGTCCAGATTGAATATTGGTATAGTTTTGTTCATTTTTCCACCTGCTTTTTCACTGCATGTCTGACAAAAACAATGCTGTTTTCACCGCCTGGAACAGCGCCTTTTACAAACATAAGATTTTTTTCAGGAAAAACCCTGTAAACAATTAAATTTTGTACTGTCACTTTTTTGTTGCCCATTTGCCCTGCCATCTTTCTTCCCTTGATAACTCTCTGCGGATTCCCTCCGCCAATAGACCCAGGTTTTCTGTGTTGCATGGAACCACGCGTTGCAGGCCCGCCTTTGAATCCATGCCTTTTCACAACACCCTGAAACCCTTTGCCTCTCGAAATTCCAGTAACATCTATAAACTGGCCTTCCTTAAAAATTGAAATATTCATCTCCTGTCCAATGGTAATACCTTCTGCATCGGTCTCTTCCATCCTTATTTCCTTGATATATTTCAATGGCGCCAACCCGGCTTTTTTACAATGGCCTGCGATCGCCTTTGTCGCCTTCTTTTCAGAAATAGCATGGTAACCAATCTGAACACCAAAATAGCCATCTGACTCTTTATTTTTTTTATAAGTCACAAAACATGGACCCACTTCAAGAACAGTCACAGGAATTACCCTGCCATTTTCTTCAAACACCTGCGTCATTCCAAGTTTTTTTCCAAGCAATCCCATTCGCATAAATCACTCCAGTTTCATTTCAACTTCAACGCCTGAAGGAAGATTTAATCTACTTAAAGCATCCACAGTTCTTGTGGTTGGTTCAAGGATATCAATAACCCTCTTGTGTGTACACAGCTGGAACTGTTCTCGACTTTTCTTGTTCACATGAGGAGACCGCAAAACAGTGTAAATCTGTTTTCTTGTCGGCAGAGGTATTGGACCAGTTATTCGTACGCCGGTGCTTTTGGCTATATCAATAATTTGTTTCACAGATTCATCAAGAACTCTGTGGTCGAAACTCCTGAGTTTTATTCTTATTCTTTTCTTGTCCATATCATATATCCTTTAGGAGATGATATCTGTGATGGCTCCAGAACCAACTGTCTTTCCTCCCTCTCTTATCGCAAATCTTAATCCCTTCTCCATCGCCACCGGCATTATCAACTCTGCCTCCATCTCTATGTTATCTCCAGGCATCACCATCTCTACACCTTCAGGCAACTTTATCGCCCCTGTAACATCTGTAGTCCTGAAGAAAAATTGAGGCCTGTATCCAGTGAAAAATGGAGTATGTCTACCACCTTCTTCCTTCTTCAATACATATACCTGCGCCTTGAACTTCTTGTGCGGCGTTATGCTGCCCGGAGCAGCTATAACCATCCCTCGCTCAATCCCTTCCTTCTCTATCCCTCTCAATAATAACCCTACATTGTCTCCTGCCACAGCTTCATCAAGTATCTTCCTGAACATCTCTACACTGGTAACTACCGTCTTGCTTATATCTTCCTTCAACCCTATTATCTCTACCTCTTCACCAGCCTTTATCTTTCCCCTCTCTACCCTGCCTGTAGCCACTGTTCCTCGCCCGGTTATCGAAAATACATCCTCCACCGCTAACAAAAATGGCTGATCTACAACCCTCACAGGCTCCGGAATATAAGTGTCTACCGCATCCATCAATTGCCATATCGGCCCGCATTTCTCACATTCCCTCTTCCCGCATCCACAACCCAACGCCTCAAGAGCCGAACCCTTCACTATCGGTATCTCGTCCCCGGGAAATTCATACTTGCTCAATAATTCCCTCACCTCTAACTCAACCAGCTCTATCAATTCTTTGTCCGCTAACATATCCATCTTGTTCAAAAATACTACTATCGCCGGTACCCCTACCTGCCTGGCCAATAGTATATGCTCCCTGGTCTGCGGCATAGGCCCATCAGGCGCACTCACCACCAGTATCGACCCGTCCATCTGCGCTGCACCCGTTATCATGTTCTTGATATAATCCGCATGCCCGGGACAATCTATGTGCGCGTAATGCCTCCTGTCTGTCTCATACTCTATATGCGCTATCTGTATCGTCAATCCCCTCTCCTTCTCCTCAGGCGCCTTATCTATGTCTTCATATTTCAAATGCTGAGCCTTTCCTGCCTTAGACAATATCAATGTTATCGCACTGCTCAATGTCGTCTTCCCATGATCTACATGACCTATAGTCCCTATGTTTACATGTGGCTTGCTCCTTACAAATTTATCCTTTGCCATCGCCTTCCCCCTGGTTACAGGATCTGATCCATTTTCTTCAACTGCTCTTCTGAAATTTTTTGATAAAAAGAGGGTTCTATTATATAACTTGCGCGTCCCTGTGTCAAGGACCTGATAACTGTCGGATAGTCGAAGATTGTCCGTAACGGCACAAAACCCTTGATAATCTTATATGTTCCATCATCGAGCATTTCTTCAATCTTACCGCCGCGCATACTAAAATCAGCGATAATTTCACCTATGTATTGTTGGGGCGTTGTAACTTCTATTTTCATTATTGGCTCGAGAAGAACAGGGTACGCTTTCGCATATGCATCTTTGAAAGCCATTGAAGCTGCGATCTTAAAAGCTATGTCGTTTGAATCTACAGGATGGAAAGACCCATCGATAAGAACTGCTTCGACATTAACCACAGGATATCCCCTCAAAGGACCAACCTCCATTGCTTCAACAATGCCTTCCTCTATTGATGGTATAAATTCCGCAGGTATTACTTCACCCTTTAAGGCGCTGTTGAATATAAAATTTATATCCTGCGGTGCAGGCTTGATTTCAATCACAACATGCCCGTAATGTCCTTTTCCACCGGTCTGCTTTATAAATTTCCCTGTACCTGTTGCATTCTGCGTAATGGTTTCTTTATAAGCGACTTCAGGCTTTCCAAGCCGCACCTCAAGATTATACTGCCTCTTCATCTTTTCAATGAGGACTTCTATATGAAGCTGTCCCATCCCTGAAATAATAGTTTCTCCTGTTTCTGAATCTATTTTCAATCTAAAAGTCGGATCTTCCTCGCTCATTTTTGTAAGAACCTGATAAACTTTTTCTGCCTCTGCCTTGGTTTTTGGTTCAACCTTCATTCTTAACACAGGTTCTGGAAACTTCATTTTTTCAAGTATAATAGGCGAATCTGCCACGCCAAGAGTGTCGCCTGTAAATGTTTCTTTCAGTCCAACGAGAGCCACAATATCGCCCGCAACAGCCTTTTCAACTTCTTGAAATTTGTTTGCGTGAACTTCAAAAATTTTAAGCACTCTTTCTTTTCTTTTTCGAGTCCAGTTAACAAGTTTAATTCCCGGAGCGATTTCTCCTGAATAAATCCTCGCGTAGAGAAGTCTTCCAAAATATATGTCGTTCACAACCTTGAATGCAAGAATACAGGTCTGTTCATCAACAACAGGTCTTCTCGCAACAATCTGGCCTGTTTCAGGTTCTTCTCCAAAAACATCTCCTCTGTCAACTGGAGATGGCAAATAATCAACAATCGCATCCAGAAGAAGTTTTGTACCCTTGTTTCTTAAAGATGCTCCGCAAAACACAGGATACAATTTATTTGAAAGTGTAGATCTTCTGATTGCAGATTTAATAATCCCTGGCTCAATTTTTTTATCACCAATGTACATATCCATAATTTTTTCGTCATTTTCCGCAAGCTTTTCGATCATTTGATTTCTGGCAAGCAGCGTATGTTGTTTCATTTCATCCGGAATTTCTTCGATAATTGCATCATTTTCTGATTCAGTTGGATAAATAATCATATGATTTTCGACAAGATCAATTATTCCATAAAACTCAGATTCTTTGCCGGCTGGCATCTGAAGAACAAGACATCGCGCCTGAAGTCTTTTTTCAACCTGTTCCACAACTCTGTTAAAATCTGCGCCGGTCCTATCAAGTTTATTAATGTAGATTATCCTGGGTATTCTGTATTTTTCGCTTTGTCTCCAGACAGTTTCTGACTGTGGTTGTACACCGCCAACCGCGCAGAAAATCCCGATGGCTCCATCAAGAACCCTGAGAGAACGTTCAACTTCAGCGGTAAAATCGACGTGTCCCGGGGTATCAATAATATTGATTTTATGACCTCGCCAGTAACAGGTTGTAGCTGCCGATGTTATTGTTATACCTCTTTCTCTTTCCTGATCCATCCAGTCCATCGTGGTTGTTCCTTCATCAACATCTCCTATACGACTGATCTTTCCAGAATAATACAGGATTCTTTCAGTGGTCGTCGTCTTTCCGGCATCTATATGCGCAATGATCCCGATGTTCCTTACATTTTCAATGTTCGACATCTGGAAACAATGCTTCCTTTTTTTTGACACAACTTTTGTTGTCATCTTCTTTTTTTTCCTTTAATCCGGTTTTCATTTCATTAATTAAACAATTGTAAATTTTCACAATATTTCAAAAGGTGGACGATGCAATCAGAAGAAAATTCACCAGCGGTAATGCGCAAATGCTCTGTTCGATTCCGCCATCTTGTGCATTTCTTCCCTCTTTTTCACGCTT
Organism: Candidatus Omnitrophota bacterium; assembly: GCA_023819255.1. GTDB lineage: Bacteria > Ratteibacteria > UBA8468 > B48-G9 > DTJG01 > DTJG01. The sequence continues at coordinate 29,892 of JAMWBU010000016.1, forward strand.
GCACCTTCATTGTTACTGGCCTCAATAATTTCCTCAACAAGACGTTGATACATTGGCTTGCCTTTTCGAGCTCTTGCTGACTGAAGGATCCATCTGATTGCAAGGGCCAAACTCCTTTTCGGAACTACCTCAACCGGCACCTGATAAGTTGCGCCCCCAACTCTTCTGGGCCGGACCTCAAGACGGGGCTTTACATTGTTAAGAGCTTTCTTAAAAACAACCAGAGGGTCTTCCTTTGTTTTTTCACCCAGCATATCCAGAGATTTATAAATGATCTTTTCGGCTAATGTCTTCTTTCCATCAACCATCAGTGAACTGATAAACCTTGCGATTTCATGATCGTTATATTTTGAATCGGACAATATTTTTTTTCTTGGTTTATATTTTCTCCTTGGCATAATTACTCCTGTTTTTGTGACTGCGCTGTCTGCTGTTCACCTTTAGATTTCTTTGTTCCATACCGGGAACGAGATTTTTTTCTTCCTTCGACCTGTGAAGTATCAAAAGCGCCTCTCACAATATGATACTTGACACCCGGAAGGTCTTTTACACGACCGCCGCGCACCAGCACAATCGAGTGTTCCTGAAGATTATGGCCTATACCTGGAATATAAGCAATGACTTCCTTACCATTACTCAGTCTCACTTTTGCTATCTTTCTCAATGCCGAGTTTGGCTTCTTGGGTGTCATTGTCTTAACATAGAGACACACTCCCCTCTTCAAGGGATTTTTATCAAGCGCTGTCGATTTAGACTTTTTGATTTTCGGACGTCTCCCGAATCTTATTAACTGGTTAATCGTCGGCATTATTTCTCCTTTTTACCTTTGTTTTTTTCTATTCACCACTGCTGACACCAACTTCAGTTGTCTGTTCTTCCTTTTTTGTAAGATTACTGAAAAATCCTGTTCCAGCAGGAATCAACTTCCCGAGTATGACATTTTCTTTAAGACCTTCAAGATAATCTTCCGCGCCTGTAATTGCGGCATTGGTGATCACTTTCAATGTTTCCTGGAATGAAGCCGCCGAAATGAAACTTTCGCTGCTTAAAGCAACTCTTGTAATTCCGAGAATTAATGGTTCATAAGTTGCGCGTTTTTTATCTCTTGGCAACGCGTCATTTATCTGCTGAATTCTCACTCTGTCAACTTCTTCTCCTTCAAGAAGATAAGTATCTCCAGGATCTGTCACTCGCACACGAGAAAGCATCTGCCGAATAATAATTTCTATATGTTTATCATTTATGTGAACCCCTTCCACCCTGTAAACCTTTTGAATTTCGTTTAACAGATATTCCTGAACCTTTTTTTCACCCTGGGTTTTTAGAATATCCGTTAAAACAACAGGACCGTCTGTAAGCTTTGTGCCGCTTACAACATGGTCTCCATTGTTAACAAGCAGATGTTTTCCGAAAGGCACCTTATATTCCTTTTGCTGTTTTCCTGAAGAATCGATCACTCTTATGATCCTTGTGCCCCTTTCGCCAGGATGAAGCGACACATTTCCTTCGATTTCACTAATTATGGCTGGATTCCTTGGCGGCCTTGCTTCAAAAAGTTCTGAAACTCTAGGAAGTCCACCTGTAATATCCTGCACCCTGCCAACAACTCTGGGAGTCTTGGCTATAATATCACCTGGCAAAACATTCTGTCCATCCTCCACAAGTATGTTTGTATTTACGGTAAGATAATGAGAACCAACTATTCTATGCGCAATAAGATCGCCTTTCTTTACAGAATCCCCATCTTTTACAAAAACTTCCGTGTGAGTTGAGACAGGGATCGTTTCAACTGGATTTCTGTTAGAATCCAGTATCATTATTTCTGATTTTTTAACATCCTGGCTTTCGCCAATTTCTACAAGTTTAATCGTACCATTTCTGGTTGCGTGAATTTCTTCAAGTATTTCAATACGAGGTTCAAGATCATCCTGATGTTCTATAACAGTTCTTTTGGTGATCTTTGCTGAAGAGTCAAACTCTTCCTTGACTGTTCTGTTATTTATGTGATTGTATCTAATAATACCCTGTTTTTCAGCAATCATTGGCACCGAGTATTGATCCCAGGTTGCCAGAAGATGATCCTTTTTGACCCTCCTTCCCTGTTCAACATGAAGAATTGTACCAACAACCACAGGATTACTCTCAAGCTGCCTGCCTCTTTCATCTTCAATGTCGATTGTTCCCTCACGACTGAGAACAATTATTTTATTATCCCTGTTTACCACAAACCTCAAATTTTCAGAATATCTAACGAAGCCATCAAAATGAGAAACAATTTTTGCCGGACCTATCGCTCTTGTAACAGTACCTCCCACATGAAATGTTCTCAATGTAAGCTGGGTTCCTGGCTCGCCTATGGACTGAGCAGCGACAACACCAACAGATTCACCGAGGTTCACGAGTTTCTGTTTTGAAAGATCCGCTCCATAGCATTTTGCGCATACACCTCTTTCAGCCTTGCAGGTCAGAACTGACCTTATTTTTATTCTTTCAACTCCTAAATTCGCTATTTTTTCCGCTTTTTCTTCGTCAATAATTTGACCTGCTTTCACAACGACCTCGTCAGAAATGATATCAACGATAGGATCAAAAGCGACACGACCAACAATTCTGTCTTTAAGCGGCATAATAACTTTTTCTCCATCCGTGAGAGCGCTGATATAAACACCATCGGCTGTACCGCAATCTTCGGTTGTAACTATAACACTGTGGGCGACATCAACAAGTCTTCTGCTTAAGTAACCAGCGTCTGATGTTTTCAAAGCAGTGTCCACAACACCCTTTCTGCCGCCGTGAATTGAAATAAAGTATTCAAGAAGAGGAAGGCCTTCTTTGAAGTTTGCTATAACCGGGGTTGTAATAATTTCTCCCATGCCTCCGGTTGCCTTCTTTGTTGGCCTTATCATCAAACCTCGCATTCCTGCAAGTTGATTTACCTGAGAACGATTTCCTCTTGCGCCGGATTCAACCATCATAATAAGAGAATTTATTCTGAATGGTTCCACCGAAACGTCTTTTCTGAGTGTTATAAAAACCTCGTTGGATATTTCGTTTGTTAGAGACGTCCATAAATCAATAATTCTGTTATATCTCTCTCCCTCAGATATAAGACCTGATCTGTATTCCTTTTCTATCTTTTCAACCTCTTTTTTTGTTTCCGCTATCATTTTTTGCTTGGATTCAGGAACTTTTAAATCATCAATACCGATGCTCATACCGCCCAGAGTCGCGTATTTGAACCCGAGATCCTTGACCCTGTCAAGAAACTGAACAGTCTTGGAATACCCGCATTCTACAAAAATCTTTTTCACAAGATGTTCAAGAGCCTCAATGTTAATAAGTCGATTCTGATACGGGATTTCCTCGGGCAATGTTTCATTAAATAAAATCCTGCCAGCAGTTGTAATGAAAATTTCTCCATTTTTGTTTCGTACCCTGACAGGTCTATGTAGTTCAAGAAGATTGTTATGATAAAGTATCTTTGCTTCTTCAAAACTATAAACATCTTCCTTTGTTTTTGTTTTCGCGTTTACTGCCTTCTTATCGCCATAAACGCTCTGTTCGCTCTGGAAGGTAAGATAATAACACCCGAGAACGATGTCCCTTGTCGGCGTTACAATAGGTCTGCCACTGGCGGGCGATAGAATATGAAGATTGGCTTTCATCAATAGTTCTGCCTCAAACTGCGCCTCAACGCTTATGGGCACGTGAACGCTCATTGTGTCCCCATCAAAATCCGCGTTAAAAGCTGTGCAGACAAGTGGATGAATTCTTAAAACATTTCCTTCCATCAATCGCGGATCAAAAGCCTGAATGCTCAAACGATGAAGCGTCGGTTGACGATTGAGTAACACCGGATGATTTCGAGTAACCTTATCAAGAATCTCCCACACTTCAGGCCTGTTTTCTTCAAGCGCGCGTTTGGCGCTGCCAAGGGTGTGGAAATATTCTTTTTTCCTGAGCTCTCTTAAAACAAACGGGCTGAAAAGTTCCAGTGCCATCTGCTTGGGCAACCCACACTCGTGCAATCTTAATTTTGGATCCACAACAATCACAGCCCTGCCAGAATAATCAACCCTTTTACCAAGCAAATTCTGCCTGAATCTACCCTGTTTACCTCTCAGGGATTCGCTTAACGATTTTAATGGCCTTTTCCCTTTTCCAAGAACTGCCGTCCCATACCTTCCGTTATCAAAAAGCGCGTCAACTGCTTCCTGAAGCATCCTTTTTTCGTTCCGTATGATTATGTCTGGAGCCTGCAATTTAATAAGCTTCTTCAAACGATTGTTTCTATTTATAACCCTCTGGTAAAGGTCATTGAGGTCAGACGCCACAAACTTGCCTCCGTCAAGAGGAAGAAGAGGTCTTAAGTCCGGAGGTATAACAGGAATAATTGAAGTTACAAGATACTCGGGCTTCACTTCTGTTTTTATTAATCCTTCAATCATTCTTAATTTTTTAACAAGATTTCTTCTGCTTGTGTTATCCTTTTTCTTTTTTCTGTTCTTTAATTGTTCTTTCACTTTTGCCATTTCTTTTTCAAGATCGACTTTTTTCAATAATTCATAAATGGCAGTTGCTCCAATTTCGGCATGGAATCTGTTTGAATACTTAGCAAGATTTTCTCTGTACTGGTCTTCTGTCAGAAGTTCTTTTTCATCAAGCGGCGTTTCACCCGGATTTATAACAATGTAACGGTCGTAATAAAGCACTTTTTCGAGCGTTACCTGAGTTAAGCCGAGAAGCACACCCAGCCAGTTTGCCGAACTTTTGAACAACCAGACATAAGAAACAGGCGTAGCAAGTTCGATGTGTCCCATCCTTTCACGCCTTACATCGCGGGTTGTCACCTCAACCCCGCACCTGTCGCATACAACCCCGCGAAATCTCTGCTTCTTGTACTTCCCACAGGCACATTCCCAGTCCTTGACCGGTCCAAAAATCTTCTCGCAAAAAAGCCCGTCTCTTTCCGGTTTGTTGGTTCGATAATTCAATGTTTCTGCCTTTTTGACCTCTCCATAAGACCAGGAACGAATGACCATCGGCGGCGCAATTCTAATCATTACAACATCTCTATCTTCATTATTCTTCTTTCTTTTTTCAATTTTCAGATCAAAACCTAAACCATTCAATTCTTTGGTAAGAACGTGAAATGACTCAGGCAAATTTTCTTCCTGGAAATCTATGCCTTTCACTATACTTTCATACGCCTTTTTGCGACCTTTGATATCGTCGCTTTTTATAGTGAGCATCTCGCGAAGAGTATAGCTGGCTCCGTATCCTTCAAGCGCCCACACTTCCATTTCGCCAAATCTCTGTCCGCCAAACTGAGCTCTACCTCCAAGTGGCTGCTGGGTTATTAAGGAATAGGAACCTACAGAGCGAGCGTGGAATTTCTCATCTGCAAGATGAATAAGCTTCATCATATAAATTGAACCAACTGTAACTGGCTGCAGGAAAGGCTCTCCTGTTTGTCCGTCGTAGACACGCGTTTTGCCTTCCTCAGGAAGTCCTGCTTCCTTAAGCTTCTGCTTTATTTCAAGTTCTTTGACGCTTTCAAAAACAGGTGTCTCCATTGAATATCCAAGGGTTCTCAACGCCCATCCGAGATGAGTTTCAAGAACCTGCCCTATGTTCATTCGAGAAGGTACGCCCAGAGGATTTAAAACGATATCCACAGGCGTTCCATCTTCAAGAAACGGCATATCTTCCTCTGGAAGAATGACAGATATGACGCCTTTATTACCATGCCTTCCACTCATCTTATCACCAACTGCAACCTTTTTCTTGGTGGCTATCTCAACAGACACCTTGCATATTACATTTGGCTCAAGCTCTGAACCCCTGCGAATTTTTATTTTTTCATTTCTGGCTTCGTCTGCTATCCTTTCAAGTTCAGCCTTACCCGTATCCACAATTTTCGCGACTTCAGACCTTACAGAATCCTTGTCAATCGACTTAACAATGCGATCCCAGCTATCCGGGCTTGAACCGAGTCTTACAAAGGAAATCCTGTGTCTTGAAAGAACCTGCTTGATCTCGTCAGTTATAATTTTCCGTACAGTGTTTTCCCTGATTTTTTGGTCCTTCTCAATCTTCTCGACCTGTTTATTGACATGATCCTCAGGAATTTTATCTGTCGGGTAATATGTTTTGACGTTTATTACCACCCCATAAACACCCGGTGGCACAATCAAAGATGTATTTGCCACGTCTCGTGCCTTTTCTCCAAATATCACCCTGAGCAATTTTTCTTCAGGAGTCAACTCTGTCTCGCCTTTGGGTGTAATCTTGCCGACAAGTATGTCGCCCGGTTTGACCTCAGCGCCAACCCTGATAATACCGTTTTTATCAAGATTTCTGAGCTCTTCTTCAGAAACATTTGGTAGATCGGAAGTAATTTCTTCCGGTCCGCGTTCTGTCTCCTGCGCTGTAACTTCAAATTTCTCTATGTGAATTGAAGTAAAAGTATCCTCTTTTACAAGTTTTTCGCTCAATACAATAGCATCCTCAAAGTTATATCCCTGCCAGGGCATAAAGGCGACAAGCAAATTTCTGCCAAGGGCAAGGTCTCCCTCAGAAGATACGGCCGGACCATCAGAAATAATCTGCCCTTTTTTTACCCTCTGACCTTTATGAACAATGGGCCTTTGATGAAAACAGGTATCCTGATTTGTCCTGCGAAAAGTTTGAAGATCATAGATATCTTTATGCTGCCATGGAAAAATCCCTTTTTCATCCCTTTCAATAATTATCGTTCTGGCATCAACATATTCCACTGTGCCTGAGTTCCTCGCCCTTATTACGACTCCTGAATCCATAACAACTCTTTTTTCCATTCCAGTCATCACAAGGGGTCTTTCAGACCTTAAAAGCGGAACCGCCTGCCTCTGCATGTTTGAACCCATCAATGCACGATTGGAATCATTGTGTTCCAGAAATGGAACTAATGAAGCGCTAAGCCCGACAACCTGCTTTGGTGAAATTCCTATCAGTTCTATCTTATCCTTTTCAGCTTCTGTAAATTCGCCACCCCTTGATCTGACTCGAATAACGTCCTGTTTAATCAATCCTGTTTCAGGGTCATATGGAACATCTGGCGGAGCCACAACAAAATTATCTTCTTCATCGGCTGAAACATATACTACCTGATCAAACAATATTTTTCCGTTTTTAACTCTGTAGTATGGCGTTCGTATGAAACCAATACTGTCAACATCAGCGTATATGGTAAGAGAATTGATCAAGCCGACATTGGCTCCTTCAGGCGTTTCTATCGGGCAGATCCTGCCGAAATGAGTGTAATGAACGTCTCGGACCTCAAAACCCGCGCGTTTCCTTTCTTTTACTCCGCCTTCACCAACTGCGGTAAGTCTTCTCTTATGAGTCAGTTCTGCGAGTGGATTAATCTGGTCAAGGAATTGTGAAAGCTGATTGCGGGCAAAAAATTCATCAACCGCTGTTGAAAAAATTCTGCTGTTAAGAATGTCCTGCGGCGAAATCTCGCCTGTTTTGTCAATAATCGCCATTCTCTCCTTCACAAAATGGGCGAGTCTCACAAGACCTTCATACACGTGTTCTTTCACCAGTTCGGCAGAAGTTCTCACTCTCTTATTTCCAAGATGGTCTATATCATCGGTCTCACCCTGATTCTTTTCCATAAGGTTAAGCAAATATTTTAATGTTCCCAGAATATCTTCGGGCGTAAGGTGCAATTCATTGAGGTTCAACCCGAGCTTTTTGTTAATCTGCCTCCTGCCCGCGAGAGAAAGATCATATTGTTCACAGGTGAAAAAAAGCCGCTTGAAAAAGATTTTTGCTTCTCTTTCTTCCATCGGAAAACCGGGTCTGAGCTCTAAGTAAATTTTCCTTATGGCATCTTCCTGAATTTTTATTTCACTATCCCTGTCAAGAGTCGCCTTTATTATGCTATCAGAAGGCATTTTATCAGGGGAACCATACAGTAGAGAAACAATTTCCGCAGAAGTGTATCCAAGCGCTTTCAAAAGTGTTGTTGCATAAACCTTCTTCTTGCCGAAATATGCGTAAAGACAGGTCATATTGTGATGAAGCTCTGGCTGAAATTCCATCCACAACCCGCGCGCTGGAAAAATACGAGCCGAGTATGTAAATCTCTGACCAATTTCCTCCTCTTCCTTAAAATATACTCCTGGCGATCTCTGAATTTGATTAACAATAGTTCTTTCGATACCATTGATGATAAATGTTCCACGATCTGTCATCAACGGAATAACGCCGAGGTAAACATCCTGGCCTTCTCTTGCGCTCTCTATCCTGTCATGCGCTCTATCCTTTTTGTAAAGCCTGAACTTGACCTTAAACCGCCCCCCGTAAGTAATACCCTTTTCAATACATTCTATTTCAGATTCTATCGGATCTTCTATAGCGTAGTTTATATATTCAAGAAACAATGAACCATCGTCGCTCGCAATTACATGCCTTCTTTGCCCGGGAAATAGCTCAACCTCAGGAAAAACCTTCCTCAAAACCTCCTCAAGCCCAACATTTTCCCTTTTATCGGGCGCAACATTCTTTTGAAGAAACCTTTTGTAAGGCTCAATCTGAACCTTGAGTAAATCCGGAACCTTCAATAGTTTTGTTTCCATATTGTCCAGTACCCTTTGTTAGGGGTTTGCTAAAATTAAAAAGCTTCACTTAACTTCAATCGTGGCACCAGCAGCTTCAAATTTTTTCTTTATTTCTTCGGCTTCTTCTTTACTCACCTTTTCTTTTAACGGCTTTGGAAGCGATTCCACAAGGTCTTTTGCTTCCTTTAAACCAAGATTTGTAAGAGCTCTGACCTCTTTAATCACCTGTATCTTGTTTGCACCGAAACTTGCCAGAATTACATCAAAGGATGTTTTCTCTTCAGCCGGCGCTGATGCCTGTTGCGCCGAAGCTGCTGCAACAGGAGACGCGGCTGCTGCAGCCATAACAGGCTGAACGCCAAATTTATCTTCGAGTTTCTTCGCAAGGTCTGCCAGTTCCATTGCTGTAAGGCTTCCAATCGCATCAACCAGCACATCTACTGAAAGTTTTTTCTCTTCAGTCATTTCCTTTCTCCTTTTGTTCAGAAAATGTTTTCAAAATAAGGATAAAACGAGTCAATGGATATTTGATGTTATAAACGAGTCCGCTTAAAGGAGACTTTATACCACCTATAACCATAGCCTGCAATGTTTTCTTTGATGGAAGACTGCCAAGTTTTTCGAGAGTCTCAACATTCAAGAGCTCGTTATTCAAAACACCAAATTTAAGCTTTATATTACCCGAAGATTTTGAAAATTTTAGCACCTCTTTTATGATCTCAGATTCATCGCCATTTTTGCTCCAGATAAGCATATTTGGACCTTCCATAAATTTTGCAGCTTCATCCAGAAAATGAGATTTCAAAGCCATTTTTACAAGAGTATTTTTTACAACCATAACCCTTGTTGAATACCTCTTCATTTCTTTCCTGAGATCTTCCAATCCTTTGACTGTGAGGCGCGAAAATTCAGCAAAAATTGACACCTTACTCGCGTTTATTTCTTCCGTAAGAAATTTCAACAGCCTTACCTTGTCTGTTTTGTTCATAAAATATCCTGTTGTTTCAAGAAATCGTGGTTCTCATTTCCTGTAAAACTTTATTTATGTTCAGTGAAAAAGACGGTCCCATCGTGGAAGAAATGCTGGCGCTTTTCAAATAGACCCCTTTCGCGCCTTGCGGTTTGGCTGCAAGCACGCTTTTCAACGCTGCATAAAAATTATCGATAAGCTGTTCGGCGGAGAAAGAAATTTTTCCGATCGGGATATGTAAATTACCATCTTTGTCCATTTTGAATTCAATTCTTCCTTTCTTCAGCTCTTCAATAATTTTTTCTATTTCAAATGTGACAGTGCCGCTCTTAGGGTTTGGCATAAGTCCTCTCGGCCCGAGAATTTTTCCCAGAGCCGCGATATTTCTCATCATATCCGGAGTCGCCACAACCGCTTGAAAATCAATCCATCCTCCTTTTATTTTTTCTATCAATTCATTCCCACCGTAATAATCCGCGCCCGCATTGCGAGCCCTTTCAATATTCTCGCCCTGAGCAAAAACCAGAATCTTCACTTTTTTACCACTTCCGTGTGGAAGGTTCACAGAACCTCTTACTGGTTGCTGTAACTTGGCAACATCCAACCCCAGATGAATAGAAAGGTCAACTGTTTCGTCAAAACGAGCAGCAGGATTTGATTTTATAAAAGCGATGGCTTCCTCTGGCGCGTATGCTGATTTTTTATCAATTCTTTCTTGAATCGTTCTATATTTTTTGGATCTATTTTTCATTTCCACTCCTTAATCGACAACTTCTATTCCCATACTTCTCGCGCATCCTTCCACTATTTTTATTGCTTTTGCGATATCATCCGTATTCAGATCTGGCATCTTTATCCTCGCTATTTCTTCGAGCTGTTTCCGCGCAAGTTTCCCAACCTTTTCTTTGTTTGGAGTTCCTGATCCTTTAACAATATTTGCCGCTTTCTTTAATAATGACGCTGTGGGCGGTGTCTTCAATTGATATTTGAAGGACCTATCCTCAAATATTGTCAGAACAACAGGTATAATATCTCCTTCCTTGCCCTTTGTTGCCGCATTAAACGCCTTGCAGAATTCCATAATGTTCACCCCATGCTGTCCAAGGGCAGGACCAACCGGCGGTGCTGGAGTTGCCTGACCTGCTGGAATTTGCAATTTAACAATCGCCTTAATCGGTTTTGTTGTTTTCTCTGCCATGTTCACACCTTTTCGACCTGCCAGAAGTTTAGTTCCAGAATCGTTGACCTTCCAAAAATTGACACACTGACTTTTAATCTTTCCCTTTCATTATTCACATCCTCAACCAATCCAGTGAAATCGAGAAAGGGCCCATCTGTGATTATTACCTTGTCTCCCTTGTTAAATTCTACTTTAGGAACAGGATTTATTTTCCTTTCTTCAATTTCCTTTAAAAGACTATTGATCTCAGCCTTTTGTAAAGGTGATGGTTTGGTCCCGGCGCCAAGAACATTGAATACGCCATTGGTGCTTTTAACAAGATGCCATGTCATATCGTCGACATCCTCCTCTGTTTCAAGAAGTAGATAACCGGGAAAAAATTTTCTTGGCTTGACGGTTTTTTCACCTTTTGCAGTTTCCACAACATCTTCTGTGGGAATAACAATCTGTTTTATCTTTGTATTGCCCGCATTGTTGAGCCTCGATTCGATAAGTTTCTTTATTTTATCTTCGTGCCCGGTTCTAACATGTACTATAAACCAATTACCCATTGTTTCACCTTGCGAATAAATGGAGCATTCTTGAAAAAATGACATCTATAATTCCAAAATAGATCGCCATCAATATCATCAAAAAAATAACAGCGACAGTTGACCTTTTAAGTATCTGAAAATTTGGCCAGGTCACCTTTTTAAATTCGGTCTGGCTCTCCTTCAAAAAAACCTTTATTCTTTGCATATTTCATGCCCTCTTTGCAGGCCTGGGAGGATTTGAACCTCCAACCTACGGTTTTGGAGACCGCCGCTCTGCCGTTAGAGCTACAGGCCTATCAGGTTTCTTTATGGACCGTATGCTTACGGCAGAAGGGACAGAATTTTTTCAATTCAATACGTCCCTTGTGTTTTTTTTTATTCTTTTCTGTTGCGTAATTTCGCCTCTTGCATTCAGAACATGCAAGCAAAATATTTTCAGTCATATACCGTATCCTTTAGGAGATGATATCTGTGATGGCTCCAGAACCAACTGTCTTTCCTCCCTCTCTTATCGCAAATCTTAATCCCTTCTCCATCGCCACCGGCATT
>JAMWBU010000017.1 GCA_023819255.1 Candidatus Omnitrophota bacterium
GAAAAAATTATTTTTTTTGGTTAGCGCTTATTGCGTGTTGAACATTTTATTTTGCCATGGGCAGAGTCAATCTGAGAAAAACATTTCAATAAGGTTTTCAGGTGATGGAAATTCATTATACTGGGTTGCAATCAGAGATAATTCAAAAAGATTGATTAAATTTATACCTGCCCGTGAGGAAGAAAAAGGCAGATATTTTGCTTTCTGGGATGGAAGCGATTCTAAGGGTGATGATGCTTCATCAGGTGTTTACAATGTTTACATAAGCAAGGGTATTGAATGGGCCATTGACAGGAATTTTGGTATCGATGGAAGGATTGGCCTTTTTCATAAACAGGTATCAGTGGATCCAGATCTCCCGAAGATTCAGACACAGGGCAGCATTTTTTCTGTTTTTGTGAATGATATTGAATATCGTGATACCGGAGATGCATTGAGGGGTGAAACAAGTTTCATTGTTTCAGGTGATACCCTGACACTGAATCCTGTAAAACTATCAAAAACAAATACGGCAAGGATATCATATTTTTACCCTTGTTTTTTAGAAAATCCATGGGATCTGGCAATAGCGCCTGACGGGAAAATTTTTGTTTTGCTCCGTTTGAAGAAAATGTTTTCTGGAGCATATTCAGGATTGGTTATAAAACTGAACAGGGATGGAAGAGACAAAGATATGAATTTCGGAGTGGAAGGCGAGATTCCTGGTATTCATCGAGCCCATCAGATTCTTGTTGTGCCACAGGATAATCGTATTTATATTGCAGGCAGTGAATACGGCACATATGGAACAGGTTCATATAAACTTGATTCTGGCGCGTACTGGTTCTATATTGGTGGACATAAGGACCAGGGCAGACATCCGGCGACAACCTGGTGGCCCACAGGAATAGCCATAGGGGATGGAAACAAAATCCACATAGGAGATCTCAAGGTATATGACAGGACAAAACCAATGCTTGAAGGTTATCTTTACTGCGGCACAGCGAACCCGTATGTTATAAGGCCCGGTCCCTCACTGGAAAAATCAGCAAAACCTGATTTTTTTTATCGTACTGGATGGAACACTGGCATCAGCAAAATGAAAGATACCGGCAAAGATATCGTTGAGATTTATTCGCTTAAGCTTCCATTTAAGACCATTGGTATTTCATATGATGCAGAGAGGTCTTTAATATACGCAGGGTCAAGGTATCCAGATGGATTTGTTTCAATAATCTATGATGATGGGAAGTCATTTAAGGAAATTACAAGATTAAACGACCCAGATCTTGTGGGGATACATACTGTGCGTGTTTTTGATGACTACCTTTATGTTATTGAAGATGGGGTTTCGTATACTGAGGACGGTTATTGCGCGGAAGAGATGAATATGAAGACCTGGACATCCAGCGGGAAAAACAGGATAAGCAGATACAGGGTAATTTTCGGCAAAGAGATGTTTTTACAAAAAATAAAAAAATAATAGCACTTTTCAATGAAGGCTCTGTTTATAGTCCCTCCGGTGTACGACTTTTCTGCCTTTGACCTCTGGAGCAAGCCATATGGATTTCTTTTTATTGTGGATTTATTTGCAAAAAATGGCTGGGAAACCTTCTATTTTGATTTTATGGATAGAAATCACATTTTTTATGATGGAAGGAAAACAGAAAAAAAATATGGCTGCGGAAATTACTTTTTTCAAAAGATTGAAAAGCCTGTTATTTACAAAAATGTTCCGAGATTATACAAAAGATTCGGCTTGCCACAGGAGGTTTTTCTTAAATTTCTTGAAAGCGTCGGAAAACCGGATGTAATACTGATCAGCTGTGGAATGACATACTGGTATCAGGGTGTGATGGAGGTTATAAAAGTTTGCAAAGATTTTACGGACGCTCCTGTGATAACTGGAGGTGGCTATCCAAGTTTTTGTTCTGAGCACCCAAAGAAAACCGGGGCTGACATCATTTTTCAGGGTAGCGATATAAAAAAATTTGTGGAAGTTTTCAATAGTTTCACCTGTTTCGACTTGAGATATTATGGAAATCTCAGACCTTTCTGGAAGGTTTATAAGAAGCTTTCGTATTTTGTTTTGCGCACAAGTTACGGATGCCCTTTTTCCTGTTATTACTGCGGCGTCAAGAAGATGCATCCCGGATATTTCCACAGAGATATTGATGATGTTGTTTCAGAGGTGGCTGAGAATATGGAGAATTACAAGTTTAATGACATTGCCTTTTACGATGATGGCCTTTTATGCGATTTTAATCACCTTAAAAGAATTATTGAAAAACTGATACAACTTAAGAAATTCAACTTTCACACGCCTAATGGAATTCATCCCAGGTTCATAGATAGGGAAGTCGCCTGGTTTTTAAAAGAAACAGGATTTAAAACCCTGAGACTTTCAGTTGAGAGTTTTGACGAAAAAAGGCAGAAGGAGTCAAGCTTTAAACTGATTTTCTCAGAGTTTGAAGAAGCGATGAAGAATCTTGTGGACGCTAAATTTATTCCGCAGGAGATCGGGGTTTATATTCTTGCAGGTCTTCCCGGGCAAAAATTTCAGGATGTTGTCGAAACAGTAAAAATTTTGAAAAATTTTCCCTGCAAAATCAAGATTGCTGAATACAGCCCTATACCCGGTACGATTGATTTTGAAATTTCAAAGAAACTTTATCCTTTTTTGCCTCTTGATGAGCCCCTTTTCCAGAATAACTCAATATTTCCGCTCTGGAATTTTGACGGAAAATGGGAAAAAATTGAGTGGTTGAAAAATTTAGCAAAAAGTTAATTTCAGGCAGAAAAATTTCACTTTTGCAGGAAGCGGATTTTTATACCGCGATTAATTTTTCCATTTCCGTGTGATATGATATAGAATTAGAAAGTTATAAGGAGAAAGCGCGATGGCAGAAAAAATTTTTTCAAATCTTCCATCTTTGATCTGCGATTCTTTTAAGCCAGCAGAATGTCCTGGCGATGGCTGGATTAGTTTTGATTATACTCTTGATGATTTTTCTGGAAAAGGACTTGCAACAGGAGCATATTCAAAAGCAGGTGAACTTGTGCTGGAGCTCAAACTTTGTGGCTGGCATAAAATTTATGTCGCTTTTAATCCTGAAATAAGAATCTGGCTTGATGGGGATAAAGGCTATTACCAGGTAAAAGGTTCTCCCCATGATGTGCGGGATTATTTTTGTTTTGAGGCAGATTTTACGGGGAAAAAACTTCATATAGCGCCGGTTAGAAGCGCTTTTTCGAATAAAGAAATCATAATCTTTTATATCAGAGCCGTTGAAAGCAGTAGATCTGATTCAAAAAGAAATCTGATCGCTACAAATGACGGCCATTGTTTATTCTGGAACGGGATGGATTCATACAGAGACCTGTATAAATACATACTTCCGCTTGAAAACAGCGATTTTTTCAGGATTATCTGGGGGGTTTACGGCGGTGGGCTTATTAATGTGAAAGAATCAAGGTTTGCTGATAGGCTTCCATGGCCTGATAGCGCTTGTTTTTATCAGAACTCGTGGGTTTTCAATCGTTCGCTTGAAAATTTAATAAAGGAAGGGATTGATCCGCTTGGTCTTGTCAGGCAGATTACAAAAGAAATTGGACTTGAACTTCATTTTTATTTCAGGGTGGCCGCTTTCTACCGGCCGTTTCCATTGCACTGTTGTACTTTGAGTTTTTTTGCAAAAAATCCCCAGTGGCACTGCATTGATGAGTATGGTAATAGAGTTAGAAGAATTAGCTATGCATTTAAGGAGGTTCAAGATGTCATTTGCGGGTATCTTAATGAATTGCTTGACTATGACCCCGAAGGGATTTGTCTTGCGTTTAATAGAGGACTTCCGCTTATGATTTGCGAGAAGCCGGTTATTGAAGCATTTAAAAAGAGATACGGAAGAAATCCCAGACTTCCTGAAGAGTGTGACAGTCCACAAATGCTTTCAGTGAGGCATAATCTGCTGGCTGATTTTGTGGAAAGGGTTTACAAACTTGTTTTTTCAAGGGGAAAAGTTCTTTCCTGTATTGTTCCCAGGGATTTTGATAGAAACCTGGTTTTTGGTCTTGATATAGAGATGCTTGCAAGCCGCTCCTATTTTGAGTCAATTCTTGTTGGCGCAGGGCATAAAGACGATCCCGAGGTAAATACAGACCTTGAACCTGTTAAAAAATTAAAGGTGGCAGGAACAAAAATTTTTCCTGGCGGTTCGGGTGTTAATGCTCATGGTGGAGCATGGAAGCCTTTTGATACAGTGGCGAGAGCATCTTTTATGGCGAAAATTCTTGACAGTGGTTTTGATGGCGCATATTTCTGGGATATCAACCAGATTGTTGAAAGTGGCACTGAATGGGAAATTATAAGGCAGTTTGGCCACAGGGAAATACTTGATAAAATTAAAGAAAAGAAAATGCCTGCTGTCAGGTATCATCAGACAAAGAAAATTTACGATTTAACAGTGGACCGGTATAATCCCTGGAACGCTTATTGATCTTTTGAAAGGATGAAAATGGAAAAAGAGAAGAGTCCGCTCGATGATTGGAATCTTTTTAACCAGCAGCAAGAAACAGAAATTCAGGGATCTAATGAGTTAAAAAAGGAATACCTTACTGTAAGCGAATTTCTGGATTCAGTGAATCTTGAATTGTCAAAGATTTCTTGCAGGGTTCTTGGTGAAATAAGCGATGTTAACCCGAGAGACAGATACTGCTTTTTTGTTCTCAAGGAATCAAATCCTGATGTTGAATCAGCGATTGTTGAGTGCTTTATTGGCTGGAGAAGCTTTGAAGCATACAAGCACCTGCTTAAGGATGGCATGCAGGTTATTGTTTCAGGTTTTCCTGGAATCTACAAGAAATCAGGCAGATTCAGGATAGATGTTTCGAAGATTGAGCCATTTGGAGAAGGCGCTTTGAAACAGGCTTTTGAAGCATTGAAAAAAAAGCTTGAAGAAAAAGGTTATTTTTCGCCTGAAAGAAAAAAGCCAGTCCCTGATATTATTCAAAGAATTGGGCTTGTTACATCTATGGCAGGAGCAGCGATAAAGGATTTTATGAGAAATCTCGGCCAGTATGGTTTTCAAATCTACCATATCAATGTGTATGTTGAAGGCGCCTACGCTGTTGATTCAATTATTTCAGCGATAAGGTATTTTAACAGAAATATATCCGGGCTTGATGTCATAGTGCTTATAAGAGGCGGTGGTTCGCTTGAAAGCTTAAAGGCATTTAACGATGAAGATGTAGCAAACGCAATTTTTGATTCAAAACTGCCTGTTATAACAGGCATTGGCCATGAAAGGGATATCACAATTGCGGATCTTGTTGCTGACAGAAGTTTTTCAACCCCGACAGCTGTTGCTGCTTTTATCCGAAATCAAAGGGAGCAACTGATTCAAAATTTGCAGATGGTTGAAGATGTGTTTATTTCATCTTCTGAATCAATCCTTGAAGACCTTTATGATGAACTTGAGCTTTTGAAGCAGAATGTACTTGCCGGGTTTGAAAATATCCTTCAGAAATACTCTTTTTCGATAAGACACTGCGCTGAAAAAATGCATGGATGTTTCAAAAAGGTTTTTGATTCTTTCAAAGAGATTGAAAGAAGGTTTGTTAGCCAGGTTTCTCAATGGCATCTTTTGATAAAACAGATGGAAAGCTCTCTTTCAATTTTTAACCAGCAAGCAGTGAATTTTTTTCAAACCAGCATAGAAAGAATAAGAAATCAGGTTGAAGTTTTGCAGGCAAAACTTGCTTCTTTGAACCCTGAATCAATTTTGAGCAAAGGCTACAGTATTGTTTATGACAGCCAGAACAATGTCGTAAAGCATGCAAATCAGGTCAGGAAGAACGATAGTATCAGAATTAAACTTCATAAAGGAAAAATTATTTCAACTGTTGAAGGGACAGAGGATTCTTAAAAAGGGAGAAAAACGATGAAAGAAAAAGAAAAATTGAAAAACGCCCTGCAGAAACTTGAAAAAATTGTTGAGGATCTCAACAGGAAAGACATAGATGTCGAACAGGGGTTGGAAAAATTTCGCGAAGGAGTGGAGTTGATTAAGTTTTGCAGAAGCCAGCTTCACAAGGCGGAAAATGAATTCATCCAGCTTAAACAGGAACTTGAACAGGATGATGAACAGAATGAACCAGAACCCGAGCAGGAAAGCGGCTGATAAAATGTATAGAAGTTTCAGGGTATCTGATTTGCCTGCAGAGGAAAGGCCCAGGGAAAGGCTTTTAAGGCTTGGGCCGGATGTTCTTTCTTCTCAGGAACTTCTCGCTATCATCATATCAAGCGGGGTTGCTGGAATGTCTGCCGCGCATCTTGCCCAGATTTTGATTTCAAAATTTGGATCTCTTGCAAGGATTGCAGAAGTTTCCGCAGAGGAAATAAGAAGATATGTTAAGGGAGTGGGACCTGCAAAGATTGCGCGGCTCAAAGCATGCTTTGAAATAGCAAGAAGAATTGAAAACGAAAAAAAGCGAAATTTTTTTACTGAAAAGGATAAGAAAATTATAACACCTGATTTTGCCTACGCGATGGTCAAAAGCCGTCTTCTTGATTATAAGAGGGAGCACTTTTTCGTTGTTTCACTGGACTCGCGTAATAGAATAACAGGGATAGACGAAGTATCTATCGGTACTCTTGAAGCAAGCCTTGTTCATCCAAGAGAGGCGTTTAATGCGGCAATAATGCGTAATGCCGCGAAGATTATCATAGCCCATAATCATCCTTCTGATGACCCTGAACCTTCACAGGACGATATCAGCACTACAAAAAGGTTGAAAGAGGCAGGTTCAATTATCGGAATAGAGTTAATAGACCACATTATTGTTTGTAAAAGTTCTTTTTTCAGTTTCAAAGAAAAAGGCATTATTGATTAAGATTCAAAGATACTTTAAATATCATGCTTTCATCCCGTCAGAAGTTTTATCTTATGATAGGACTGGTATCAGGCACTTTTTTTTTCACTGTTTGCATAAGTTCTATTTTTACACTTTTCTTGCTAAAACTTGGCGCTCGTGAAAAACTTATCGGATTTTTTTCGATGCTTCCATCCATAGTCGGCATTTTTTCCCTGTGGATGATAAAATACATTTCAAAAAATCCAGTCAAAAGTTTTATTATGTCAGCATGGATTCTTTTCGCTCTTGAGATTTGTTTTCTGCCCGTATTTATCCTTGCGGATTTTTTATCTTCAGCGCTCACGATTACAATTTTTTGCATGTTGCTTTTTCTTTTTTATTTCCCGGCCCAGGGTTATGTGTATGCATGGTTTCCAGTGATTGAGTCAATAATTCCTTTCAGCGAAAGGGGATACTTTCTCGGCATTTTGAGAATTTGCCTGACGCTTGCTGGTTATGGCCTGCTGCAGATTTCTTCAAGAATACTTGGCGCAGAACCTGATTTTATCAGATTTTCATATGTTGTATTGATGATTACGGCTTTTTCTACTTTTTTCCCTTGCTTCCTTTCATACGCGGGTATTCCTGAGACGAAAAGAGAAACGTCGGAAAGGATTAGCTTTCCGGCAGAGTTTAAAAGGATATTGCGCAACGCAGACCACAACACCTATTTCAAATTTCTTTTTATGTGGACTTTCATAGCGGGAATTTCAGGCCCTTTTCTGATTCCTTTTTATAACACAGAACTTGGAATGGATAGTTCTTTTTGCGTAACCATTGTTTCAGCAAATACTCTTGGATATGGTTTTTCTGTCTTTGGATGGGGAAAGGTTGCTGATAGATATGGAAGCAGGTATGTTCTGTTTGTTTCATGTTTGCTTGCAATTCTGCATATGTTTTTCCTTGCTCATATCCATCTTTTTTCTATCCAGTTAATAAGAAAACTTTTGATTTTTTCTTCTTTTTTTGGAGGGGTCGTTTTCGCCGGGCAGTTGATGGGAGACACAACGAGAAGAATGGCTCTTTCACCTGAGAAAAACAAGCCCTCATATTTTGCCTGTATGCTTGTGTTTGGCGCGCAACTGCCAGCGGTTATTTCTTCTCCACTTGCGGGTTTTTTGATTCAGAGAAACAGAGAATTTCATTCTGGAATCTATGGGATTTACCAGTTTGTAATGATTGCCACTGGATTGCTTTATTTTGTGCTCTTGTTCAATATCCTTCAAATGAAGCCATTGAAAGAAAGACCCATCATTGAGCTTTTGAGGGATTCAATAACAGAGAGCTTGATGAAAGTGAGGGATGTTATAGCCAGCCCGCCATGAGACAGAAGAACACTTTTTGATTTTTTCGTTGTATAATCTTTTTTAGCTCTGAAAGGACTCTTATGTTATCGACCAGAGAAAAGAACATCTTTTTTGTAGGCCAGATTGCGGGTAACACCTATTACACAGTAGCTTTTAATGGTGTTCTTACTTTGTTTTTGCTCAAAATCGGTGTAAAAGAGGGACTTCTTGGTTTTCTTTCGATTATTCCATTTATTGTGGGTATAGCTTCTTTTTTTATAGTTTCCTGGGTTGAAAAAAATTTCAACAGGATTTTGAGACCTAATTCATGCATTCTTGTGCTACTTGGTTTTTTGCTTCTTCCGCTTTTTCTGCTTGCGGAAAAAATAGGTTACCACCCGGCGGTTGTTTATTATACGATTTTTTCTTTTCTGTATTGGGCTAGCTCCCAGGTTTCAACGCTTGCATGGTTTCCTGTTGTGCAGTTATGGGTTGATGAAAGTGAAAGAGGTAGATTTTTGGGTACGCTGAGATTTACTTCAACCATTGTTGGCTTTTTGTTTTTGAGATTATCCTCTTATCTTTTGGGCCCGGATCCATCTTTTTCTCAATTTTTTTATATAATGCTTGCTGTGACTCTTTTCTCTATAATATGGCCGGTCAGCTATTTTTATGTCCGAATGCCTGACTCCCTACCTGAAAAAAAACAACAGGAAAAACCAGCGCTTATTTTCCGTGATGTTTTTTCTGACTTTGAAAGAAGAATATATTTTTGCTTTTATTTTGTCTGGAATCTAATTGCGTATATAATTGCGCCGTTTATGATGCCCTTTTATAAAATGGAGCTGAACTTGCCCTCATCATTTTGCGTATTTTTAAGTTCTCTTTCAATTCTTGGCATGGGTGCTCTCGCTTTTATCTGGGGAAAAGTCAATGACTTCAGAGGAAGCAGGTTTGTTTTGCTTTTTTCATTTATTCTCGGTATGCTCTGGTGTTTGATGATCGCCCATGTTCATCTTTTTCCTGCAGACGGAGCAAAAAAGGCGCTTATATTCATCTCGCTTTTTGGCGGCATTGCCGGTGGCGGTCAGTTAATGGGAGATACAACAAGAAGGTTTTTGATAGCACCTGAAAAAAATCGCGTGGCATTTTTTTCGTATCTGGTGATTTTTGGAGGACAGCTTCCCGCTTTGATTATTCCTCCAATCAGCGGAAGGATTATTGAAAGTCATAGAAATATTTCATTTTATGGCTATGGTATATACCAGCTCCTTTTTCTTCTTGTTGGCCTGTTCCACATCGTTCTTATTGCAATGATATTAAAGATGAAACCCATCAAAGAAAAACCTGTGGGAGAGGTTTTCAAGGATGTTGTCACTGAAAATTTGATGAAACTGAGAGATTTAATCGCCAATCCGCCATGATATTGGCTCAGGCCTTAAATCAGGAGGAATAAGATGAAACCGAGAGAAAGATTCATCGCGGCCCTTGAAAGAAAACCTTTAAAAGGAATGGTGCCACATTTTGAGCTGGTATTCTTTTTAACGATGGAGGCATTTGGCAGGGTTCATCCTTCACATAGAAATTATTTCCAGTGGTTTCAGATGGCGGAAAATGAAAGAAATCTACATAGAAAAGATATGGCAGAAATTTATGTAAAAACAGCAGAGACATTCAACCACGATGCAATATTTTTGCATCCAAACCCTCAAGATATTGAAGAAACAATTATATTGATAAACCTTGTGAGAGAAAAAATCAGCGATGAATATTTTCTGATGATGCATGGCGATGCAACTTTTTCAATTCCTTCCGGGAATAAAATGATGGAGTTTGTTCAAAGAATCGCGGATGAACCAAAGCAGTTGAAAAAAGAAGCAGAAGACGCAGTCAGCGGGGCGCTGGAAAGGGCTGGGATTTTGAAAAGAAAAACATCTCTTGATGGATTTGCTTTATGTTCTGATTATTGCTTCAATTCAGGACCTTTTTTAAGTCCTTCAATGTTCAGTGAATTTATCGCACCCTATCTTGCGAAGTTAATAAAAGGTTATAGAGATATGGGATTTTACGCTATCAAACATACAGATGGAAATATAATGCCCATAATTGACCAGCTGATTCAAACAAATCCGCACGCGTTACATTCCCTTGATCCTCAAGCAGGTGTTGACATAAAAATTGTTAAAGAATTATATGGAGATAGAGTTTGTTTGATAGGAAATGTAAATTGTGGTTTACTTCAAACAGGAACCGATCAACAGATTGTTGATTCGTGTCTGTATGCTTTAGAAAATGGGATGCCTGGCTATGGATATATTTTTTCAACTTCCAATTGTATTTATACAGGTATGCCATATGAAAAATATTTATTAATGCTGGATGTCTGGAAAAAATATGGAAACTATAAATAAGCACTCATTTGAGTCGGAAAAAATACTTGTTCTTTTACCTTTTTTTTCGAAGAAAACATCTTATATTGTTGAAAAATTTTTCAAGGAAAGGATGGATTTTTCATCCGTCACACATCTTACTTCCAGATGGTCGAGGATTGAAGATTTTAGAGCCCGACTCTATCTCTGTAAAAAAATGCCCATAATACCGCCAGCCAGTTTTTCCCTCAAGGCATTTGCGGCAAAAATTGTGCAGGAGCGCTCGCAATACAGATTGATTTCCAGTGTGGAACAGATTTTAATACTTCTTGATCTATGCGCTACACTGGCAAAGAAAACAACAATTGACCCTGTCTCTCTGGCTGTTAGATTGAAAGCTTTTATAAAGGATTTTAAGGTCTCTTGCGAGGTGCCTGGTTTTGACTTATGGCTGGACGAGATAAATGAGTATCCCTGGAAATATGAAGAAAACAAAAATATCGCAATACAGGCGCTTAATGTTATGCAAAAATATCAGAATTATCTGAAAGAAAATATGCTGGTGGACGAGGATGACCTCTATACAGTTGCCTCTGAACATATAGAAAAAAACGGTATTGACACAGTATTGCTCGAGGGTATGATGGAATTTATTCCGTCTCAGAGACGGTTTATCAAACTGATAGCTGAAAATTCAAAAAGGTTTATTTGCGTTTATCAGTTTGATGAGAATGCCCCTTTTGATTCGAGAAACATGATTCTCAAACCCAATCTTGATTTTCTTAAATCCATTGTCGATTCTGTGGTGATTGTTGATGGCGAAAACAAAAATGAAGAGTGCGTTGTCTACAATTTTGCTTCCCCTGATGAGGAAATAAAAGGCATCGGAGAAATGATATTAGGAGAAATTAATGAAAATCGCAATATTAACTGGGAGGATTTTCTTGTTATTTTTCCTCAAATGCTTTCTTACAGGGAGCTTGTTCACAGAATATTCGCAAGGTTGAAAATTCCTTTCTGCATGACCCCTGGCTATGTATTGAGTCAGGATCCATCTATCGTTGCGGTAATTTCTTTCCTTGACTGGCTTGATGCTCCATACTGGTGGGAAGGTCTTATGTCATTGTTTCTGTCTCCTTTTTTCTCTTTTGATTTCGAACGGTCCATAGAATTTTCAAAACAGACCAGGGATCTGTTTAAAGGAATAGGATTTTTCCCTGACAGAAATTGGTTGAAGGAACTGGAAAACTGGAAAAGAATTGAAAATGCAAAAAGAATCATGGAAGTAAAACAGGACACACTCCACGGCTGGTCTGATAGATTAATGAAAGCCCTTGAAGAGATTGGCTGGAAAGAATTTGATATCGAAGGAAAAAAAGCTTTTACAGATGTTCTGATGGAGTTAAGATCCGATGTTTCTGTGGACAGAAAGTTTTTTGCTCGTCTGCTTAAAGCCGCCCTTGATATGACTGAAGTTGAGAAGAGCAAAGGATACGGAGTTAAGGTTATGGGAATTCTTGATTCAATAGGGATAGAAACAGACATTGCATTTCTGGGAGGATCGACAGATGACGCTCTTCCCGAAGCAGGCAGATCAGAGGATTTTTTCATTCCGGACAGATTGAAAGAAAAGATGGGTCTTACTACATACAACTTGAAAGTTGCAAGAGAGCGGCTGGATATTTACAGGCTGAAAAGTTCTCACAGAAAAATTGTTTTTTCCTACCCTTCAAAAGTCTCGGGGAGGCAGAAAAACAAGTCCATTATGATTTATGGCATTAAAGAATCGTCGTTTGGCGAAGTTTCTTACATTTCAGTCGCAGACGCTATTTTTTATGTGAAACCTGATATTGAAAAGTTTAGAAAAAAATTTATCAGGGATGGGTTTTTGCATATGTCAGTGAGTCATCTTGATCAGATTGCAAGATGTCCGTATGGTTTTTATCTGAAATATGTTGAGGGAATTGAGCCCTATAAAGCGCCTGAAATTGAAGAGGTGCCTGAATTCTGGGGAACTTTGCTTCATAGCGCCGCAGAAAAAGCGGCATCTGACTTTAAGGGAAATGTAATGGATGAAGCCTGTGCTCAGCAGCAATATGAGAGATTTTGTGAATTTGTTAATCTTTTTCTTCAACAGCCGTCGCTTGTTTCATCAGGCCATTCTTATAGAATTCCACCTTTTGTGAGAAATTTTCTTGAAAATAGGAAAACATTTGTTTTTGATTCTTTCGAAAAAGCGCTGAAAAAGCACATCGGGCATAAAATAATCGGGATTGAAGAAAAGAAAAGCGTGAGAATCGGGAATCTGGAAATTAGAGGCCAATTTGACCGCATTGAACAGACAGAAGATGGCATTTCTGAGATCATTGATTTCAAAAGCGGAAAGCCCCCTTACATAAAAAAGAAGTATCCTGAATCAGGAGATTGCCTTGAACTTGATAATCTTGAGCTTATTTTATATGCCCTGATGCATTACAGGATTTCAGGTAAAAAGAGCAGGGTTTTTGTGTGGTCCTTAAATTTTGACGAAAGCGATTTTGAAAAGGAGTATTCGCACATTGTCGGCTTTCTGGAGAATTTTGAACAGGGTCTTAAATCAGTTGTGAAAAAAATAATTGATGGCGATTTCAGATTTGACGCAAAGGGCAAAAGCTGTTATGAATGTGCTTTTTCGAACTACTGTGTAATCAGGGGGCAGGATGACGAATAATCGGTCTGAAGTGAATTTGCTGGTCAAACTTATTCATGCTTCAGCAGGTACAGGCAAAACTTACTGGTTGACAAATGAATTTATAAATCTGGTCGCAAAGGAAAATTTCATTGACTCAATGAAGAAGATTATTGCAATCACATTTTCAGAAAAAGCCGCCTGCGAAATGAGAACAAGAATTGTTCAAGGTATTTTCGAAAAAATTATCAGTGGACTTAACAACGAGGAGGAAAAAATAAAATGCGAGAACCAGCTTTTTCTTTTGCGGGTTTCGACCATTCATTCATTTTGCAGAAGCCTGCTCAAAAGATTTTCATTTCTTTTTCAGATAGACCCGAACTTTGTTGTTTGTGAATCGGAACAATCTTATATTTTCTTCCAGCGCGCGATTTCTCTGTTTCTTGAAAAAGACGACCCTGAGAGATTTATCAAAAAATTGAAACCGATGAAACTTAAACGTTTCCTGAAGTATATGGAAGAATTAAAAAACACACATCCCCAGGTTTTTCTTGGCAGACCGGGCGAAAATCAAATGAGCGAGCCGTTGTTTCTTTGTTTTCAGGAAATCAACCAAACATATTCCGACATTAAAAAACAGAATTCAGTTATGGATTTTAATGATCTTGAATCCCTTTCATATTTACTGATATGTGAACATCCAGAGTCATTGAATGTTTTGAATGATTTTGACGAAAGCGTTGATTTCATTTTTGTCGACGAATTTCAGGATACAAATCTTTTGCAGTGGAAGATCATAAAAGAGTTTTCAAGGGAATGGGTCTCAGGTATCGGAGCGAAAGCAGAAACAGGCAAGAACTACGGTTTGTTTTTTGTTGGAGATAGAAAACAGTCCATCTATTTTTTCCGTGGCGCGGAAAACACGGTTTTTGACGACGCAGACAGATTTTTTGGTAATTTTGTGAAAAGAGATTTTCTGACGACAAATTACAGAAGTTTTCCTGAAATTATTGAATTTGTAAATAATGTTTTTAATGGTCAGGATGGATTCCCTGTTCAGGAAAATCTTTCAGTAAGCGAAAAATTTTCTCAGAGGAATCGAGCTCTCGTTGAGATAAAATTTTTTGACACGAAAAATACAAGCATCAGGGATGAAAAACAGAATGAATACAAGTGGATTTGTGAAAAAATTCTGTCCCTGATTGAGAGTGAATTTTCTGTTTATGATAAAAACTCTGACATTTTTCGGCCAGTGGAATTCAGAGACATCGCTGTGCTAATCCGCAAAAGAACCCATCTTGAAATTCTTGAAGAATTGTTCGGGAAGTATTCAATACCTTTTGTGAATATTGGCGGCATAGGCTTTTATCAGGAAGACGAGATTATTTTTCTTATCAGCCTTCTTTGTGTACTTGCCGATCCTTCTGATACGCTTTCGATGGCAAATCTTGAAAATTCGATTTTTCATCTGGATCAGGACAGGATTAAAAAATGGCGCGCTCTTTTAGCGGGCGATTTTGCTTCTTCAATCCTTGATAAAATCATTATGGAAATTGATATGTTTTCGAAACTGAGTTCTCAGGGTTGCGCAAATGTTGAAAAATTTCTGATGCTTATTGGTGAAATGGAACATGTGCCTTTTTTTCAGATGGTTCAAAACCTCAGAAGGATTTCTAATAGACCGGAAGAGCCAAAAGCGGATGTTTTTTCAGAACACCACAACGCTGTCAGAATTCTGACCGTGCATGCTTCCAAAGGGCTTGAGTTTCCTGTGGTCTTCCTTGCCGGTATTGAACAGGGAAAGCCCGACACAGGAAAAATTTATCTTATGCACAAAAGGGTGGAAGAAAAAAACAACGACTATGTTTTTGTTTTCAAAAACGAAAAGGATGATTTTTACCAGGACTATGTAAAAAAGCTTGAGGAAGAGGAAAAAAGGATTCTTTATGTGGCCCTCACACGGGCGAGACAGTGTCTTTTCATTACAGGCGCAAAGAAAAAAAGCGTCTGGTTTGAAGCTCTTGATAATTTCCAGCCGCTTTATCCTGCGAAAGAAGTTGGTTTTTCAAAAAAGCCGGGATTTATTAAATCAGAAAAAAAAGAAACGCGGAAAATGCCTGCTGTTTCAAGAAAATTGATTTCGCCTGTTTCTTTTTCTTCATCCGGAGAAGTTTTCAGCTTTGAAGGAGAAAAGACAGGAACAATAATCCACAGGATTTTATGGGAGATTTCAAACAATTTTGTTGAGGCAGATTTCAACACAATTAAGGAAAGGGCGATTTTTCTCTTAAAGAAAACGAAGATGTATGCAGACATTACAGCAGAAATGGAGATTCATCTGAAAAACATTTTAAAACCGCAAATAAAAAAGATTATTTTGCCAGCTAAAAATTCGTTCAGTGAATTGCCGTTTCTTGCAGAGATAGATGGAAAAAATGTATACGGGATTGTTGACAGGATTGTCGTTGAAAATGACATATGTAAAATTTACGATTTCAAAACAAGGCACAGTTGTAAAATTATGGATAAAGACATCGAACAGCTCACGTTGTATAAAAATGGAATCAGCAGGATTTTTCCCTGTCGGGAGACACAGACCTTCATTGTTTTCACTTTTTGCGGTATAATTGAATCGGTAGAAACCTGATCGAAATAAGGAGGAAATATGAAACATACAGCCATTGGTATTGTGATGATGAATGATGAGCGCCAGCATGTCTGGTCGGCAAATGAGAAAGAAAATATGGTTGTATTGAACAGGTGGGCAAAATTGTTAAGAAAAAACCTCAAAGATAGAACCGGCTCAACTCCAGAAATCATTATCGGTTCAGAGACAATCAAGAACATAACAAGCGCCAGAAATGTCGGTGAGCAGCTTGTAAGAAGCAATTGCAAACAAATAATAATGTGCTATAATGTCTGGGACTTTCCATATCTTGTCTGGCCGTTTATTCAGTCATTCGGAACTGATAAACCGATACTGTCTCTTTCAAACAATAATGGCGCCTATCCCGGAAATGTAGGGCTTCTTGCGACTGATGGGGCTTTGCGGCAGGCAGGTTTGAGAACTCACAGGATAGTTGGCGACATCAATGATTCTTTAACATTGCAGGAAGTGATTAAATGGATTAATGCGTCTCAGGCTGCGACCTGCATAAAGAATGAGGTATATGGCTGTTATGGCGGACATTCGATGGGTATGGAAACCGGATACTTTCATTTAGTTCCGACCATCAAATATTTTGGCACGACTGTTTATCAAATAGACCAGCTTCTGCTTTTGAAAACAATGGAGAAAATTTCTTCAGGTGAGATCGAGAAAGGATTTCAGTGGCTCACAAAAATGCTTGGAGATAGAATCTTATATGATGGGAAAATGCTGACGCCTGAAACCCTTAAGCGTCAGATTGCTCTCTATCTTGCTATGAAAAAAGTCAATCAGGAATACGATTTTGATTTTTGCGGGCTTAAAGGTCAGAGGGAACTCACAGAATATGTCTGTCTTGGAGATGTCCCTGAAATGCTTATGAACGACCCTTATGACTGGAATGGGCCAAAGGAACCTTTTGTATGTTCCACTGAGGCTGATTCTTACGCTGCGTTGACAATGCAGATTTTAAAGTATGTCAGCGGCGGGCTTCCTGTGTTGTTTATGGATGTCCGTCTGTATCATCCTGACATCGATGTGTGGGATTTCTGCAATTCAGGCAATCACGCCAGTTATTATGCTTCATTGAGTGAGGATCCTGCCGAGAATTTCAAAAAGATAACATTTCATCCCGCGCTTGAATTTTATTTCAAGGCAGGAGGCGCTTCTGTTGAATTTGATGCTGCCTGCGGTCCATTAACTTTTGCAAGAATTGGATTATGGAACGATAAGCCATATATGGTTATTATCAAAGGAGAAAGCTTGTCTCTCGAGGAAAAATTAAGAAAGAAAATCAATTCTGAAACCAATCCTACCTGGCCGCATGTTCATGCAAGACTGGATTGTGATTTTAAAGATTTCTTGAGAGTATTTCCCTGTAATCACATTATTGCTGTTTCAGGGAATCATATTGATACCCTGAGGTATTTCTGCGAGATTTGCAGGATAGCCCCGGTGATTCTGGAAAAGGGCAAACAGGTGGACAACATATGGGATCTGGTAAAGTAAACATGCAAAAAAGAATTGTCACAGGACTTTTGATCCTGTGGGCGGCGCTGCTGATTGTTTTTGGGCTGGTGCGTTCGGGCGTAATTACTTCAAGAAAGGTAGTCGTTTATTTCTTTCAAAACACTAAGGATGGTTCGCTTTCTCTTGTATCTACCAGCAGACAGATCAGTGCAGTGATTGCGATGGATATTTCTGAAAAAATAAAATTCGCGATGAGCCAGCTTATTGAAGGCCCTGAACAGGAAGAAATTGACCAGGGCTATATTTCCTGTGTTCCATCAGAGGCCAGAGTTATTGATGTGAGGATTCAGGATAAAATTATCTATGTTGATTTTAGCAAGGAGATTGAATCCGGCGGAGGCATTTCAGAAATTAAGGGCCGGCTCGCCCAGATGGTTTTTACCGCCACGCAATTTGACCCGGAGGCTGGTGTAAGGATTTTAATAGAAGGCAAGGAAATTAAGAGTTTCAGCGGAGAAGGCATTACAGATGTTGAAAAACCTATGTACAGGAATGATTTTTCATTTTTTCTACAGGGAGAAAGCAATGAAAGATAAGATACATCCAGCGTATAAGGAAGTGAAAATTGTTTGCGCCTGCGGCAATACGGTTGTCACCCGTTCTACAAAATCTGAAATAAGGCTTGAAATATGCTCAAACTGCCATCCTTTTTACACCGGAAAACAAAAGATTGTTGATACCGCTGGAATGGTAGAGAGGTTTAAAAAAAGATATGGCGATAAAATTTCAAGAAAGGGCTGATTTAGTCGGGAAGATTGAAGATCTGAAACAGGAATTTGAAAGTCTTTTAGTTTTTGTTTCAACGCCAGCAGGCAATTTCAGCTCAGAATACAGGGAAAAACTGAAAAGAATTGGCGAGATAAGCGAGATTGTTGAAAAAGGGAAGAGGTATCTTGCCCTCTGTCAGGAAATAGACGAACTGAGAGAGATTGAGAATCAAGATGGATATCAGGAGATTGTAGAGCAGGAATACCAACGTCTTTCGCAAGAAATTTCCGACCTTGAAAAAGAGATAGAAGAGTTCTTCTTTTCTTCTCCGGAAGATAGCAAAGATTGCATTGTTGAGATACGCGCCGGCACAGGCGGCCAGGAGGCGGCGCTTTTCGCTTCCGACCTTTTCAGGATGTACAACAAATTTGCTGAAAAGAAAAACTGGAAGATCGAGGTTTTTGACTTTCACGCTTCAGAGCTCGGCGGCTTTAAGGAAATAATATTTCTCGTTCACGGAGAAAGCGCTTATGGCCATTTCAAGTATGAAAGTGGTGTCCACAGGGTGCAGAGAATTCCGGATACAGAGGCATCCGGCAGGATACACACTTCAGCCGCCACAGTCGCGGTTTTTCCATATGTTGAAGAAGATCAGGTAGAAATCAACCCTGATGATTTGAAGGTAGAAACCTTTTGCGCGTCAGGTCATGGCGGCCAGAGCGTAAACACAACATATTCCGCTGTCAGGGTTACCCATATCCCGACAGGAATTACTGTGAGCTGTCAGGATGAAAGAAGCCAGATGCAGAATCGCATTCGCGCCATGAAGATTTTAAGAGCGCGACTTCAGGATCTGATAAAGAAACAAAAAGAACAGGAAATTTCCCGCGAGAGGAAAAACCAGATAAAAACAGGAGACAGGAGTGAAAAGATAAGAACATATAATTTCCCTCAAAACAGAGTGACAGACCATAGAATTGGTTTGACACTTTATAACCTTCAGAGCATTCTTGACGGAGATATGGACAATCTTATTGATGAATTGAGAAAAAAAAGGAGGGACAATGATATTAAATAAGAAATTTCTCAAGGCATTGTTTCCTGTGATTTGTTTTATCTTTTTTTCCGCGGGCAGCATTACTGCCGCTGAAATGACAGATAATATCAAAAAGGGTATATCAAAGATGACGTTAAATCGACTTGATGACGCATTGACATATTTCCAGCGCGAATTGACATCAAATCCCAGGAATGGGCTTGCCAGTTTTTATATTGGGGAACTTTACTATAGAAAGGCTGATTTTTCAAAGGCTCTTGAGTACTATCAAAAAGCGATTGAAACAGAGCCGGACAACGCGGCATTCAATCTTGGCGCTGGTAGTGCTTATCTTGCAGCAGGCCAAATTGACAGAGCAACAGAACAATTTCAACGGGTTATTAACAATGCCGTCGGAACTTATGAAGCAGAGCGGGCAAAGCAGATGCTTTCAAAAATCAATAGTACCGGACGGGATAAAGAAATTGTTGAAAAATGGCAGAATGCAGAAAAAAATGTTCAGGTAGAGAGGATTGTTGAAAAACAACCTGAGACTCCATCGGCAGGACCGATGCAGGCTCAAATTGTTTCTGTAGAGGCGCTGGTTAAAGATGCAAGGTTTGGACCTGAAACAAAGAGAAAAGAAGCAAGCAGAAATCTATTCAATTTCAGTTCATCGCAACTTGAACCATATTTATCTCAATTCATCAGCCAGATGGATAAAGAGAAAAATGAGGATGTCAGAAAAAATATTCTGCTGGTGATTGGAAAGACCCAGACCAAACAGGCAGTGGATTATCTTTTCAAAGTGCTTGAAGGCCCCGATTATCTTTTTGATACAAAAATGGTTGCGCTTCAGGGTCTTTCTGAAACATTGAGTCCGGAGGCGGCAGAGAGGTTGAAAAATATCCTTGACAAAATGGTTTCCAGTAAACTGAAGATGAGAGAAGAAGCAAAAGGTAAGATTGAGACGATCGAAAAAAGAATAGATGACCTGGAATCACAAAAGTTTGTTATAAAAAACGACATCGCAAAACTGCAGACTCAGCAACAGACAATTTCAAACAAGCTTAATATGCAACCTGCTGCCGAAGCAGGATTCGCTCAGCCGCCGGGGTTTGCGCCGCCAGAAGCCCCGGGAGCTGAAAAACCTGTCGAGACGCTTTCTCCCGAACAGATTAAAGAGCTGAGGGCTCAGCTGCGCACACTGGAGAACGATATCAAAACAAAGGAAGCAAGAATTGCGAGATTGGAAAAACAGGTGGAGGCATTGAAGACAGAAAAAACAAAGTATGAACAGCTTCTTGTTAAGAGATACAGCACAGGTACTGTTAAAGTTCTTGGAGTTGAACGCAGGGCATCCGTTGAGACACCTGAGCAAGTCCCCCCTGGCGCTCCGCCAGAGATGCCTGTCTTGCAACCATCGGTTCAAACATCCTTTGTTCAGGCAGGTTCAGAAGAAGAACAGGAACAATCTCTGGCGCTATCCATAATAAGAATACTTGGAAGAATTGGCAGGCCTGAACATCTTTCTGTGATAGAGAGAGCGTGGGAAGAATATAGAGCTAATTCTTTTGAGCTTGACTATGGACTTGTCAGAGCCCAGCTTGGTTCTTATGAATATATTGAAAAACTTGTCAGTCGACTTCAGGATGATTATCCATCTGACCCCGGCGAGGTCTATTTCCGCGCAGAAATAGTGAAAGTGATTGGTAATTATCTCTCTAAACATGAGAATCAGGACTATGCGGAACTTCTTGGATATCTTGCTGAATCTGATCCCAACCAGGTAGTGAAAGTTGCGGCAAATCAGGCGTTATCAAAGATCAAAACGAAAGAAGCAGACAAGCCTGCCCAAAGGACCTGAATCAAAGATAAATGAACTATTGCTGAGGGCAAAGGGATTACTTTCATACGCTGAAATACCTGATCCGCTGTTTGAATCAGAATTAATTCTGGCGAGGCTGTTGAACATTGAAAGGTATCAGCTGTATGTGGATCGTCCGCAGATTCCGAAGAAGATAGAAGAACAATTCCTGCTGTTGATTTCAAAAAGAGCAAACCGCATTCCCCTCGCGTACCTTCTTAAAGAAACTTATTTTTTTGGTTACAAATTTCAGATTTCAAAAGGAGTATTTGTTCCAAGGCCTGAAACAGAAACAATTGTTAGCTGCGCAGGGCGCTTTTTGAAGGACAAGGAAAAAAGAATTTCAATACTTGACATCTGCACTGGTTGCGGCGCTATTGCGATTGTTCTTGCGCAAATATTTCCTTTTGCTCGAGTAGTCGCTACTGATATTTCGGAAAAGGCGGTAAAAACTGCCTGGAAAAATGTTTGTCTTCATAATTTAGAGTCCCGAATTTCTGTCAGGCACGTTGATATTATCCCGCCGGGTTTGCAGGGAAGATTTGACCTTATAGTGGCCAACCCACCGTATCTTACATCAGATGAGATATCTAAAGCGCAGGAAGAGGTGAAAAAAGAACCAAATGTCGCGCTTGATGGAGGCAAGAACGGAATTGAAATTGTTTACAGAATTTTAAGTGTGGTTCCCGATGTTCTTTCTGAAGACGGATTTTTGATTATGGAGATTTCGCCACAGCAGACAAATTATTTTTATGAGTTGAAGGATTCAAGAATGTCCCTTATCGCTGTTTGCAAGGACATCAGTGGATCAGAAAGGGTTGTTGTTTTCAGAAAAACCGTTTAACTGAGGTCCTGTTTTGTGATAAAATCTAAAAAGTTAATAATTCATTTTTGAAAAAGAGAATGCAAGGGGGATTTTAGAAAAGAGGCAATATGGATAGATTTGTTATAGAAGGCGGAAAAATTTTGAAGGGAAGTGTGACTGCTTCCGGCGCGAAAAATTCAGTTCTTCCAATTCTTGCCGCCTCAATTATGGCAAAAGGCGCAAGCGTTATTCACAGCGTGCCTGATTTGCAGGATGTAAGGACAATGCTGAAGATTCTTCAGTATCTTGGAGCAAAAGTTTCCTTTAAGAACGGCACCGTAGAAGTGGACCCGCAGGCAGTAAACAAGAATGACGCGCCATATGAATTTGTAAAAACTATGAGGGCCTCAATTTCCCTTCTCGGTCCGATGCTCGCAAGGAGTGGAAAAGCAAAATTTTCTTTGCCCGGCGGTTGCATTATAGGTCCTCGTCCAATAGACCTGCATATAAAAGGATTGCAGAAACTTGGTGTGGATATCAAGATTGAAGACGGTTATGTAATTGCTGAAACA
This sequence comes from Candidatus Omnitrophota bacterium, assembly GCA_023819255.1. Taxonomy (GTDB): domain Bacteria; phylum Ratteibacteria; class UBA8468; order B48-G9; family DTJG01; genus DTJG01. The sequence continues at coordinate 22,380 of JAMWBU010000017.1, forward strand.
AAGGGAAAGCTTAAAGGCGATTATATCTTTCTTGGAGGGGCTTTTGGTTCAAGCGTTCTGGCAACTGCAAATGTTATGTGCGCTGCCGCTGTGGCAAAAGGCACGACAGTGATTGAATTTGCAGCTTGTGAACCTGAAATAAGCGACCTTGCCAATTTTCTTGTTAAAATGGGAGCCAGAATTGAAGGAATTGGTTCTCCGTGTCTTGTAATAAAGGGAGTCAAATCTTTGCGTGGAGCAGAGCACAGAGTAATTCCTGACAGGATTGAGACAGGCACTTTCCTTCTTGCAGGAGCGATTACCAGAGGATGTGTCGCTGTTGAAAAATGCCAGCCTATTCACCTTGGCGCTTTCCTTGAAAAAATGAGCGAAACAGGAATTGAAATATGCGCGGGAAAAGATTTTATAGAAATTAAGGGAAAAAATGAATGGAAATCAACCGATGTTGTGACTCTCGCATATCCAGGTTTTCCAACAGACCTTCAGGCTCAAATGATGGCATTTCTTTCTCTTGCCGATGGTGTGAGCATTATTACTGAAAAAGTATTTCCTGAAAGGTTTATTCATGTGGGAGAACTCAATCGGCTTGGAGCCAGTATCAGCCTTGATGGTTCGAAGGCGATTGTCAAAGGCGTCAAAAATCTTTTTGGCGCGCGGGTGATGGCTTCTGATCTCAGGGCAAGCGCTGCGTTGGTGCTGGCTGGCCTTGCTGCAGAAGGGACCACGCATATTTCAAGGATTTATCATCTTTTCAGGGGATATCATAAATTTGAAGAAAAACTTATGTCTCTGGGAGCTGAAATAAAAAGGGAAAAGGATACAATATGAAAGAAAAAGTAATAAAGATCGCTGTTGCCGGCGTTTGCGGAAGGATGGGTTCAAGCATTATTTCTCTTGTGAGCAAAACGACGGATATGAAACCGGTCTGGGTATTTGAGGCGAAAAATCATCCATCGGTTGGAACCGAGATCCTTCCAGGACTCGTTGTAAAGGACGCTCTTGAAGGATGCGCTGACGCTGATGTCTTGATTGATTTTACAACGCCAGAGGCTACAATTGCTCATCTGGAACTTGCAGAAAAGAAAAAAATGAAAGCGGTTATCGGAACCACGGGTTTTTCAAAACAAGAAAGCGAGATGATAAGGTTTTTTTCAAAAGAAATTGCCGTGCTCGCGTCTCCAAATATGAGTATTGGCGTCAATATTATGATGAAAATTGTGGAAAATGCCGCAGGATTGCTTGGTAAGGACTGTGAAGTTGAGATAATAGAGACACATCACCACAACAAGAAAGACGCTCCAAGCGGCACAGCGCTCAAACTTGGCGAAATCATAAACTCGGTTCGCAAAAGAGAAGCAAGGGAAGGTTTCGTTTATGGAAGAAGCGGAATTCAGGGTCCTAGAACCTCTGACGAAATCGGGATTCACGCGGTGCGGATTTCAGAAGTTGTTGGTGAACATATTGTAATGTTTGGAGGAAAAGGAGAGATACTTGAGATTTCCCACAGATGTTTCAACAGAGAGGCATTTGCCGGCGGTGCTCTGATCGCCGCAAGATTCATTGTTGAAAAACCTGCGGGTTTTTACCAGATGAGTGATGTGATTGAATGGCTCAGGACCTTACCCTGAAACAATTTTGAACAATACTGTTTTTAAATTTATACTGATTTTGCGATTTTTAATGACTTTCAATTTGAGTTGGCTACTGGAAATAAATTAAAGTCAATTTTGTGTAAACAGGGAGAAAGAAATGTTTCAAATCAGTGAAAAGATGCAAAAACTTCCGCCATATCTTTTTGCGGAGATTGATAAGAAGAAAAAGCAACTTATCGCTCAGGGACGCCAGGTTATAAGTTTTGGGGTTGGAGACCCCGATATGCCGACTCCAGAAAGGATTGTTGAGGCAATGAGAAAAGCAGTGAAAGACCCTTCAGTTCACAGATATCCTTTCGGAAAAGGCAGATCTGACTTCAGGAAGGCGATAGCTGATTATTACAGAAAATATTCTGATGTCGATCTCGATTATGAAAAAGAAATATGTGTTTTGATAGGTTCAAAAGAAGGGATTGCGCATTTCCCTTTTGCTTTTGTCAACCCCGGTGATATAACGCTTGTGCCTGAACCAGGGTATCCTGTTTATCAAATTGGCACAATTCTTGCAGGAGGTATACCTTATTTTATGCCGCTAAAGGAAGAAAATAATTTTCTTCCAGATTTAGGGAAAATTCCATCAGAAATACTCGACAGGGCAAAAATTATGTATTTGAATTATCCCAATAATCCAACAGCGGCGTGCGCGGATATTGATTTTTTGAAAGAAGCAATATCTTTTTGCAGGAAACGCGGAATCATAATTGTTTATGACGCGGCTTACCACGAACTTTATTTTGAGGGGAAAAGACCCACAAGTTTTCTTTCGATACCGGGCGCGAAAGACACCGGCATTGAGATACACTCTCTTTCGAAAACGTATAATATGACAGGATGGAGAATAGGATGGGCCTGCGGAAACGAAGAACTTGTTTCAGCCATTGCGACATTAAAAGAAAACATTGATTCCGGCACATTTGAAGCAATTCAGATTGCAGGCGTTGAATGCCTGTCCGGGCCACAGGAAGATGTTGAACAAATGAGAAGCATCTATCAAAAAAGAAGAGATATCCTTGTTGATGGTTTGAAAAATCTGGGTTTTAATGTTAAAATACCGCAATCCACCTTTTATCTCTGGCTTGTCGTTGGCTGCGACTCTTTTTCTTTTACTGAGAAGCTGCTTATGAAGGCAAATATTATTGTTACGCCAGGGGTTGGTTTTGGACCATCTGGAGAAGGTTATGTGCGGTTCGCCCTTACAATTGACGAGGCAAAAATAAAACTTGCGATAGAGAAGATGAGAACTTTGATTAATGGGGGGTGATAATGGAAAATCCGAAGGTTGCCTTAATAGTTGGAAGTCAGAATGACCTTGTTTTTCTTGACGGAGCAAAAGAAATGCTCGAAAAATTCGGAGTTTCTTACATAATCGAAGTGATGTCAGCGCACAGAAGCCTTGACAAAACAATTTCGTTTGCTGAATCCGCAAAGACAAACGGGATAAAAGTTATTATCGCATGCGCTGGTATGGCTGCCCATTTGCCCGGAGTGCTCGCGGCGAAAACCACTCTTCCAGTGATTGGAGTGCCACTGCCAACAAGCGAAATCAAGGGAGTCGATTCTCTTTATTCTATGGTTCAGATGCCCTCCGGGGTTCCTGTCGGCACAATGGCTATAGGCAGGGCAGGCGTTAAAAACGCGGCGATTTTTGCAATTGAAATTCTTGCTCTGAGCGATGATACCCTGCAAAATAAACTGGTTGAATTCAAAAATTCGCTAAAATAAAAAGGAGGTCATTATGAAAATACTTGCGACATACAGAGATGGAGTTGGTGTAAGTGAAGGGATTTTTTCCACGCTCGCTAAATACTCAACTTCTGGTGTGTTTGATGTTTTTGCTTCAGACCAGCATAGTTCATATCTGAAGCTTACAGAGGCATACTTTAAGCACACAGGAGTTAATAAAAAACCAGATGACAGTGATGTTAGAGAGGTTTGTTTGAGATTTGCGAAGCACCTTGGCGGAAATGCGACCGCCGCGCTTTTCAACCATCTTGCTTATCTTTCTCCTGGTTTCAGAGAAACACTTGGCAGAGATGTGATGTTGATCGGAAGACTGGAAGATACAAGTGCAGAATCAGTAGATGATGGAACCGGACAGATTGCAAGATTTGCTGTAAGGGCTGAAGAAGTTGCTCATGCTGTAGACGGATTTAAGATTCTTGTTAAATTGAACCCAGCGCACAGGAAGAGCTGGGAAAAAAACATTGAATTTGCAACAATTGCATTTGAGGAGGCAAAAAAATTTAACAAGCCACTTTTTACTGAAACACTTTTGTTTCAATTGCCAGGAGAAAGTAAAACTGATTTTGCGAAAAGATTGCCAGATGGATTGATAGCCATGGCAAAGGATTTTGGTCCACTCGGACATTTTTATAAAACACAGGTGCCGCTTCTCTGGGTTGAAGAGGATGGAAAAATTGTTCAGATTGCAAGCCCGCAGGTTGTTCGCGATGCCGCAAAAGAAATGGAAAAAATTTCGCCAAGGCCTATGTTGCTTTTGAGTGCCGCTGTTGATTTTGAGCAGTATTGCGCCCAGTATGGAATTGTGTCTGATCTGATATCAGGTCCGATGTGCGGAAGAGCGTATTTTAAGGAAGCGTTCACAGACCCTTCCACCAAGGACTGGGATACTCTTGAGAAATCTTTTGTCAGAATTGCGATACCGCGCATCAGGATAATAAGACGGCTGGCGTGCGCGATGTCTAAGCCCTGGTGGTATAAGTTTTCCTCAATGACGGATGATGCCAGATCTATGATCAAAACGGACGCAAGGAAGATGCCATCTGTGAGGGCTGATTTTGGATACTAATATGAAACGAATTGCTGTTTTGACAAGCGGCGGCGATGCTTCGGGAATGAACTGCGCTATCAGGGCGGTTGTGAGGACATCTATTGCTTCAGGACTTCAGGTTTATGGCGTTATGAGGGGGTTTCTGGGCTTATACGAAAACGATTTTATCCATCTTAATTCAAGGAGTGTTAGTTCCATAATCAATAAGGGTGGTACAATTTTGAGGACCATCAGATTTCCTGAATTCAAAAATACGGATGTTCAAAAAAAATGTTTGAAAAACCTGAAGGAAAAGGGCATTGATGCTCTTGTAGTGATAGGTGGAGACGGTTCAAGCCGTGGCGCGTTCTATTTTCATTCGAATACTGATTTCCCTGTTTGTGTGATACCTGCTTCAATTGACAATGATGTTTGCTGCACTGATTTTACCATCGGATTTGACACAGCGGTTAACACGGCTCTTGAAGCGATAGATAGAATCAGGGATACTGCCACAAGCCACGAAAGGATTTTTGTGGTTGAGGTTATGGGAAGGGAACATGGATTTCTGGCTATTGAAGTTGCCATAGCCGCTGGTGCTGAAATAGTTCTTATTCCCGAGAGACCTGTTTTTATTGAAGAAGTGATCAGGATTTTGCAAAAAGATAAAGAGATGGGTAAGGTAAGTTCTCTTATTATACTCGCCGAAGGCGCAGGAAAAGCGCATGAAATCGCAAGGCAGATAAATGAAAAGATGGAAGGCGCGGAGGCAAGGTACTCTGTTTTAGGTTATATCCAGAGGGGTGGAGTGCCGACATATCAGACAAGATATCTTGCGACAGTATTTGGGAACCATGCAGTGAAAGGACTGCTTGATGGCCTTGATTGCTTTATGGTTGGCATTAAAGGATCAAATTTCTGCAAAATCCCGTTGAAGGATGTCGTTTCTGGCAGCAAAGAAATATCCGAAGAGAAACTGAAGATTATTGAGCAGATGGCAATATAATAATTTCAAATCGGAGGAATAATGAATAGCGATAATGTGAAAAAAGGTTTGACAAGGGCTCCGCATAGAAGTTTGTTAAAGGCAAATGGATTGACTGATGAAGAGATAAACCGCCCGTTGATTGGCGTATGCAATTCAGCAAATGAAATCATTCCAGGGCACATTCACCTTGACAGAATTTCTCAAGCCGTTAAAGATGGAATAAGAATGGCAGGCGGCACACCCATTGAATTTCGAACGATAGGTGTTTGCGATGGAATAGCAATGGGTCATGCGGGTATGAAATATTCTCTTGTTTCAAGGGAATTAATAGCGGATTCCATTGAGATTATGGCTGAGGCCCATGGTTTTGATGGATTGGTTCTTGTAACCAACTGCGACAAAATAATTCCTGGAATGATAATGTCGGCTTTAAGATTAAATCTCCCAACAATTTTAGTTAGCGGCGGACCGATGCTTGCGGGTCAGTGTCCGGGCATTGGCACTGTTGATCTTATTTCTGTGTTTGAAGCCGTTGGCAAGGTATCAGCCGGTGAAATGAGCGAAGATCAGCTTAAAATTCTTGAAGAGTATGCATGCCCCACCTGCGGTTCGTGTTCTGGAATGTTTACTGCAAATTCAATGAATTGTCTCAGTGAGGTTCTTGGAATCGCTCTTCCATATAATGGAACGATTCTTGCTGTTGATTCAGCAAGGGTCAGGCTTGCAAAAAAGGCAGGAATGCGGATTATGGAACTTGCGAAAAACAATGTCAAAATAAGGGATGTGGTGAATTACATCTCATTTGAAAATGCTATTGCGGTTGATATGGCGATAGGCGCTTCCACAAACACTGTACTGCATCTGCCCGCTATTGCAAACGAGGCAGGGATAGATCTCACACTTGATATTTTTGACCGTATCAGCAAAAATGTTCCAAACCTCTGCAAAATTTCGCCTGCGGGGTTTCATCATATGGAAGACCTTAACAGAGCAGGCGGTATTCCTGCTGTGATGAAAGAACTCTGTGAAGCCGGACTTTTGAATGCCGGGGCCAGGAATGTTTCCGGAGAGACGATTGGCGAGATTGCTCAAAAAGCAAGAAATTTTGATACTTCTGTGATAAGGAAGGTGTCCGACCCTTATTCAAGGGAAGGCGGAATAGCCATCCTTAAAGGCAATATTGCTCCTGATGGAAGTGTAATCAAACAGTCAGCGGTTGCCAGCAAAATGATGACGCACAAAGGTCCTGCAAAGGTATTCGATGGAGAAGAGCAGTGTTTGGCGGCAGTTCTTGAGGGAAAAATTGAAAAAGGAGATGTTGTTGTAATCAGAGACGAAGGTCCTCGCGGAGGCCCTGGAATGAGGGAAATGCTTGCCGTCACATCGGCGATTTCAGGCAAGGGACTCGGCGAATATGTGGCGCTTTTGACCGACGGACGTTTCTCAGGCGGAACTCGCGGAGCCTGCATAGGTCATATAAGCCCTGAATCCGCAGCAGGCGGACCAATTGCGTGTATTAAAGACGGTGACATTATCGAAATAAACATTCCAGAGAGAAAATTAAATGTGCATCTGTCTGACAGTGAAATTTCAAATCGATTGAAAAAAATTAAGAGGGCCGAAAAAAAATTAACAGGAATTCTTGCAAGATACAGCTTGCTTGTACAGAGCGCCGCAACAGGCGCGATTCTGAAGGATAAACTATGATGCTTGAAAAAAATCTGGCAAAGAAAGGTATTATCACAGATGCCGTAAAAATCGCGGCGCAGCAGGAACAGGTTTCACCTGAAAAACTGGCGTCTTCTGTGGCTGCGGGCAAATCTATTATCCTGAAACACAGAGACAGATCAGTTGTTGCGATTGGAGAGTTCCTGAGGGTAAAGGTTAACACAAATATCGGAACTTCTCCTGATGTTTGCGACATCGATTTTGAACTTGAAAAGTTAAAGACCGCGTGCAGGTTGAAATCAGACGCCGTGATGGATTTGAGCACTGGCGGAAATCTTGATGAGGTCAGAAAAAAAATTGTTCAGGAAAGTTCTATCCCTGTTGGCTCTGTTCCTGTCTATCAGGCAATGATAGAATCGATTGAAAAATATGGAACAATTGAAAAAATGACTGAAGATGATCTATTTGATGTTATCGAAAGGCACGCCAGAGATGGGATTTCTTTTGTTACTGTTCATTGCGGGGTGACGCTTGCTTGTATTGAAATGCTAAAGAAAAAGAAAAGAAAAACAGGTATTGTAAGCCGCGGCGGCGCATTCATTGCGAGCTGGATGATAATGACAGGCAGAGAAAATCCTCTGTATTCAAACTTTGAAAGATTGCTTGATCTTGCAAGAAAATACGATCTTGTTCTGAGTCTTGGCGACGGGCTGAGACCAGGATGTATTGCTGACGCGAGCGATAATCTTCAGATGTCAGAACTTATGATACTCGGGCAATTGACTCGGAGAGCCTGGGAAGCCGATGTTCAGGTTATTATTGAGGGCCCCGGGCATATTCCATTGCATCAGGTAATTCCGAATGTGCAACTGGCAAAAACAATATGTTATGGTGCGCCGCTTTATCTGCTTGGTCCCATTGTCACTGATATCGCTGCTGGCTATGACCACATTGCTTCAGCGATTGGCGGCGCTCTGGCAGCATGGGCTGGCGCGGATTTTCTATGTTATGTCACCCCGAGCGAACATTTAGGGCTTCCAACAATACAGGATGTTGAGGATGGAATTGTTGCCTCAAAGATAGCCGCTCACGCGGCAGACATCGCGAGGGGAAATAGCGAGGCGAAAATTCAGGATGACCGCCTTTCGGAATTTCGTTATATCAGAAACTGGAAACAACAGGAAAAATTTGTTATCAATCCAGAAAGATTCAGAAAGATTAGAGAATCTCAAAAGGTTTATTCAGAAGAGGTCTGCAATATGTGCGGTAAATACTGCGCTATGAAAATAATCGATGAAACGATAAAGAAGGCAGGACTTCAGGTATGACTGTGAGAAGAATACGAAAATATGGAGCGGAAGTTTTAAGGAAACCTTCGAAAAGTATTTCTGATTTTGGAAAAAAGACGCAGGATCTTTTCAGAGACCTTGAAGAAACCCTTGAAAAAGTTGGTGGACTTGGGCTTGCCGCGTCTCAGATAGGTGTCAATATGAGGGCTTTTGTCGCCCTTGATAGAGAAAAAGAAAAAATTATCAAGATAGCAAATCCCGAGATTGTATTTACTGATTCTGAAACTGAAATAGATATGGAAGGTTGTCTCAGCTTTCCTGAGATTTTCTTTGCTATATCAAGGCCAAAAGGCGTTGTTTTGAAAGGATATACAAACTCGGGAAAAGCAATTACCATTGAAGCCAGAGGCATTCTTGCCAGATGTTTCTTTCACGAGATAGATCATCTTGATGGTGTGTTGATTATTGACCATGCAAGCAGACAGGAAAAAGAATTCTGGAAGGAAAAGATTTCCCGGCTTGCTCTACACGCTAAAAAATGATTCCTGAATATCTGATATCTTTCAATCTTGATTCTGTGCCTGTTGAAGATGTTGATTGTTTGATTGTTGGCAGCGGTATTGCCGGATGGCGGGCGGCGGCAGAACTTGAAGGTTTGCGAGTCCTTGTCGCCTGCAAGAAAAATCCTTATGATGGCAGCACATATCATGCGCAGGGCGGAATTGCAGTTGCAATGTTTCCGCCGGACTCACCTCAGGCGCATTTTAAAGATACAGTGTCTGCGGGATGTTTTATCAACAATGAATCCGCGGTTCAGATTCTTGTTAATGAGGGTATAGACAGAGTTAAAGAACTTATTGAATGGGGTTGCAAGTTTGACAGAAGTTCAGGAAGTTTTGATCGTACAAAAGAAGCCGCCCATTCTTTTTCAAGGATACTTCACGCCAGGGGCGACGCAACAGGAAAGGAAGTTGTTCACACTCTATTATCAAAAATAAGCGAGATGCCTGGAATTATTCTTCGAGGAAATTTTTTTCTGGTTGACCTTATTACGCTCGAGAATGCTGTCAGGGGCGGTATATTTTATGACGAGACAACAGGCAATCTTATTTTTATCAAAGCAAAAAAAACAATAGTCGCCTCAGGTGGATTTGGACAACTTTTTCAGGAGACGACAAATCCGGCGGCGATTACAGGCGACCTTCAGTCTGCTGTTTTTCGCAAAGGTGGAAAACTCGGAGATATGGAATTTTATCAGTTTCATCCCACGACCCTTTACATGGCAGGCGTTCCAAGATTCCTGATTTCAGAGTCGATCAGGGGAGAGGGTGGAATTCTTATAAATATCAATGGCGAAAGATTTATGAAAAATTATCATTCTGCCATGGAACTTGCTCCCAGAGATGTTGTTTCAAGAGCAATTGTTTCCGAAATGAGAAGGACTGGTTCAACCTGTGTTTTTCTTGATCTTACAAAACTGAACCCTGATTTTCTGGTTTCAAGATTCCCACAGATCTACAGGTTCTGTCTGGAATACGGCATTGATATAACAAAAGATCTGATACCTGTAAGACCATGCGCCCATTATGCAATGGGAGGCATAGTGACGGATGAATTTGGCAGGACCAACCTTGAAAATCTTTTTGCTTGCGGAGAGGTTGCCTGCACCGGCGTTCACGGAGCAAATCGTTTAGCTTCAAATTCCTTGCTTGAAGGGCTTGTTTTTGGCGCGCGGGCAGGGATGAAAGCCAGAGACGAAATTTCAGGTTCAAGCCATAGTAATGATTTTCAAATTCCACAATACAGGGTTCAACAGCATGATAGTCCTTTTATTGATGTATACGACCTTGGAAGGTCTATCAAAAGTTTGATGTGGAAAAATGTGGGAATTGAGAGAGATGGCCAGCATCTTGAGGAAGCGATTTCAAAACTTAAAGCATGGTCAAGATATATTTTCCTGAGGGAGTTCTCGAGTCCTGCTGGATGGGAAGTTCAGAACATGTTTATTCTTTCTCTTGTTATGACATATGCTGCTTTTAAAAGGCAGGAAAGCAGAGGAGGGCATTACAGAAAAGATTTTCCTGAAATAGATGACAGAAACTGGAAAAAGAGCCAGATATTTGTTAAACATAATTTTTTTTGTTGAAAAAGGAAAAAAAATGGGAAAAAATAGACGGCATCCTCAGAAACAGAGTATTGAAGAAAGAATAAGAAATTTTAATGAGGTAAGCCATGGCTTCATTGAGCAAGACGCTTTTGAAGAAGCAAGAAGATGTTTGCAATGCAAGAAACCTTTGTGTGTTGCTGGTTGTCCTGTTGGCATTGACATACCTAAGTTCATAAAAAAGATCGCAGAAAAAAATTATGAAGAAGCTATAAAGATTATCAAGGAAAAGAATGTTCTTCCTGGAATTTGTGGAAGAGTTTGTCCTCAGGAAACCCAGTGTGAAGGAGTTTGCGTGCTGGGGAAAAAGGGCGAGCCAGTCGCGATAGGTCTTCTTGAAAGATTCGCCGCCGACATGGAAAAAGAAAAGACATCTCCTGAAATAAAAGAAAAAAAGAACGCTCCTGTGGCTGTTATTGGCAGTGGTCCTGCTGGTCTTACATGCGCGTCTGAACTGGCGAAACAAGGTTATCCTGTTACCATATTTGAATCGCTTCATATGCCGGGCGGGGTTTTAACATATGGAATCCCTGAATTCAGATTGCCAAAAAGAATTGTCCAGCAGGAGATTGAGTTTGTGAAAAAACTCGGAGTTGAAATTCTTACGGATATTATCGTGGGTAAAACTTTGACAATTGACGATCTCAGGAATATGGGATATCGCGCGATATTCATAGGTGTTGGCGCAGGATTGCCTTCCTTTATGGGTATCGAGGGAGAAAATTTGCTTGGCGTGTATTCTGCAAATGAGTTTCTTACCAGGGTGAATCTTATGAAGGCTTATAAGTTTCCTGAATCAAATACGCCAATTGAGGTTGGCAGCAGGGTCGCTGTGATCGGTGGCGGCAATGTTGCGCTTGACGCCGCAAGAAGTGCTCTACGGCTTGGTGGAAAAGTTAGTGTTCTCTATAGAAGAACCGAAAACGAAATGCCGGCAAGAAGAGAAGAGTATGAAAACGCAAAAGAAGAAGGCATAGAATTTCATTTTCTCACCCTGCCAACCAGATTTATCGGCGATGAAAACGGATACCTCAAAAGCATAGAAGTCGTAAAAATGAAACTTGGAGAACCGGACGAAAGCGGAAGGCGAAGGCCTGAGAAGATAGAGGGATCAGAGGCAATTATGGATTTTGAAACAGCGATTGTTGCAATAGGACAGAAACCCAATCCTGTTTTGACTTCAACAATGCCTCAGTTGCGGCTTGAGAGGTCTGGAATCATTGTTGTTGATCCAGAAACCTGCCAGACAAATATACCTGATATCTTTGCAGGCGGAGACATAACGACAGGCGCGGCGACAGTTATCAGCGCCATGGGAGCAGGCAAGAAGGCAGCCCATTCAATTATGCGATTTCTCGAAAAAAAGGCAAAGTAGACATAGTTTCGCGAAACTTCCCCCCGATCTCTTACTGAAACCAGTTGCTGCCAGCATGTTTTGTAAAACGAGCGCCAGGGGAGATTTCTTTGACACCCGTTGAGAAAAGAGTTAAGATAAAAACATAACAGGGTTTTCTTAACCAGGAGGGAAAATGCCGGTTTTAGTGATGACTTTGATTTTTGTGGCGATAGTGATAATAACCAACACAGTCAAGATAGTGCCTGAATATGAAAGAGGCGTCATATTTCGTCTTGGTCGACTTATAGGACCAAGGGGTCCAGGACTTTTCTTTTTAATTCCCGGGGTTGAAAGGATGGTAAAGGTTAGTTTGCGAACAGTCACTTTTGATGTTACCCCCCAGGAGGTTATGACAAAGGACAATGTGCCGATAAAAGTCAATGCTGTTGTTTGGTTCAGGGTTATGGACCCGTCAAAAGCGATTGTTGAGGTTGAAAACTACCGCCTTTCAACTATGCAGATAGCTCAGACTACTTTACGAGGTGTCCTCGGGCAGATGGAACTGGACGAGATTCTTTCAGAAAGAGACAAGATCAATCACAAACTTCAACAGATAATTGATGAACAGACAGATCCCTGGGGCATCAAGGTTAGCATTGTTGAAATTAAAGAGGTTGAACTGCCTGACACAATGAAGAGAGCAATGGCTCGACAGGCGGAAGTGGAAAGGGAACGTCGCGCAAAAGTCATCAACGCTGAAGGGGAATATCAGGCAAGTGAAAAGCTGGTGGCTGCAGCAAGGAAACTTTCAGAAGTACCGATAGCAATTCAATTAAGGTATCTCCAGACCGCGTCAGAGATAGCCACTGAAAAGAATTCCACGCTTGTGTTTCCGTTGCCCATTGAACTGTTTTCCGCATTTAAATCGTTGATAGATAAGAAAACAGAACAGGCCTGATTTACTATGAAATTCTTTCGCAGCATTGGAATTGCGGGTCTTGGTTTGCTTGGAGGATCTATTGCTCTCGCCGCAAGAGAAAAAGGAATAGCAGGCAAAGTTTATGGATACACAAGAAGCGAAAACACTTTTCAAAAAGCTAAAAGCCTGGGCCTGATTGATAAATCGTTTCAGGATTTTTCACAGATGGTTGAAGATTCCGAATTCATCATTCTTTGCGCTCCGATTTCAGTTAATGTGGATCTTGCGAAAATTATCGCAAGGGTTAAGCCAGGAGCGCTTTTCACTGATGTGGGAAGCACAAAAGAAACAATTGTGCGCGCGGTTGAGGATACCTTTTCTGCCGGACACGGATTTTGCGGGTCTCATCCAATGGCAGGTTCTGAGAAAAGGGGAATTGAAAACGCCAGCGGGCAACTTTTTGATGGGAAAACAGTGATAATTACTCCTGCAAAAAATTCAGAAAATTCGGTTGTTGAAACAGTTGAAAATTTTTGGGCCAGTATCGGCGCGAATGTGATAAGGATGGAATCTGACCGACACGACAGGATCTGCGCGCTTACCAGCCATTTCCCTCATCTTGCGGCATTTTTGCTTGTGGAAATGCTTTCACAGGACATAAATTGCCAGTATGTGAGAGCGTGTATTGGTTCTGGTTTCAGAGATACCACCAGGATTGCAGCGAGTGACCAGGAAATCTGGTCAGAGATTTTTTTACATAACAGCGCAAATGTCCTGCGGGCGATTGAAGAATTCAGAAAAAATCTCCAGGCGGTTGAAAGTATGATTGAAAAAAAAGACATTAATTCCCTCAGGAACTGGATTGAAGGCATAAAAAAAATGAGGAATCAAATCTGAATTAAGGTACGGGGATGAAAACAGGCAGAGAAAAGCAGATGATTATAAAAAGGGCGAAAAGGGTAGTTATTAAAATCGGAACAAATGTTCTTACTTCAGTCGGGCATCGTCTTGACACTTCTCTAATGGAGCACATCGGTCAGCAGATATGCTGGTTGATGAAAAATCGCAGGCAGGTTGTCGTAGTTACTTCTGGAGCCATTGGGGCAGGAATGCAGATACTTGGCTGGAAAAGAAGACCTTCAAAGATGGAAAAACTTCAGGCTGCCGCCAGCGTTGGTCAGAGCAGGTTAATGAGATTTTACGAAAGAATATTCAGAGAGGAAGGTTATAATGTGGGACAGGTTCTTCTGACAAGAGACATATTCGAATCAAAGGAAAGAAGAGAAAATGCTCTTGCAACGCTTGAGACCCTTCTTTCTTTTAAGATAGTGCCGATTATAAATGAGAATGACGCGGTGGCGTCTGAAGAAATCAGATTTGGCGATAACGACCAGTTATCAGCGATGGTGGTTGATCTGGTTAAAGCAAATATGCTCATACTTCTTTCTGATGTTGATGGCCTTTACGACGCGGACCCAAAAAATTCTGGCAGAGTCAGGATTATTCCGCAGGTTCAACGGATCACAGAGCATCACATTTCCATAGCAAGAAATGGAACATCTTCATCCTTGGGAAGCGGAGGAATGGTTTCAAAATTACTTGCGATTCAAAAAGTTCTACAGCTGGGTTGTACAGGCATCATAGCCAATGGCAAACGACCATGGGTTATCAGGGACATTTTTCTCGGCAAGAATGTCGGAACAATTTTTTTTACGGAGAAAAAATGACAAAGTGGAAGGACAATGTGTACCTGGTTGCCGAAAAAGCGCGGATGGGTTCATTTCAGGCGCAAAACCTGACAGCACCGCAGAAGAATGAATTTCTTAATCATCTTGCTGAAATTCTCACACGGCGGACAGATGAAATTCTCAAACAAAATGAAAAAGATGTAAAGAAATGCCAGAAATTGAACTACTCAAAGGCGTTTATCGACCGGCTTTTATTAACTCCCGAGAGAATAAAAAAGATGTCACTTGCTCTGAAAAATGTTATGCATCTTGATGATCCCTGTGGAAAGTTAATCTGGGAAAAAGTTCGTCCCAATGGACTTGTTATTAAAAAGGTAAGAGTTCCAATCGGTGTTATAGCGATTATTTATGAGTCAAGACCTGATGTTACGATTGAAGCCGCTTCCCTGTGTTTAAAGAGTGGAAATTGCGTGGTTCTTCGTGGAGGAAGCGAATCCATTTTTTCAAATATGTCGCTGGTGGAGTGTCTTAAACAGGCGCTGGAAAACACAGGGATCAATCCTGATATTGTCGGGCTTATCACAGGCGGCGGAAGAAGAGCGGTAAAACATCTGCTGTCTCTTGACAGATTTATTGACCTTGTAATTCCAAGGGGTGGGGAATCTCTTATTAGGGCGGTCGTTGAAAACAGCAAAATTCCTGTTATCAAGCATTATAAAGGCGTATGCCACATTTATGTTGATAGAGAAGCAGATGTGAAGATGGCGCTGGAAGTGTGCTTCAACGCAAAGGTTCAAAGGCCTGGAACCTGCAATGCAGTTGAAACATTGCTTGTTCACAGAGATATTGCAGGTGTGTTCATTCCAGAAATGGGAAGACTTTTTCGACAGCATAATGTGGAGATAAGGGGATGTCCTGAAACCTTAAAGATTATACCATTCGCAAAACCAGCAGTTGAGCAGGATTGGTATGAGGAATATCTGGACCTTATTATCTCGATAAGGATTGTGGAAAATATTGATTATGCGATAGAGCACATCAACAAGTATGGAACGCGGCATTCTGATGCGATTATAACTTCAAACAAAGAATCTGCTGAAAAGTTTTTGAGAGAGGTTGATTCTGCTTGTGTATATCATAATGCTTCTACAAGATTTACTGATGGAGGGGAATTTGGATTTGGCGCTGAAATTGGAATAAGCACTGATAAGATCCACGCCAGGGGCCCAATGGCGCTGGAAGAATTAACAACTTATAAGTACCTGATATATGGCAATGGACAGCTCAGAAAATAAAATTGGCGTGTTTGGCGGTTGTTTTGATCCTGTGCATACAGGTCATCTTATCGTTGCTGAGATGGCAAGAGAACAATTCCGTCTGGAGAAGGTAATTTTTGTTCCCGCAAAGATTCCGCCTCACAGAGGCAGACTTGTGGCTTCTTCAGAGCACAGGATTGAAATGTTAAAACTGGCGATTAAAGGAAACCCTGCTTTTGAGATATCTGATGTTGAAATTTCCAGAGAAGGGGTTTCTTATACTTACGATACGATGATGATTTTTAAAGAAAAGTTTTTTTTTACCAGCTTATACATAATTGTTGGGTGGGACGCTTTTGTAATACTGCCATCCTGGCGCAACGCTGAAAAACTGGCGCAGGATTTTTTGTTCATTGTGGCGCCAAGAATAACTGAGAAAAACCAGATGCCCAGGTTTCATTTTGATGTAAAATACATAATGCTTGATATCCCGAGGATTGAGATTTCATCAACCCTTGTCAGGCAGAGAATTAAGGCGCGCAGGTCAATAAGATACCTTGTTCCTGATGAGGTTTTCAACTACATAATAAGGGAGAATGTGTATGGCTGAAAAAGATTTGCCCTTTGATATCGAATCCATTGTTAACAAGGCGCTTGAAGAACTGAATGGAATGGACAGGGATGCCGATCTTGAAAAATGGCGGCTTAAATACTTTGGAAGGAAAGGAATTTTTGCAGACCTTACGGGTAGTATTCCAAAGATAGAACAATCTCTCAGACCAATTGCAGGAACAAAAATTAATAGCGCTAAGAGACAGTTAAATGCGGCTTTTGAGGAAAAAAAGAAAAGAGTTTCCTGCGGAGTTGAAGCAAATTCTGAAATTAAGATGAATTTTACACTAAGTGGCCTGAAACCGGATTACGGCTCTCTTCATCCGATTACACTTGTTTCCAGAGAAATCGTCAGAATTTTCCATGGCCTTGGTTTCGGAGTGCATACAGGCCCTGAAATAGAAACAGATTTTTATAATTTTGAAGCCCTTAATATGCCGGTTGACCATCCTGCCAGAGATATGTGGGACACCTTTTATCTTGATAGCAAGAGAAAAATTCTTTTAAGGACGCACACAAGTCCTGTTCAGATAAGAGTGCTTGAAAAATTGCCGGTTCCTTTGAGAATCATAGCTATTGGAAAGACATTCAGGAGAGACGCGTTTGACGCGTCTCACTCGCCTGTCTTTCATCAGGTTGAGGGTCTTATGGTCGGCTATGACATAACCTTCAGCAATCTGAAGGCGGTTCTGGCGTTTTTTCTCAGAGAACTGTTTGGGCCTGAAATAAAGATAAGATTTCTTCCATCCTATTTCCCATTTACTGAACCGAGCGCTGAGATATCCATATCATGCGTTATTTGCGGCGGCAAGGGCTGCCAGACATGCGCCTGGTCGGGATGGCTTGAAATTCTTGGCGCGGGAATGGTTCATCCTGAAGTTTTTCGCAAATCAGGACTGAAAGATCCGCGATTAACCGGTTTCGCTTTTGGAGCAGGAATTGATAGAATAGCAATGATAAAATACAGGATAGACGACATCAGGCATCTGTCTTTTAATGATATCCGTTTTTTGAACCAATTCAGATAATGCGATGAGATTCAGTGTAAAAGACCTTAAGCAGTATATAAAAGGTAGTTGTTCAGCGAGCGACATACAGCGTTGGTTGAGTATGCTTGGACTTAATCCGCAGACTTTCAAAGAAGACGATGATATTTTTCTGGAAATAGAAGTTCCTGCCAATAGAGGAGACCTTCTGAGTGCCATCGGTATTATCAGGGCAATTGCGCCATTCGGTGGGATTGAACCTCTGTATCCAGACAGGTCGATAGCGGAAGAATCAAAAAGACTTATGGATGTGGAAATAGAATCTGCTCTGGATTGTCCTTTTTATTCGGGAAGAATCATTGAAAACATAAAGGTCAGACCTTCGCCTGATTGGCTTGTTGCAAAAGTTTCCGCAGCCGGATTTCGCAGCGTCAACAATATTGTCGATATAACCAACCTTGTGCTGTGGGAGTTAGGACAACCGCTACACGCGTTTGATCTGGATATGCTTGAAGAAAGGATAATTGTCAGGCGAGCCAGAAGCGGTGAACAGATTATAACCATTGATGGCGAGAAAAGAGAGCTTTCTTCTGAAGTTCTGGTGATCGCTGATATTGAAAAACCGGTCGCGATAGCCGGAATAATGGGTGGGCTGAATACAGAGGTGACAGAGAAAACAAAGACCCTTTTTATAGAAAGCGCTTTTTTTGACCCATCAAGAGTGAGAAAATCTTCAAAATTTCTTGGTCTTTCCACAGACGCTTCAGCAAGGTTTGAGAAAAGGGCAGACCCTTCTCTTATCATTCCTGCTCTTGATAGATGCTGCAAACTCATTCAACAGGAGTGCGGTGGCAGGATTTCTGTGTTAATCAACGCTGGCAAAAATCTGGCAGAGAAAAAAACCGTGGTTGTAGATAATCACAGGATTGCATCATATCTTGGATGCAAAATTCCAGTGGATTTTGCGGCCAGCATATTGAAAAAGCTTGATTTTCGGGTTAGCGTGGAGTCCGATGCAATGACTGTGGAAATAAACGAGGGCAGAACCGACATAGAAACTGATGTGGATATTATAGAGGAGATAGCGAAGTATTGGGGATACGATAGAATTCCGGAAAAAATGCCTGTGGCATCAATTGCTTTCACCCCGTCAAATCCTGAGTTTATGCGGCTTGACATTTTGAAGGACTTTCTTACAAGAATTGGTTTTACTGAAGTTATCAATACAGGATTGGCAGATGAAAATGAACTGGATTTTTCCTGTAATTCATCAGCAGTTGAAATTATAAACCCGCTTTCTAAAAACTATTCTTTTCTGAGAAACTCTTTGATTCCTGGAATCTTGAAAAATTTCAGGGACAACCACAACAGGAAAATCGGAAGCGCTTCGATCTTTGAAATTGGAAACA
>JAMWBU010000052.1 GCA_023819255.1 Candidatus Omnitrophota bacterium
CTATTCAAAATTTTCCCGTTCAAAGCATCACTGCCTCTGACAGAGAAGGAAAAATTGTAGTTTCAACCCCCTCAAGTTTTACCGATGCAATAAGTGGTAAAACAATTGTTGATGGATTTACATTAAAAGAAATTGAACTTACGCCTGAAGGAAATATCAATATAACGCGGCAATCTGAAAGATTTATCAGAGAAAAAGTCCAGTGTGCCAGTGGACTCCCATTTATTGCAGTTGCAACAGCGCATCTTGGCTGGGGTTTTCTTGGCAACAGAATTTCAGGGGTTGAAATGAAGGTAACACTGAAATCAGTTGAGTCAGAAAATCCACTTCCTCCAGCATTCAAAACAATCAAGATAGGAAATGAACAGAAATATCTGAAATTTATCTATTCACCGAAATTCAACAGCTTATATGCGGCAGGGGATAACACCATCTATGTCTATCGACCGGAACCGGGGGAAGAAATTGTTTCTATTGCTTGTCCTGAATTAAAAGGGCCGCTTGCACTTGATGAGACATCAGGCATTCTTTACGCTGCAAGAAAAGATGGAACAATTGCCGTAAGAAAAATTGATAACTCAGGAATTCCTGCGTCAGATGGCGAAAATATTCAATCAGGAGTTAACCCAGTTAATCTTCTTTTGTTCAATCAGAAAGCAAAAATTTTGTATGTTATTGGCTCATTACAAAAAGAACAACCAGAATCACCTGTATTTTGCAGGATACAGGGACTTTATTATGATACAGCAGCAATTGTGGATCCCATTAAGGGAAAACTTTATATCGCCAGTCAGTACAATAAAAATCAGAACCTTACTGTCTGGGAGCTTGATAAAAACGGCAGGCCTGTTTCTGATATACCCAGAAGATATCCTGATGGGTTTGTTTCAGAAAACAAAAGAAGCCTGCTATATGGAATGGCGCTCAATATGAAAAAGTCAAAATTGTATCTATCAGGAATGCTTGAAAGTCCGCAAAAAGACCAGGCAGGAATAATGGTTTATGAGCTTGACCCAGAAGGAAATCCCGCAGGCACCCCGAAATTTTATCCAACAAGAAACAAGTACAACAGCCCCTGGGATATACAGGTTTCTGCTGATGGAAATAAACTCTATGAGGTTGGATGGGGAACGCCTCAGGTCTTTGAATGGGGCATTGACAGAGATGGATTTTTAACAGGCGAGCCATATGTATGGCAAACATCTGGCAATGGTAAATCTCAGATTCTCAGTATCTTAGAAAAAGGCATTATTCTTCTCGGCACATATCCATCAATTCTTGAAGTAATTCCAGCGGATAAACAGGGAAAACCACTTGGCGGTGTTTCTGTCTCCTTTTCAACAGACAAAGGAAGAATTAACTCAGGTTTTCTTACACCTGGCATCTCAACCGACTGGATATCACTTGACACTCAACTAAAAGATGGTATCGGTTTATCAAAGATTACCTGCGAAATGTCAGGCGCTACCATAAAAAAAGCCCGGTTGCAGTTTGATTTCAGAAAGGCAACTGAAGGAAAAATACAAAATCTTAAGAACTTCAGTGTTGAAACAGCCGGAAATACAATCAGTGTATTTGTTCCGAAATATGGCCTGGATGAACCCGAAAAACTTGCATCAATGATACAGTCGAGCATTGACAGGTTTAAACAATATCTTTCATATGCTGAAAAATATGCCCTGAAACCAGAAGAAAGGCCGAAGGAAATAATCGTGGCAAATGGATTAATCAGCCTTGATGGAACAGAAGAAACCCTTGAAGATGGTCTTAAAATACTTTCAATGCTGGGACATAACACAATCCAGATATGGCACTGGGGAAATATCAGTCCTGAAGAAATAAGAAAGAAAGCCTCGCAGTATGGATTCAATAAGTTCCGCGGAGCTGTCTACAATCCGCCTTCCTATTTTGATTACAACAGTTCAATGGTGACTGATGAGTATCTTGATAACTGGCTTTCAGGTATAAAAAAGTCGTTTTCAAACATGGGACAGAAAGACAGTGAGATGGTTCTTTTTCATATGGCAGATGAGCCTGGATGGTATTATCCTCATCAGATAGATGAGGTGAAAAAGGACACTTCGCGATTGAAAGTATTCAGGGATTACTTGAAATCAAAAGGATTTACTCCGCAAACATTTGGGAAAAATTCGTGGGAAGAAGTTTACCCAATGAAATTGAGCGAACCAATTACACTTGCCGATAAGAAGCTTTTCTTCTGGACAACAAGATTTTTTGTAGAATCCTTAAGTAATGCATTTGCAGCAGCAACAAGAGCATTTCAAAGAGCATACAATCAGAACATTCTGACAACCACAAATCTTAATAACTGGCCTGGCCTGTTCTTCAGAGCATCTCCAGGAGTTAAAATTGCCAACAACTGGGATGCTGGTCCTGATGCTGGAATGGGACTTCCTGACTGGTTTGATCTAGGAAGGAAAAAGGCAATCTCCTGCATCTGGACAGAGGACTGGTTTGGTGATAGTTCAGCTCAAAACTGGTCGATGTATGGGGATCTTTTGCGATGCGCTGCAAGGGAGGGACAGATTGAGTATGGCGGTTACATTGTGGGTCATATCACAGGAAGTATGCCAGAAGGCGCAAAATACAAGATTATGGCGCTTGCTGGGCATGGCGCAAAAGCTATTGACCCTTATATTTTTGGACCAAATCCTGCGTTCGCAGACGGCTGGTCAGAAAAAGAACAGGTTTATCAATCCCTTGCAGAAGGAATAAAAATTCTTGGCAAAAGCGAAAAACTTGTTGCTCCTGGAAGACCGATGGACGGAACAGTCGCAATTCTTCTGCCTCAGGCAAGCCAGGTGTGGGAAAAGAATTCAAGTATAAAAGCATATATTTGGGAACTTTACGGACTTCATGAGGCACTCACCCATGAAAACTATCCTGTGGATTTTGTTGACGATTTTGATATTGAAGATGGCATCCTGCATAAAAAGAAATATTCAGTCTTGTATATCACTGCGCCAGATCTTTCTGATAGGGCGCAGAAAAATATTGTTGATTGGGTTTCAGCAGGCAGGACTCTTGTAATGATGCCTGGCGCATGTAATTTTGATCAGTATAATGAACCTGTCAACATTGTTACAAAGATTGCAGGAATTAAGCAGGTTTCTGTTGAAAGAGCACCTCAGGTCCATCCGTCAGAGATTGACAGATTGAAAAAAACAAAGATTCTCATAAAGGACGAAAGATTTAGCGTGGAGGAAGTTTTGACAGGATTTCAAACAGTGCCCCTTGTCCCAGTAACAGGAAAAACCCTTGCGGTTTTTGAAGATGGCTCAAACGCCATTGTTGAAGCCAGTTATAATAAAGGCAAGATTTTCTCTTATGGCTTCTGGCCAGGAATTACATATCATCTAAGCCCTGACAGGTCTGACTATAAGAAACTTCCTCAAGGTTGGTCTGAAGAAGCGAGAAAAATGGTAACAATGCCGGCAAAATTTGCAAACGCCCAGAAGTTAGTTGAAATAAACCAACCACTTGTTGAAGGATGCTATCTTTTTTCAGAAAAAGGAATTGCAGTGATACTTTTGAACTGGTCAGGCAAGCCAATTTCAGAACTGGAACTGGTAATCGATGGCGCAGAAAACGCAACAAAGGTAGAATCAATAGAACATAAAAGCGTCCGCTGGGAAAAAATAGCAAACAAGGTCAAAGCTAAACTGCCTTTGAAAACAGTGGATGTCCTGATGCTTTATTTTTGAGAATATCTTCGAGGATATAAAAAATATGTTCAATATTTAACCTTAGAACAACCCAAAACCTGATTCAGGAAAAAGTTTTTTTCGTTTAACCCGTTTAACCATTGTATTATAATTACTGATTTCCATTCATCTAAGAAATTTCTTTTGATTCTATCTGAAAAAGGAATGTTTATTAATTCCACAGGAGTGAAATACCAAGTAAATCTTTTTCTTTACAATTATTTTATTCGATGTAATTAGTGAAAATGTTTTGATTATCGCAAAAGGTTGAAAGGAACATTTCATTCTTTTATTTTCTTTTTTCCATAAGTTAAAATTTTATAACGGTACAACAAAAAAAATGATCCGGTTATAAAAGAATTCTTTTTATTGCTTCTCGATTTATACCCTTCCAGGCTTTTCATTCGTTTTTGTTCTTTTTTGACGAGAGCCAGTAAAAGGGTTCGTAATTATCTGGTTAAAAAAACATGGATTACTACATCTGCCTGAAAGAAAATCCAGAACCGTTTTTACAACAAATATTCCGAGATAGAAAATAACGACATCGACACGCCAAAGGACAATTTAGACAATCCGGTTTTCCGGGTCTGCAAACAACAGCCGCTATATCCAGGATGCCCATAGTGGCCCTGCCAGGATCCTTGTTCACTGCATAAACTTTAGCAATCTCTATAATATGTTTATCTCTTCTCCCCTCCCTCGAGGTTGTGATGCCGAAATATCTCTTAAAAATCCTTACTATATTACTGTCCACAACCCACTCACTTTTTCCATAAGCAATGGCCAGAACAGCACCTGCCACGTAATCACCCACTCCGGGTAGTGAAGTAAGTTCCACCCTGGTATTCGGTATCCTGCACTGATACTTTTCACGCACATCTCTTGCCATTAGCACAAAAGATGGAATCCTCCATTTTAAACCAAGGGGATGAAGAATTTTTTCCAGCAATTCCTCGTTTGCCTCTGAAAGTTTATATATCGTAGGAAATTTTTTAATAAACTGTTCATACACAGGGACAACCTGTTCTGCTTTTGTACGCCTTAACATCATTTCTGCAATCAGAACCCGAAATGGATCCTTCGTCCGTCTCCAAGGATAAAATCTATCATTTTTCTTAAACCATTTAATTATCTTTTGTCTGAAAATTGTTATTTCTTTTCGCGGAGGCGAAAGGTAATTTTTACTCACGGGATTCTGCATTTTTAATAATGTTGAGCAAATATTCGGCTATCCTGAAAGCCAACAATGGAGGAACCGCATTTCCAACCTGCCTTAACTGTTCGGTTCTCGGTCCTTCAAAAAAGTAGTTATCAGGGAACGCCTGACACCTTGCTGCTTCTCTTACCGTAAAGGTGCGACATTGCCTGATATCGGGATGAATATAGTAATGTCCATCCTTCGCAAGATGGGATGTAATTGTAGATGATGGTTGATGCCAGGACTGAACTTTAAACCTGTCATAAAAACAATCAAGATTATTATGATGTGGCAATAGTTTAGAACGTTCTTTTTTTAAAAGGTTCAGGTCTGCTTTTATACCTTTGTTGTTTTTTTTAATAAAATATCGGTAGCGTTCAAGGTCCTCTGGCATATGAGTTCTCGCCTTATGGTTCAGCACCCCTTCGCTTTCTTCTCTGAGCATGCTGGCAAACTTTGAAACGCTTTTCGTACAGGGATAACACCCCATCCACCTATCATTTCCTTCACCAGGTTTTAGGGGTGGTAAGTCACCGATAGCATCCCGGACAGTCAGAATAGTATTGTCATCAGCAATGTTCTTTCGCAGTATCCCGTAGAGTTCACTAATATCGGGTATGAACCTTTCAATGTCAGACCTGTATCCGATAAGTATCAAGCGTTTCCTTTTTTGCGGAACCCCGAAGTATAGACTGTTCAAAACATACTCGTTTCCATTACTGCTTTTATTCATTCCTGGAATTCTATACCCGCATCTGTAAAATTCTTCAAACAAGATTTCAATAACCTTTCTTTTCCTAAAAGTGGATGAATTGATACCATAGACATTTTCAAAAACAAAAATAAGCGGTTTGAGTTCCTGAAGAAAAAAAATATAATGTCTAAATAGAATTCGCCTTTCATCACGATAAAATTTTTCTTTCATCGGTTTATATCTTGCTCTACCTATCAAAGAATAGAGCTGACAGGGGGGGCCTCCCAGAAGAACTGTAAGGTTTGCTGTTCCAGATTTTTTAAGCCGCACTTCCAGCCATTTAAGTATACTTTCTCGGGACTTACCGGAAATTTTTTCTTGAAGCACACCTGAATTTACTTCTTCTTCTAAATCCAAACTAATTTTCATTACGTCTTCAAAACTTCTGTTTCCTCTTACATAGTCCCAGTAAGCATACAATTTACACAGTTTTTTCAGAACTCTGAACATAATTCTTGTTCTGAGTGTTTGCACAGCCCGTCCATCCATCTCCACAGAACAAATAACATCAAATCCTGCCTGTGTAAAACCCTCTCCCAACCCACCGGGACCAGCAAAGAGGTCTATAGCCGAAAATTTAGTGTTATTCATTAAGGTTAACTATCTTTCTTTCCATTCATTGAACTCTTCTGGCAAAAGACTTAAAATTTGATCTGCATCCATGGTGTAAATATCGTAAGTTAGTTCGTACTGCTGAATAACATCAACAAACCTCCTGATATTTCCTCTTTTTTCCCTTGATTGGGCACCGCTTTTTGGTCGTCCGGACCGGTTATCAAGATATAGCTTTGTAATGGCCTCAACAATATTACTGTAAGAAATAATAAACTGTCTTGATGCGAACTGTTCAATAAAATCATTATGCTCGTACACAGGACTGTATAAAAATATTCTGGAGTTTTCCTTGCCATGTACAGAAAATATGCCGTATGGACCAGCGATCAGATGTCTGTAATAATCACGATAGTCTGAACTGCAAATATATTTTGCTTCTTCTCTTATAGCCCGTGCGTTATTCTGTAAAGAAACCAGCTGGTCAAACCATGTATATGCCAGCCATGTCCAGAGACCATTCAAAACTATTATTGCCTCGCGCTTTATATTACTTTCTCTGAAACAAGTTTCAAGATATTCAGCAAGCTCCAGTTTTGTATAGAACAATCTGTTTTCATCGATGAAAAGTTTTGGTGAAAGCTCTTTTGAATACTGCCTTATATTCAGGTCAGGCCGTAATGTGGAAGCATTCATTCGTAATGTTTCTATATATTCCCTGAATCTATTTTCTCCATCCGGTAGCATTTCTCTCGCTGCAATCATTGATACTCCTCCAATTTTCGCAAATAATCCTGAAATTTGCTTCCATAAGTTTGACAGAATGCGATAACAACATTATCTATCCATTCTAAGGATACATCCTTATCAAAACGCTCATCGGTGTGATTCAATGTTTCTGGCGGTGAAGTGCCCAGATTAATGCAGAATTTAAGCCAGTCGTTAATCCAGTTAATTGATGAATCGTATATCGATCCGACTTCTTCAATAAAGACAATACGCATAAGAATTTCTCGAACCACAACCGGGTAAACACAAACAAAAAATTGCGGATCCTGTCTTGCCATATTCTCTACATTTGGAATCTTATTATTAATACAGAGAATCGGAGCACCCATATCTCCTTCGTATTCAATTCGCCAGAGTTCTTTCCGCAGATCCTTAAATTCCACAGGAAGAATTGATTTCATTTCGGCAAATGCGACTGGAACAATTCTATCAGCGTGGGCGAGTAAACGGTGATCCCGGGGATCCACAACCAGTATCCTAAATTTTATGTTCTCCTTGTAAGACATCCCGGAAAAATCCGTCGAAACTGGAAAACTTATATTGTCTACTGTGCCGAAATCGAATCGTTTCACTTCGGTTCTGTAATAAGCTTCCACAAAAACTTTCGCGTTCGAAGGCAGGTTAAGATCAGCAAGATCCAGTCTGTTAAGGATAAAACCATCAGGAACTCCGTTTTCAGGGCGAAAACTTATTGATATATTTTCCCTTTTTATTTTTTTTCTTTCAGTGTAATTAAGTGCCCTTTTCATTCTTACGACTCGATAATTTCGACGAGAAGGTCACGATTCGGATCAAAACCAAGCACTTCAAGACGAAAATTTGACCCCATCACATTTACCTTTATTTCATTATTTCCCTTTCCCAGTAAATTGCAACCTGCTGTAGTGATGTTTATGGCACCGCTTCCCAGGTCAAAATCAAATTTTCTATACTTCGCAAAAGGATTACCCCTTCGTGTATCATAAGCTACCCTCAGTGTGGCATCAAAAGGAAAAATTTGATTGGAATTCTTCGGGTTCAATGTCACAACGAAACCTCCGCTGATGCTCTGGATATTAAATGCCGATGGCTTTTTTTTGATTTTTTCAACTCCTGTTCCCTGTGAAATTACTTGTCCTTCTATCCCCCCAGGTGCAATGGGTACTGAAAAAATTTCTTTCAGAAAATCAACCTGCCTCTCGTGAGGAGGTTCATCGAGACTGGAAACAATGCGAGCAAGACTGCCTTTTATAAATCTCAGGATTCTTGCTGCATTTAAATACTTTTCATTAAAACCCTCGGTTCTTTCATTCCAGTTTGTATGGGCAGGAGTTTCACAGTCTCCAAGAAACTCACACACTGGTTGGTCCTCTGCAACAAGCATACCTGCAACTGGCTTGTTACCTAGGATTCTAACTTCTGGCAGTAGAATGCCATCACGAATATAACCCTCAAATGGTCTGCTGAGTTCAGCAAATCTCGCCAATGTAACGCTAAAGAAGGAATCCTGTTTCATGTTCTTACTTTTTATGGTGACAGGCACATTAAACTTACATTTAATTCCTTTCCGGAAGTTTTCTCTTAAAATTTGTAGCTGCCCACCAAAAGATTCCTCAGTAATTGCTGGATTATCTCTGTCGGAAATCTGTAAACTCACAGGTTGCTCGTAAACTGAAGTTTTCACAAACTCAAGAACTTCCCTTATATTTACTCCCGCCCACTCTGTGTCATCCCAGTTGATGCCAGAAGCCTTTTGAATTAGAGTATTTACATTCACCTCTTCTCTCATGCTATCTTCCTGTATTTCTACTTTTAAAGCAGAAGCAAGAATGGGATAATAGTAATGCAGGATGACGCCTTTCAAAATACAGTCAAAATCTATTTCATCAACAGGATAGGGTATAACAAGAGAAAGACCTGCTTCCGAATCATTTCTGGTAATACCGAAAGTTTTCTTAAATTGTGTAATAACATGCCCATTCTCCAGAGGCATGAAATTATCATCACAAAAATATCCAAAATAATGATATCGCTGATTATTGAGCGTATGATTCTTCAGAAGGGCCTTTCCCATTAGAAGTGCTTTTCCATCTGTTTCTCTCACAGTTAATCCCCAGAATGTTCTTATTTTCGAAACGAGATGAAATGTTGTTTTACCCAGCCCCCATCTACCTGCTTTCCCCCCTCGCTTTTCTGAGATTCCTTCGCGCCACCAGAAGTTATAAAAATTCCCACTGCCTGACACCGGGGTAAAATCTCCATCAAGACCTGTTGTGCCGAAGTCTTCAAGAACCAGACACGGAATATATCCTGGATTTACGCCCATAGAAATAAAGCCGCATGATTCAAGATGTTGTTTCAAATCATCATTCAGAAATTGACTTAATTCATTACCGGCTCTATTAAAGCTGATTTTAATTGAAAACTGGTGCTTAACGCTGGCTTTTGCATCGAGAGAATTTTGAATAAATTCTCTTATCACAGCCTCGGCTGGGCTGGTAACTCTGAAGAACTCAGTTTCTCGTGGATTTCTTTCTGGGATTCCCTGCTCCATAATCCTAAAATGCCACATATTTGCCCCTTACTTTGAGTGGCCGCGTTTTCACAACACGGTTCATCCATCTATTAACACTATCAACTAATTATTTCAGCTGTCCTGGATTCAAGTTATGGTTACAACTTGACACTCCCGAGCCTCCTTATTTTCTTCCTCTAGCTTAACAGAACCCTGGCCAAAAGTCAAATCCTTTCCCACCACCTACTTTCCGCCTTTCATTAGTTCTGCTATTCTCATATTACTACTTTCCAATCCTTGTGTCAGATTTTTACAAAAGTGTGCCTCTGCTGGTGTCCGATAGATATGCTCTTTCAGTTTATACCCCTGATGTGTTCGCATCCAATTATAATAATCCATAAAGGCATCCAAGTCGACTTGCAACTCTTCTTCGCTTATTTCTGAAGGCAACAGAATAAAATTCATCTAAGAGGGTTTTATTTAATCTCTCTACGTAGCCATTTGTCCAGGGATGTTTTACTTTGGTTGTAGTGTGCTTTATTCCAAGTTTCTTGCGCTTCATCTCAAACTTATGGTTTTGTATTGCTTCCTTCTTCCAACTGGTATATTCTGCCCCGCAGTCAGTAAGAATCCTTAGCAGAACCAAAGGAAGAAAAACAATCCAAGGCAACTTGATGGTATATCCTACCTATCCCTTTTAAACAGCCAATATAGAAGGTATCCTGACTTACTAATTCACTACGATGGCTTGCTTCCACATAATTGCTCTTTGTCTTTTCTTTCTCTTAGAATACTCTTTTGCGAAATTTAGAATCCTTTCTTCTATCTCTTTAGAAACTCTATTTGGCATTTTGGGCTTTGCTCTTATCTTTGAGCTCAAACCTTCGTCTCCTTCTTTTTCCCTCCTCTCCCTGCTAAAATGATATTTCTTGCACATAAGATTAATATAGATCTCATTTTTATCTGCTTCCC
>JAMWBU010000053.1 GCA_023819255.1 Candidatus Omnitrophota bacterium
TCTCCCCCGCCCCCTCTTTAAGAAAGAGGGGAGAAAAAATTTCCCCCTTTTCCAAAGGGGGATGGCAGGGGGATTTTGGAAATGGACAACAACTGGAAAATCTCCCCCCACTCTTCAAAAAAGAGGGGAGTTAAAAAAGATTGAAGGGGGATTTTATGGATTTGATATTGCTCCTTATTTGAAATAAAATAAAATTGGGGTATGATGGAAGGAAAGGGGAGAAAAGAATCCAGTGTTCATCTTCGGTAGCTTGTTTTTAAGATACGCGGGCAGGAGGTAAGTTCAATGATTAAAACAGGATTCCCTTATTGCAGGTGGTTTTTGTCAATGACCTTGTTTTTGCTTGCTATTTATGGTTTTGATTTGTACGCGGGAAGATCCGACTATTCAAAGATCATCAATCGTAGAATATTCGCAGATCCGCCGCCAGTGCCTGAGAAGCAGGCAAGGTCTATTTTGAAACCAGAGGGTATTGCGGCATTGGACTCGATTATTTCTCTAAAGGGCATAATTTTTAATCCTGAGGGTGATTCTTTTGCAATTGTGTGGATTAACGAGAAAAAAATTGAGGCGTTGTTGAGCGAGGGAGATATTATTGAAAACGCGTTTTTGAAGAAAATTAACAATTTTGATGTTGTATTTTTGTACGGCGGAGCAGATGTAAGGATGGTTCTTCCAAAGCCGCAGGCAGGTAGTTCAGGGATTGTGATTAAGGACACTCAGGTTAAGGTTGTGCCGCCGGCCCAGACAGAAAAATCAACGGTTGTTCCGCAGGAGGTTGCATCTGCGGTTTCTGGTTCTTCAATTCCTTCTCCTCAGGCGCCCAGAAGCGTCAATCTTAATGAAATCGCTGAGAAGTTCAGGTCTGACCCCTCCTTGATTGCGTCTGTTAGCGTCACTCCTTTCATTCAGAATGGCATGGTTGAAGGTTTTGTTGTCAATAGAGTTCCTGAAACAGGGATTTCTGCCCAGCTTGGCATTCAACCAGGAGATGTGATAAAAAGGGTTAATGGCACTCTCATTGATAGCCTTTCAAGAGCATACGCAGTATACAACAATGTTATCAACAGTTCTTCAAAACTTGTTACAGTTGAGATTATAAGAGGTGGGCAATCTCTTATCTTGACATATCGACTGGAGTAGCATATGCATCCTGCATTTTTTCAGGAAAAACTAACAGAAAAAAAGGTACGATGCAGATTATGCAACCACTTTTGCATAATTGAAGATGGCAAAAGGGGGCTGTGCAATGTTCGGATTAACAAATCTGGCGAACTTTTTTCTCTTGTTTATGGTTTTCCGATTGCAAAAAATGTTGACCCTATTGAAAAAAAACCATTTTTCCATTTCCTGCCAGGCAGCACTGCGTTTTCAATCTCAACTGTGGGATGTAATTTTAAGTGTGGTTTCTGCCAGAATTTTGAAATTTCTCAGGCGCCAGCGGATTATATGAGTTATGGAACAGGAATAAGCCCCTCTGAAATTGTTCGACTTGCGAAAAGATACAATTGCGAGAGTATTTCTTATACATATACTGAACCCACAGTTTATTTTGAGTTTGCGTTTGATTGCGTTGTGCTTGCGAAACAGGCAGGATTGAAAAACAATTTTGTGACAAATGGATATATGAGCGTTGAGGCGCTGAAAAAAATCGCGCCATATCTTGACGCGGCGAATGTTGATTTGAAGGGTGATGAAAAATTTTATAGAGATCTCTGCGGCGCTCATCTTGCTCCTGTTTTGAGAAATATTTACACAATGAAAGAACTTGGAATATGGGTTGAGGTGACAACGTTGATAATTCCTGAATATAACGATAGTGATGATGTTTTCGATTTATTGATCCGCGCTCTTTCTAACATTTCACTTGAAATTCCCTGGCACATCTCAAGATTTTTTCCGACATATAAAATGTCAGACCATTACCCTACACCTGTTGAGAGAATTAGACAGCTCAGAAAGAGGGCAATGGATGCAGGCGTTAAATATGTTTATTCCGGAAATATAGCTGGAGACCCCGGTGAAAATACATTCTGTCCAAATTGCGGGCTGCGTTTGATAACAAGAGAGGGATATCTGGTGTCAGAAAACAATATTGTAAATGGAACCTGTAAGAAATGTCATTTCAAGATTGCTGGTGTCTGGAAATAATCCTTTTGATTTTCTTTATCCATTTTTTGCTCCTTCCATCTGTTTCATTTTTTCTTTTCCCCCTTTCTTCATTTTTTCTTTTCCCCCTTTCTTCATTTTTTCTTTTCCCCCTTTTCTAAAGGGCGACTGAGGTGGATTTCAAGATGCCTCCCCCTTTTCTAAAGGGGGACTGAGGGGATTTGAATAAGCGTGTTTCGAGGAAATTGATATGCGTTTGATTTATTTGAATATCCTTCCTGTTTCAATATACCAAAAAACAAAGTCAAGGTGTGAAACAGGGATTTTTATTTTTTTTGAAAATTCCTGCATTTTTTTTTCAATTTCAAGATATTTGTTTTTGCTGATTGATCTCGGTATTTCTTCAATAATCCTGAGTTTGTATAGCTTTCTCAAAATATGTCTGTCAAGTATCGCAAGATCTTCTGCCATTCCGATATTTCTCAGAAAATGCGTTGCTTCCTTCATCCCAAGCCCGTTTATATTTTTCACAATCCATTCCCTTTTATCCCGGGCTTTGTCTTTTTGTTTCAATCTTTCAATCAATTGCTTCATAACTTTTTTTGCTTCCGCAATTCTTTTTGACTTGGTCCTGTGAAATCTAATCCCTTTGAGTGTTTCTTCGATTTTTTTGCAATCTATTCTATCGGAGATAAGACCTTCTTTTTTTATTTTTTTAACGGCCTCCCAGCAGGTTTCTGCTTTTGATTGAGGGGTTAGCATACAGAAACAGAGTTCATTAAAAACTTTGTTTTTTTTCAGACCTTTACCGATTTTCGCAAATCCTGCAAGTTTTCTTTCAATTTCAGGTTTTATTTTATTGTGAACAAGCAGAATTTCTTTGAGTTCTTTTCTTTCTTTTTCCATATTTTTAAATTCTGTGCGTCTCAAATTTCTCTTAAAAAATCCTATCATGCAATTCCTTCTGCCTCATTTATTCTCCACTGAAGGACCTTTATAAAGGTTGACACATCAAGCGCAGGATGTAAAATTTTCTCTTTTTTCCGCAGGAATTCAAAAACTCTTTCAAAATTTTCTCTGCATTCAGGAGACCTTGCAAGGTACGATGAGAATGCGGGAAACATCAAATCCAGTAGTTCAAGATAGTACTCAATGTATTTCCATGACCAGCCACAGGCGCCATTTTTGGAACGCGCATTTTTTTTAACAAACGGCTTGAAATCCGCGCAAATTTTTTTCATTTTTTCGATGTTTTGCATCGCTGTCTTGATTCTTGCCTGGTCTGGTTGCGGAATGAAAACAGGTTCAAAATACGGCTTACCGAGGTTTGACATGGTTTTAAGAAATCTTATGACCTTTGGTGAATCTTTTTTTCCGAAAGCACTCTGAAATGTGCTGTTAACAATTTTCTGAAAAGAGGTATTTCTATTCCACAATGTTTTTGCAAGAACATCCATTAAAAGATTTGTTGGAAAAGAAGCTCGCTGATTCTGGCAGGAGATAAATCCATCAAGCCCCATATTTTTCAGGTGTTTTATATCCTTATGCAAAACAGAAGCGAGTGTGAAATGGTTTAAATCGTAGTAACAGGCCCAGATTATGTGATAATCAAAGTCGACACCCCTGCCTTTAAAATTTTTTTGCCATTTTTTAAGATAAAGCACATTATCAGCCGCATTTTTTGGGAACTCAAGCTTATTCTTGATGTATGGTGTGATTCCCTTTTCTGGTTTTGTATCCGCAAATGACTGGAGATAACTTCTTGTGATTGGCGCAAACATTATGATGAAACGGTCCTTATTCTTAATTTTTTCTTTTTCCGGAGGCCAGAGAAGGTCGACATAGATGAGAAAGACAATTTTTGTATTTATTTTTTTTGCTGTCAATTTTTCATCTATAAGGTTGAGAATCTGAACATAAAAATCAGAAACTCTGTGTTTCTGGCAGTTTTCGCATTCGCAGTTATTATTTGAGCCGTCTGCCAGCCAGAAATGAATTGCGTCAACTTCTGGATGGTCCTGTGCATACTTTACAACTGATTCTGCCATTGCGTTCTGTACATCAGGGTTTGAATAGCATAAATTTGTATTTAATGGAACATTTCTGTACAACTGCCGTTTTCCATCAATCATCGCAAGAAACTGTCTTTTTTCTTCAGGGATAAAATCTATTTCATTTTTTGTTGCGTCCCATCCTTCTCCTTCAATTCCCAGCGCTCTGCATGTCCATCCGTGGCCCATTCTTTCAAATCTCATTCCTCTTTTTGCTAGTTCACTGG
This sequence comes from Candidatus Omnitrophota bacterium, assembly GCA_023819255.1. Classification (GTDB taxonomy): domain Bacteria; phylum Ratteibacteria; class UBA8468; order B48-G9; family DTJG01; genus DTJG01. Next base: position 4,388 of record JAMWBU010000053.1, read on the forward strand.
AAATTCTTTTGACTGCAATTTTTGCGTCTTCTACGTCAAATTTTTCTGGTTTCATATACGGATTGTCAGAGTGCGAATACCATCTTTTAAAAAAATATGTTCCATAGTCAAACTGTACAAAGTATCCATTCATAAAATTCTTCGCTGCCCAGTCAATCAAATCAATAATATGTTTTAAGGATGCAGCGCCTTCTATACACAAGGTTCTATAGAGATATGAATCCTTTTTCCTGACAAAAATATTCTGTTTTATTCTGGAAATCTCTGGCACAATTTCCCCACGATTTCCCGGTCTTATCCACCTGAATCCAAGCTCGTATAAAAATTTATATGTCCCGAAAAGTACGCTTCGCGGATTTGAGCCATTGATAAGATAATGATTGTCAGAAAATTTTATCTGTATTTCATCCTTTTCAGAATCTCCACCGCAGGAAAGAACCACATTCAACCTTCCTTTAAACCCTGATTTTCTGAGATACTTTTTCAATTCTTTCGCAGCAAATTCAATTACAGGGTGCGATACAGGCATTACAACTTTAAGTTTTCCGTTCATACGTTTCTCCTTTTTTGAAAAGGCTACTTGAAATTTTACAACACAGGCTAAATACTTTCAAAAATTATTTTTCTTCTTTTTCTCCCCTCTTTATGAAAGGGGAACAGGGAGGGGAAAAGGAGAGTAGATGGGTAAAAAGAAAAAAATAGGGTGGAGTAGTTGAAAATTCAGAAACTAATGTTATTAAAATCGATATGGAGTGGAAGTGAGTGATTTATTTTGAATCAGAATTTTTTCATCGTATAATTTTTGGTATGGATGGCGAACTTTTTGAAGAAAAAAAAGGCAGGTCAGCGGATTTTGAGCCGCTTGCTTTCAGGATGAAGCCGCGCACCTTTGATGAATTTGTTGGCCAGAGCCACATACTTGGTCCAGGAATGGCTCTTCGCAGGCTTATTGAAGCCGACAGTTTTTCGAGTTTGATTTTTTTCGGTCCTCCTGGCTGCGGGAAGACCGCTCTGGCTTTTTTGATTGCAAGAATGACAAAAAAACATTTTGTCAGTTTAAATGCAATTACAGCCACGGTTGCGGATTTACGCAGGATTATAGAGGTTGCCGGCCTTAAACGGCAGGGCGGTGAACGAACGGTATTATTTATTGACGAAATAGCGCATTTTAACAAACTTCAGCAGGACGCTCTAATGCCTGAGATTGAAAACGGAACGATCATCCTTATAGGTGCTACAACTTACAACCCATTTTTTTCAGTCAACAGACCGCTTGTTTCAAGGTCCATAGTGTTTGAATTCAAAAAGCTCGAGAAGGATCAGATTATGCGTATCATTGATATGGCTCTTTGTGATTCTGAAAGAGGTTTGGGTCGGTTTAATGTCAAAATAGACAGTGGTGTGAAGGATTACATTGCTAAATTTTCCAGCGGTGACGCAAGGGTCGCTCTAAACATTCTTGAAGTGGCTGTCAGTGTCGGAACGAGACAAAAGGATGGTTCTATTCTTATTGATATTGCTTCAGTTCAGCAGATTACTCAGAAAAAATATCTGGGATATGACCGTCAGGATGAACACTACCACACGATATCTGCTTTTATCAAAAGTATCAGAGGGTCTGATCCTGACGCTGCTCTGTACTGGCTTGCGAAAATGCTTGTCGGCGGCGAAGACCCTGCTTTTATTGCGCGCAGAATTTTGATTGCCGCTTCAGAGGATATTGGAAATGCGGATCCAATGGCGATCGTTGTAGCTGCTTCCGCTTTACAGGCAGTTGAATATGTTGGAATGCCTGAGGCCCGCATCTGTCTCGCTCAGGCGACAATATATCTTGCGACAGCCCCGAAAAGCAATGCAAGCTATCTTGCTATCGAAAAAGCAGTCGGTGAAATAAAGAAGGAGATGACTCAGGATGTGCCTGACCACCTTAAAAGTACAGGGTATTCTGGAGCAGAGATACTTGGTTATGGAAAAGGATATCTATATCCTCATGATTTTAACCAGCATTTTGTATCGCAGCCGTACACCAGAAAGAAGGTTTCATTTTATATTCCTTCTGATTCCGGATATGAGCGCCGGATAAAGATATTTCTCCAGAGGATCGAGGCGTTGAAACGGCAAAAAAAACAGGAGAAGCCAAATGAAGGCGGAAATCAGAAAAAAAATTCGTGAGCAGCTGAAACAAATCTCAGACGATGACTATGAAATAATGAGCAGAAAGATATTTGAAAATCTTCTGACAATTCCGGAGTACGAAAACTCCTGGGTTTTGATGACATATGTATCCTTTCAAAAAGAGCCTGATACAATGAGGGTAATAAAAGACGCCTTAAAAAGAGCAAAAACTGTCTGTATTCCAGCAGTTGACTGGAAAAATTCTACTATGGTTCCTGTACAGATATTTAATGAGGATGACATTGATTTTTCCTCGGCAATACCCCAGCCTTTCAGTTCTGCTTTTATTCCCCCGGATGAGATTGACCTTGTTTTAGTCCCGGGTCTTGCTTTTGACATAAGCTGCAATCGATTGGGCAGGGGCAGAGGTTTTTACGATAGATTTCTTCCTTTATGCGCTAAAGCGATTAAAATTGGGCTTGCCTTTGATTTCCAAATTTTAGAATTCCTTGATGTAAATGAAAAAGATGTGCGTCTGGATGCGATTATTACAGAAACAAGAATCTTGAAATCATTATGATTTTGATGATCGGATAAACCCCAATTCCAATTCGTCCCTGTTTAGGGAAAAAGCTTCATTTGTATTTTTTCTTCTGCTAATTTATTTTTATTCTTTCCCTTTTTTTCTTTTCCCCCTCTTTCTTAAAGAGGGGGCGGAGAGATTTTATTTTCTCCCCTCTTTTCTAAAGAGGGGGCGGGGGGAGATTTTTCAGCTGTTGCTCACTTCTGAAATCCCCCTTCTGTCCCCCTTTATGAAAGGGGGAAACTGCTTTTGAAATCCCCCTTGTATCCCCCCTTTGGAAAAGTGGGAGATAGAAAAAAAAGAAAAGGGGGAGGCAGGGAGGAAGGAAAAAGGGGCGGAAGTTTTTTAAACACGCATTGGCAGGAAAAATTGATGCTATATTGAAGAATCCGATCTGACACAGGATAATTTTTTCAGTTTCAGGTATCTTTCATATGGCTTGTCCCATCTTGCTTGATCTTCTGGTTTGTACTCGATGACAGGGAAGGATCTTGCTACGATTTTTTTGAAATCGTTGTGATTTTTTATGACCTTTGCGGCTATCATCTGTACTCCAATATTGCCGATGCCAGTTGCTTCCACAGGGCCGCACAGCACAGTTCTTCCCGTGGAGGAAGCCGTAAAGGAGGACAGAACTTTATTTTGTGAACCGCCTCCAACAATATGAACCTTATCAATATTTCCTGCAAGGTGTTGCATATTGTCCAGGTGCATTCTATATTCAAGCGCCAAACTTTCAAGGATTGATCTTGAGATTTCTCCAATTGTTTTTGGAATTGGCTGAGCGGTTATCCTGCAAAACCTCTGAATTTTTTCAACCATGTTTCGAGCAAACAGGAACATTGAATTGTTCACATCTATCAGTGATTTGAATGGCTTTTCTTTAGCTGCCATCTCGCCCAGTTCAACATAGGAGAACTTTTTGTTATATTCGGACTCCCACTGCCTTCTGCATTCCTGCCATATCCACAAACCCATTATATTTTTTAGAAATCTGATTTTTCCATCATAACCGCCCTCGTTTGTGAAATTGTGCCGCAAAACATCATCATTGATCAGTGGTTGTTCAATTTCTTTACCAAGCAGAGACCATGTGCCTGAAGAAATATAGGCCCATCTTTCGCCTGATGCTGGAATTGCGAACACCGCTGACGCAGTGTCATGGCAACAAACTGAATAAATGGGTATTCTGGTTGTTTTTGTTTCCTCGCTGATATTTTTCGATAGAACGCCGATTTTTTTACCCGGTGGAACAATATCTGGCAGAAAATTTATTGGGATCCCGAGTTTACTCAGTATATCTTTTGCCCAGCTTCCCCTTGGCTTGAACTTTTTTCCCATCGGGTTGAGCATCTGTGAGGTTGATGCGATTGTAAACTCGCTGACTGCCGCGCCACAAAGCCAGTAGTTAAAAAGGTCCGGCATAAACAGCATTTTACTGGCGGATGACAGGATCCACGGCGTCTGGATCTTTGTTGCGTAGATCTGGAACAGTGTATTGATAGGCATAAACTGTATACCTGTTCTTTTGAATATTTGACTTTTAGCTATCAAACTAAAAACCTTTTCCATTATATTTTCTGTTCTGGTGTCTCTGTAATGAAATGGCAGGCAAATCAAGATGCCATTTTTATCGATAAATGCGTGGTCTACGCCCCAGGTTGTAATTCCTGCGCCAGCGACATCTTCTGAAGAGGCAAGCCTGAAGCTATTTTTAATTTCAGAAAAAATTGATGGCGCGTTCCAGAAAAGATGTTCGCCTATTTGTGTTCTGTAGCTGGGGAATCTGTGTATTTCTTTAATCTTCAATATATCATTGTCAAGCCATCCGAGTATTGCGCGTCCGCTTTCGGCGCCAAGGTCAATTGCAAGAAATGGTTTACTGGTTTTCATTTTTTCCTCCTGTGGTAGAAGTCAAATAGTTTATTGATTTATTATAAACTGTTTTTAATATTATTGCATTGCTGGCATGCGCGTCAAGTTTGCCGGTTATTTTTACTGTGGCTTTCTAAGGCGGATGGAATATATTATAGAGGGCATATGGATGTGTGAAAATATAAAAAAACAGGGCAGAATTTAATTTGCTGTTAGAACTCTTCCAAACTTTGTATACAATGTTTACTTCATTTACTCGGTAATACTAAAAATTTGGCGAAGATGACTTGTTAGATCTTAAAATTTAGCTTAAAATTATGCCTGAAAAGGAGCAGGAATGATAATCGATTTTCATACTCATGCTTTTCCAGATAATGTGGCTGAGAGGGCTTTGAAACGTGTTGAATCGAAGGGTGGAATAAAACCAAAGTTTGATGGCACATTGAGCGGCTTATTATTGTCAATGGATAAAGCAGGAATTTCGATCAGCGTTGTCCTCTCGATTGCCACCCGACCAGGCCAATTTGATTCAATTCTTAAGTGGAGCGGCACTATCCGTTCAGATAGAATTATACCTTTTCCTTCTGTTCACCCCGACGATTATTATGTCCAGGAACACATCCGCGAGATAAAGAAACAAGGATTCAAGGGACTCAAGATGCATCCCTATTTTCAGAACTTTTATGTTGATGAAGAAAGGATGTTTCCAGTATATGAGACTATTGCTGGATCTGATTTGATTCTTGTATTGCATTGTGGATTTGATTTCGCATACGAAAGAATCGACAGGGCAGGCCCGCAAAGAATCCTGCGCGTGGTTGAAAGATGCCCTGAACTCAAGCTTGTTGCAGCCCATTCTGGCGGCTGGCAGCAATGGGATGATGTGGAGAAACTGCTGACAGGAAAAAATATATATTTTGAAATATCATTTTCTCAGGGATTTATGAATGATAAACAGTTCAAGCGAATGATTGTAAAGCATTCCTCCGATTTAATCCTGTTTGGCACAGATACGCCATGGGCAGACCAAAAAGCCGCGTTGGAGAATTTTGAAAATCTCAAAATATCTCAGGATATTAAATCAAATATTTTCTTCAAGAACGCGATGAGATTATTGAAAATAGATGACAGCTGATAAAGTAAAGGTTATCAAGTGTGAATAGGTTTATTTCCCTCCTTCCTAAAGAGGGGCGGGGGAGATTTTATTCTCCCCTCTTTCCTAAAGAGGGGCGGGGGGAGATTTTTCAGCTGTTGCCCACTCCTGAAATCCCCCTTCAATCCCCCTTTATAAAAGGGGGAAGCAGGAAGCAAAGAAAGAGGGGTCGGGGGAGATTTTATTTTCTCCCCTCTTTCCTAAAGAGGGGCTGGGGGAGATTTTTCAGCTGTTGCCCACTCCTGAAATCCCCCTTCAATCCCCCTTTATAAAAGGGGGAAGCAGGAAGCAAAGAAAGAGGGGTCGGGGGGAGATTTTTCAGCTGTTCTCCACTCCTGA
>JAMWBU010000054.1 GCA_023819255.1 Candidatus Omnitrophota bacterium
ACATTGATATCTGACAATGCAACAGATGTAACATTTCAGTACCAATCAGTCGCTTTTGACTCTATATCACAATCCTCAAATGGAAAAATTTTTGACAGTTTTACATTAAATACTGGCGCAGACGGCTCATTAAAAATATGGCCGGGCTGATCAGAACCAACCCACATTCTAACAGGCGCTCGTTCAAAGGTGATGGCGTAAATATGGATTCCGCTGGGCAATCCAAGTGGTCTTGTCTGGTATCTGCACGGATCAGGTCTTCGAATTGCAAGGCGAATCTCTTTTGTTATGTCGACATCAAGAACAGTTTGATTTTCAAAATCCTGCCATATTGCGTTATCCAGTGGAATTCTAACAAGGAAAACAGCGCCTGATTCTGTTTTTATTCTTGCCACATTACGCCGCGTTTCAGTCTCTCGCGGCACCTGTGCCGAAAAATCGAAGTATCTTGTTTGTCCATGGCCTCCGCTGAACTTGCCAATTCTCAATGTTAGAATATCTGTAAAATCAGGGTTGTTTTCACAATAGCCTATAATGTACACAGCGCTGTAATAATCAAATGGAATGTGTATCATCACCCTTGAAATATCTGTTTCGACAGGCAATGAATCATACGCTGCATAATAAGAACTCGGATCTGTATTCCAATCCTTCCATCCCGCATCTTTAAGAAAAACATTGTTCAAACCCTGTTTATTATCAAGTTGAAAAGGGATTCCTGAAACAATAATTTTCTGCTGTTGAAAACTCCATTTACCCTCATGATTTAAATAGTCTGATAAAGAAACAGTTAGAAACCTTGAAAGCATTGAAGCATCCTTTTTCCACGGGTTAATTTGCAAAACCTGACCAAAACATAGCATCCCACATATTAAAATCAAATTTACGAGGAATGCTATTTTTTTCAAATTAACCTCCATTGTTAAGATTTCAACTACTATAACTTAAATTGAGCCTGAGTTCAAATCAAAAAGATTATTGCAAATGAATTCTGATAAGGATTGGAGCAAACTTCAACTCTTGATGCTCTCGTCAATTAAAAGCGATTCTCGCCGGCATTGCGGACAGACAATTTTGAAAAAATCTGTCCTATTTAAGGGTTTCTTAACTTCTTTCCTATCTATCTCGCTTTTCACTTCAAGAATTTCCTGGTTTATATTCAATAATGTCCCTTGAGCAAAACTAAGATGTCCAATTTTCTTTATCGTCCATATCAGATGTTTTTTTGCTCCTATTAATTTTCCGCAACCGCTGCAAACAAGAAGTTCATGCTCAACACAATGACAGTCCTCTTCCTGTTTAAAATATGCGATATCAAATTCCTTCGTAAGCTTTATACCGGATTTATCCGCAATGCAATTTGCCTCACATTGACCGCAAAAAATGCAGATGCCAGAATAATGGGTAAGAATTCGTTTGGATCCTTCTTTATTGATGATATCTTCAACCTTGATGGCTTCAGCAGGGCAAACAATGGCGCAGGCGGCGCAGCCAACGCACTTTTCTGGATTAAACTGGGGCTTGCCCCTGAACCTCTCAAAAGGAACATGCGCCTCAGCCGGAAATTTTGCTGTATAAGGCCTTGAGAAAATGCTGGTCAACGCTTCTTTTAACTCCCTGATTTTTGGTTTTCTCATTTCCCGGTTCCGTTGTTTTGACTATCCTGCTTCAATCTGTCAATAATGCTTCCTTCCCACAACTTAACCCCTGCTATATAGGAAGCCCGCGCAAGAGCATGTTCGGTGGTTGGGGAAATAATCAAAATAAAAATCAAACAAAGAAATGCCTTTGCTCCAACTGCTGAAAAGCCCGCTATAATCATGGTGCCAAAAAGTATCATAGATGTTCCCATAGCAACACATTTAAGAGATGCCTGTAATCTGTTATAAAGATCTGGCAATCTGACCAGTCCCACGCATCCGATGGCGTCAAAAACAACTCCAGCAAACATAAACAAAATACCAATTGTTTCTCTCATAGCATATCCTTAATCGTCAAAGCCTCTGTTTTCAAGAAATTTTGATAAAGCTAGAACTCCTATAAAATTGAGCAAAGACCATACAAGAGCGGTTGTAAGATAAAACTCATTTTCTGTCTTAATGCTCATAAACGCTCCAAAGGCGACAACCATAATGCCAAGAACATCTATTGCAACAGCTCTGTCAGAAGCTGTAGGTCCCCTGGCAATCCTGAACAAGCATAGAAAAACGCAGCAGACGAGAACCACCATTAAAAATTCTATCATTCCAGTATCCTTGCCAGAATACGTTCAAATCTTCTAACCACAACCGCAGTCGCATCATCTGTATCTTTGTATCTAATGCACGCCATATGAATGTAAAGAAACCCATCCACAATCTCAACGCTAACTGCTCCAGGCGCAAAACCGATTGAATTGGCGAGTATCGCGATTCCACTTTTTCTTTTCAGTTTTGTCTTTACCTTTATAATTCCAGGTCTTATTGGCAAATCTGGATGCAATACCCTGTATGCGAAATCAACACTTGCCTCAAGAAAGGACCACACAAAAACGACAACAAAATAAACCAACCAGAAATATCGCTTGATTTCAAAAAATTTATACGGAGAATCAGTGAAAGCATTGCCGAATAAGATTCCCACAATTATGCTGGCAAAAACACCAATTCCAATACTATGCCAGTCCACATCGCCGGATGAAAATGGCCATACCAGCAAAATCCAGATAACCATTGACAAAAATGCAAGTATCAATTTTTTCATCGTCCCAGAATCCTTGTTATATATAAATCAGTACCGCCTGCCAGAGCATTCACAGCAGGGCCAAAAATCCCATTTAAACCTCCAAGAAGCAAAAATCCCGCGAAGGAACAAAAAATCGCAAGAACTATCATAGAAACTCGCATAAGATAAGGAACTTCTTTAACTTCTGATATAACCTCATCTTTAAAATATTTTCCCTTTCCAAAAAATACATACCTCTGAATCTTTGAAAAAGAAGCCAGAGTCAATATGCTACCGATTACAGCCCACAACGCAAAAACCGGCTTATCCGCCTGAATCGCAGCAACAATGATTAAAAATTTGCTCCAGAAACCGCTGAAAGGCGGTATACCTGAAATTGAAAAGGACGCAATCAAAGAAGAAACCGCAGTTACAGGCATCTTTTTCGAAAGCGATCCCATATTATTAAGATTTCTTTTCCCTGTTTCGTATTCCACACTGCCGGCGTTGAGAAATAACAGGGGCTTAAAAAGAGAGTGGTTAAGAATATGAAAAATACCGCCAAGAATCGCAAGTGGCGTTCCAATGCCAAAAGCAAGAACAATATATCCCATCTGGCTGATACTGTGATAAGCAAGAAGCCTTTTGAAATTCCACTGGCCAAGAGCCATTAGAACCCCGACAACTATTGACATTGCGCCTGCGTATATGAAGATCGTTGAAATAAGATAATTCATACCGAATATATTGTATACAAATCTCATCAATACATAGATTCCAAGCGCCTTTATTATCCCGCCAGCAAGAATTGCTGAAACAGGCGCAGGCGCAGACGTATAAGCGTCAGCGACCCAGCCATGAAAAGGAACCATCGCCGCTTTGATTCCAAACCCGACAAACAAAAGCACAAACGCAAAAACCATAATATTATCAACTGGATTAACTTTCATAAGCTGCGATAGAACTGCCATATTAAGCGAAGCAAATTTGCCATAAAGAAGCGCTATTGCCAGTAGTATAAAATAAGACGCCAGCAAATTTATTGCAAGGTATTTAAACGAAGCTTCAAGATTCCTTGAGCTGCAACCAAAACCGACAAGAGTATATGAAGCGATTAGCGCAACCTCGAGGAAGATAAAAAGATTAAAAATGTCGCCTGTAAGTATAGTACCATTCATGCCAGTAACAACCAACAATAAAAGCGAATAATATCGTAGTTTTGAAGTGTAAAATTTCTCAATATAGTCCACTGAAAACAATGCGGCCAGAAAACAAATCAAATTCACAATGATAAGCATCATACAGCTGAATCCATCAAGCACAAACACAATGCCATAACTGGCTGGCCAGTTACCCATTCTATAAACTGTTTCGTGGTTCAAAGTCATTAAGGATAATAAGAGAAGAATAAAGGTGGTTACGCTGGCGGAAACATCAGGGAACCATTTAAACCTGTGACTTGCGATCGGTATAAAAAACGCTACCGCAGCAGGTATTGATATGAACAATGACAGATTATCCATTCTCTATGTCCCCTTTAGTTCTTTAGCTTATTCATCTCTGTTATGTCAAAGGTTCCATACCTTTGATAAAGCCGTATCGCAATTGAAACCATCAAGCTCAGAATTCCAAGCCCAAGAATAATCGAAATCAAAACCATTGCCTGGGGTAAAGGATCTACACTTTGCGCAACAAGATTTTCTACGCCTGCCAAATTTTCAACCACAGGAACAAAGCCTTGCTTTCTCCATCCAAGAAGAATCAAAAAAAGGTTAATGCTGTATTCCATAATCAAAAAACCCAGAATTATTTTTACAATGTTTTTTTTGCACACCACGCCGTATAACCCGATAACAAAAAGTATGAAGCAAAGTGTATAAATCATCCTGATTCTCCTTCCATTGTGTCAAAAAATTCTGTGGAAACGAGCAATCTTTTTCCCTCAACATCGACAACACGCCTGACTGACAGAATAATGAAAAGCATAAAAAACCCCGCGCCTATGTAGAGGGATATAACAATATTATAAAAAGGAATCACACCTGCGCTGAAAAACTTGAAACTGATCGTTGGATACATTTTCTCAAGAAAATTGTCAAAGAAAAATCCTGAAAAAGCGATTCCAAGCGCTGCAATCAATAAGAATAATAACGCCGCTGTACAATTTAAAATATAAGCAGTCGTTTTTCCAAGCATCCTGAGTACCGTGCCCTTGCCAAAAGTAAGGGTCATAAGTATAAAAACACACGCAAAAACAATGCCGCCAGAAAAGCCGCTTGCAGGCGTTGTGTGCCCGTAAAGCGTAAGATAGATCCCGAATAAGAAAATCAGACCATTAACAGAACGGACTGTATTCTTTACAATCAGGCTCATTCCTTGTTTTTTTTCATTTTTTATCATGATATAAATCTTCCTTTTTTTTCTTTTTCTTGCTCTGCACCCTCATAATAGCAAAAGCACCCCATATACCTGCAAATAAGGCGCAAAGCTGAGCAAAAGTATCAACTCCCCTGTAATCGAAAATTATCGCAGCAAGGATATTTCGCGAACCTGTTTCTTCGAAGCCCTTGAGCAAATAATGGTTTGAAGCCGCATCGGGAAATTCAGAAATTGCTGGCACCCCAAATTCAGGCAAATTCCAGAACGCTTTTAGACCAAAAATGAAAAAAACAAGAAGCAATGCAATAGTAACAGTCAAGCCAAAAAATTCCCTGTCTCCGTCTATTGTCACAAGATCGTGCCTGATGGTTGCTCTTATCAGTATTACAATTGTCAAAACTTCAACAACGAGTTGAGTGCTCGCAATATCAGGCGCTCCAACCAGAAGAAAACATATGCTAACAACAATACCAACAGCGCCAATGGATATCACAGCAGAAAGCAAATCAGTCATTTCAAGCGCAATAGTAGCCGCGATAATCATAAAAACAAGCAACATACTTATTAATGCTTCTATCATATTTTCACCATTTTACAAAAAGGTATAAAAATATCATCAAGCCAAACAATATCCAGGTTAAGTATGTGCCAAGAATACCGGTATGAATTACTCTCAACCCTTCAGTGAAATAGGATGCAATAGACTTAAAAACATCGTAAATGTCAGTGGATTTATTTTCAGAAGCGCGATACATCGTCTTAAAAAACCTGGCACTCCTTATCGGATTATAAAAATCTGTTCCTGAAACCTTCATACCTTCAGCAGGCGTTTCACCGCCCACAAATACTGGCGCAATTCTTATACTACGCGGTTTCAAAACAAAATAAAGAATTATTCCAAGTATAATACCACAAACTATGAAAGCAAGGGGCAAAAACATGCCTGAAACATTTTGAATATTAATTCCCTGCGATATCGGAGCAATCATCAATTTTAAAGGGATCCTGTAATAAAATATCCCGAAAACCAAGCAAAGCGCTGCAAGCACAATAACAGAAAATAATGCAGTCCAGTGGGGCTCGAAAATTCTTTTTTTCAAATTGGAAGAAACATGCCCGAGGAAGGTGGCGTGGATAATCTTCATAAAACTGGCAAGGGTAAGTCCGCTGCCAACCATTGCCATCACAATCCATAAAATCCAGGACTGATCCGTTGATTTTCCTGATTCAACCAGCCCCTGATAAATCATCCATTTCGAGAAAAATCCATTGAAAGGAGGAATGCCGCTGATGGCAAGAGAAGCAAAAAGAAAACAGGTAAAAGTAACTGGCAAAACCCTGCCAAGCCCCCCTAAATTGTCAAGCTCGGTTGAACCTGCCTGTTTTTCAACATTGCCCGCGCCAAGGAAAAGACAACACTTATATATCGCGTGATTGAGCATATGAAAAAGTCCGCCGGCGATACCGACTGGAGTTCCTGATGCAATACCAACAATCATATAGCCAACCTGGCTTACGGCATGATAGGCAAGGAGCTTTTTCATATTGTGTTGAATCAGGGCAAGAAATACTGCCGCAACAATTGTGATTGAACCAAGCAAGCGAAGCAAGAACCATAAGGATTCATGGTATGAAAATAAATTCAGGCATACCCTTGCAAGAAGATAAATCCCCAGCAGTTTATCAAGCGAAGCAGGAAGACACGCCATAACTGAAACAGGCGCCTTCTCAGAAATTTCAGGAATCCAGGTGTGCAGCGGCATCCCTCCTGCCTTTGCAAACGACGCGCAGACAAAACACAAAAATGCTGACGCAGCAAGCCAGCTGTCTATCTGGATCCTGATTTCAGTTATATTTAAACTGCCGGTCAGTACCCATATAATCGCTATTCCAAGAATCAAGAATGAATCGCTTCCGCCAACCATTATAAATGTTTTCTTCGCAGGATACGCGGCGTCAGAGCCGCCAAGATTTATCATCAAATATAATGTAATCGCAAGAATTCCCCAGAACACAGACATCAAAATTAGATTATTTGAAGCAACAGCTCCTATCGTGGCGCCAAGGGTTATCAAAAGATATCCATAATATCTACCCGCAGATTCAACTATCATTTTATAGCTATAAACGCACACGATGAGACTGAAGAATCCCGCGCCAAGAAGCGTAAGATTCGCAAGCGCGTCCCAGACAAACATTCCATTTGCTGGATCCGGCGGTCTTGAAAAGAAAAATAAAAAAGCGCTGAACAAAATAAAACAGACATCAAATGCTATACCCCATATCAAAACGCGGGCCCTTTCTGGAATAATAAGGCACGCCAGGCCAGCCGCGATCGGCAGTCCAATCAGATAGTAAATTATGTTCATTTACACATCCTTAAATCCAAGTTGTTTTTTTATTTTTTTTGTTTTTTCCTGTGAAAGTAGTATCAAATCTTTTCCATTAAAAAGCTTTTTCTTTGTGCTGGCATCATAAACGGTTATGGCCCTTTCAGTGCAACAATAGCAAGGATCAACCCCCGCAAGTATAATCGTGACATCGGAAATCGTCTGCCCGACACAACTTGCCTTAAATGTAGGGATGTTAGCATAACTTGGCGCTCTTATCTTATGCCTGAATGGTCTGCTTGTTCCATCGCTTCTTACATAATGAAAACACTCTCCCCTCGGCGCCTCATAGTGTCCAATACCCTCGCCTGGCGGAATTTCTCTTACCTCAAATGAAATTTCTCCTTTTATTTTGGTCAACCTGTCGAGGCATTGCTCAATAATTTTTATTGACTCAAAACATTCTCCAAGTCGCACGACTGCCTTTGAAAAGACATCTCCTTCCTGACAAAGAACAACATCCCATTCAACGAGATCGTACGCGGCATGGGGACTATCCCTTCTAACATCAATGTCCACCCCCGAAGCGCGAGCAATTGGTCCCAGTGCTCCATAATCTTTAATATTCTGCTTCGTCAATACTCCGACACCCTTTAATCTCGCTGCTAAAACAGGATCATCCAGCACAGCATTTGTAAGCATCTCCAGTTTTGGTTTAAGTTCATCAAGAATCTTTTTCATAATTGGTATATCTTCATTTTCTATGTCCCGTCTGACACCGCCTATTTTCATCATTGCATAGTGATTTCTGTTTCCTGTAATCATTTCCATTATATCGAGAATTGGCTCTCTATATTTCCACGCCCACATAAAAACAGTATTATATCCAAGAAAATGTCCTGCAAGGCCTGCCCAGAGAAGATGGCTGTGGATTCTCTCAAGCTCTCCGATAATCGAACGGATATACTTTGCCCTCTCGGGAATATCCATCTTCAAAAGATCTTCAACTGCATTGCAATAGGCGATTGGATGAGAAGTTGAACAAATACCGCAAATTCTTTCTATTAAGAATGTTACCTGGTCCCAGTGCTTGCTTTCTGATATTTTTTCAATTCCGCGATGGTTATAACCTGCCTTCCACTCCACATCAACAACAAGTTCTCCGTCGCAATAGAGCTCAAAATATTCCGGCTCCTCAAAAAGCGGATGATAGGGTCCAAGCGGCACAACAACTTTTTTCATTGTTTGACCTGCCTTTTTGCATCCTTTCTCAAAGGATAGACAACATCAAGAGAATCATCAGTTAAAAATCTTTTCAAATCAGGATGATTTTTAAACTTTATTCCCAGAAGCTCATACATTTCTCTTTCTATGTTAGAAGCGCCTTTAACAACTGGAACAATGGACTCAATTTCTGGATTTTCTCTGTCAAGAAGAGTGCGTAAAGAAACAACAACATCCGACCTGTCCATTGAAAAATGATAAAGTATCTCCATATTGTCAAGAAGATCAATGCCTGACGCAGTAATAAATCGCGCATCCAAATCAATAAAAACAAACTTCACAAACTCAATGAGATCGTCCTTATCGATATCTACATAAATTCTTTTGTCAGAATGCAGTGAAATATTTCTTATTTTGCCGTCGAATCTTTCCTGCAATCTTTTAACAGTATCCATATTGCCTCACTTTATTTTTTCGAGAAGTTTCACAATTCCTGCTATCATTGCCTCTGGTTTTGGCGGACACCCGGGAATGTAAACATCAACAGGAATAACCCTATCAAGTGGCCCTGCCATTTGATACCCATCTCTGAATATCCCGCCTGTGCAGGCGCAACCGCCAATAGCAACAACAAAACCAGGCTTTGGCATTTGCTGATAAAGAACCTTTATTCTGCTTAAGTTTTTAACGGTCACAATTCCTGTAACAAGCAAAACATCCGCATGTTTTATGCTTCCAGCAAGAGTCATTCCAAATCTTTCAATGTCAAATCTCGGAGTAAGACAATCAAGTATTTCAATGTCGCAGTTGTTGCACGAACCTGTCGAAAGATGAAAAACAGAAAGGGACTTTTTCAATGCTTTTGTTTTCAAGTCAAGTGCCATGTTTCTCCCTTTAATAACCCATAAGAGCAAATATCACCGCGACAAATCCAAACATTGTCAGCCAACCCCAGGAAAATTTCAATATCTGATCAGTCCTCAATCGAGGGTTTGTGTTCTTAATTAGAACTATTAAAATTAAGATTCCGACATATTTAAGCGCTCCAGCAACAGCATTTCTAAATCCTGCCATAAAGTAGATAACCAGAAAACTTATTCCCACTGAAAGTAGAATCCACTTCATAAGCCTGAGAAGCGCAAGAGGAAACCCTGAATATTCTATAAATGTTCCAGCAGCAATTTCTGTCTCTGCTTCAGAAACATCAAATGGAACATAACCCAATTTCCCCTGAAAGGCAAGCAACGCGACAATAAACGCAATAGTGCCAGAAACATACCCGATATTTGCTCCGTTTTCAAGCTGATACACTAAAATCTGTTGTATCTGAGCGCTTCCGGACTTTATCACCGGCACAAGCAAAGCAATAATGAAAGGTAGTTCATAGCTTAAAAGCAACCTTAGTTCCCTTCCTGCGCCAATAGAAGCAAGAACATTTCCAGACGATGATCCAGCAAGAAAAATTACTACTGACGGGATCATCAATAGATAAATAAAAATAAAAAGGTCCCATCTTATGGGATTGAAAAAAACGCTCGAAAGTAAAATAGCGCCAGTAACAGTTACAGCAAAAACCCCAACCACAGGAGCGAGCAGAAATAAAAACTGATTAGCCCCTTCCGGTATCACCGTTTCTTTTCCAGTAAGTTTTATA
>JAMWBU010000055.1 GCA_023819255.1 Candidatus Omnitrophota bacterium
GGGATGGCAGGGGGATTTTGAAAATGAGCAACAATTGAAAAATCTCCCCCGCCCCTCTTTAGGAAAGAGGGAGAACAAGTTTCCCCCTTTGAAAAAGGGGGATGGCAGGGGATTTTGAAAATGAGCAACAATTGAAAAATCTCCCCCGCCCCTCTTTAGGAAAGAGGGAGAACAAGTTTCCCCCTTTGAAAAAGGGGGACAGAAGGGGGATTTTCAAAGCCATTTTTAGAAAAGATGGAGACCACTTTAAAAAAAATGGGATATCCCAGGTTTGCAGCCTTTAATTTGCTCATCAGGCCTTCTGCCTTTATAATTTCTTGAATGATGGTTGAGAAAAAATTTTATGAAATAGGTGTCTCGCAATTACTCGGGTTTTTGAGCAGGTTTGACTGCTTTGCCTTTTTTGACACTTCTCTTCCTGACGAAGAAAATTATTTATCATATATCTGTTTTTTGCCTTTTCATAAAATCATCACCCGCCAGCCAGATGAAATTGAAAATGCCTTAAGAAAAGCCGAAGAGTTTTCTAAAGACAGGAAATTTGTTGTTTTTCTTCTACCCTATGAAGCTGGCTTTGTTTTTGAACCTTCTTTTGAATACAGAAAAAAACTTAAATTCCCCTGCGTTTTTCTTTTTTTTGATCGATGCATCATTTTTGACCACAGAAACGGGCTGTTTTCTGAACCAATTTTTCTTGAAGAATTTAAAAATTCAATTCCTGACTGGAAAATGAATGAACTCTGGTATGATACCCCTTACAACCATTACAAAAAAAACATCGCGAAAATAAAAAAATACATAAGGAAAGGAGACACATATCAGGTTAATTACACGATAAGATGCAGGTTTAGATTTTCTGGTTCTGTTTACAAAATGTATCTCGATTTAAGAGAAAGACAGCAGGTGCCCTACTCTGCCCTGATAAAATTTGAAGACTATTTTGTCCTTTCATTATCACCCGAACTTTTTTTTAGAAAAGAAAAAAGCCGAATCATAGTAAGACCTATGAAGGGTACTATTGAACGAGGAAAGACAAAAAAACGAGATATTCAAAATGAAAACGCTCTGCGCAACAGCATTAAAAACCGGGCGGAAAATCTGATGATTGTCGATATGATGAGAAACGATCTTGGAAGAATATGCAAATTTGGCTCTGTCATTACCGACCCATTATTTAAGATTGAAAGATACAAAACCCTTTTTCAGATGACCTCAACTGTTTCTGGAACTCTGATTCCAAAAACCGGAATCTGCCGGATTTTGAAGGCGATTTTTCCTTCCTCGTCAATCACAGGCGCTCCAAAAATCAGGACAATGCAGATAATTGATGAAATTGAAAAAAGTTCGAGAAAGATTTATACAGGAACAATCGGTATTTTGAAACCGGATAATTCTGCTGTGTTTAATGTTGCAATTCGCACAATAATTGTCAGAAAGAACTTCGGTGAAATGGGCACAGGAGGAGGCATAGTTTATGATTCTGAGCCGAAAAAAGAATATGATGAGTGCCTTTTGAAAGCGGCCTTTCTTGCATCTGGTTGCAAAAAAATGCAGTTGATTGAAACAATAAGATGGTCATCGAAAGAGGGATATTTCCTTCTTGATTTGCATCTTGAAAGATTGAAAAAAAGCGCGGGTTTTTTCAGGTTTGATTATGATAGAAAAAGAACCTTGAAAATGCTTGAAAAAACAGCATCTTCCTTTGACAGCAGTAAGACATACAGAGTTCGGCTCTTACTATATCAGGATGGTTCAGTGTTTATTTCATCGCAGGAAATAGATCTTAAGTTTTCAGGGATACCAGCGGTAATAATTTCAGGAAAAAAAATTAACCGAGAAAACATTTTCTTGTACCATAAAACTACCATAAGAGACACATATGATCGCGCTCATAAATTTGCGATGAAGAAAGGTTATTTTGATGTGATTTTTCAAAACAAAGAAGGAGAGATAACAGAAGGTTGCATTGCTAATGTCTTTGCAGAAAAAAACGGAGTTCTTTATACTCCTCCAGCTAATTGTGGCCTTCTTCCCGGAGTTTTCAGGCAGTTTTTGATAAATCAGGGTTGCGCGAAAGAAAAGACATTGAAAAGGGAAGACATTTATTCTTGTGACAGGGTTTTTCTTGGTAATAGCGTAAGGGGACTTGTTGAGGTTAAAATAGTTGATGATGACCTTTCATAATTCCACCTTTCTCTCCTCTTCTTTTTCTCCCCTCTTTCTCAAAGAGGGGCGGGGGAGATTTTTCAGTTGTTGCTCATTTTCAAAAACCCCCTGCCATCCCCCTTTATGAAAGAGGGAAATTGCTTTTGAAAATCCCCCTATATCTCCCTTTAAGAAAGGGAAATGGTGAGGGAAAAAGAGGGGCTTGGAGAAATTTCCTCAACCGATGGTATAATTTTCAAGTATTTTTTTGATTTTTTCTTTTCTGTCAATTCCGGATTTCTGACTTTTCAAAAATGAATCCTCAAATGCTGGCAAATCATTTCGATAAAATATTCCAAGTGGTATTTTTGTATCAGAATTATAGTCCCACTCTCTCGCCTTTTTCACCGCCGCTTCGAAATCCTGTTCATTATGGCCTTCCATCAGATAAACCCGCTGGCTGTAATAACTGTACATATTGTAAAAGGTTACGCAAACCTGCAAAACATCAACAATTGAAAATCCCTTATGCGATATTGCCTGCTTAAAAATATTTTTCAGCAGGTCAATTCCGTGTGAAAACCCTCTTGCGACAAAGGTTGCTCCGCTTGCCAGCATCAATTCAAGCGGATTGAACGGCATTTCCTTATTTCCATAGGGTGTTGAGCGTCCTTTGAAATCCTTTGGCGAAGTCGGGGTAAATTGGCCTGTTGTTAGTCCATATACCCGGTTGTTATGAATAATCATTGTGATGTCAATGTTTCTCTTTGCGGCAAACAAAAGATGTTCAAGCCCTTCTCCGTAAGAATCGCCATCACCTGAAAATCCAATGATTTTAAGGGTTGGATTTGCGATCTTTATCGCTTCAGCCACAGGTACCACTCTTCCATGCAAAGAGTAGAAACTGTTTAGATTTATATAGTCAACAATTTTTGCATGGCATCCAATGCCGGAGACCAGCACAAAATTTTCAGCAGGATTACCCTCTTTTATCAATTCTGTTATCACGCTTTTTATCGCATTGAGTATTGCAAAATTCCCGCAACCGATGCACCATGTGTTTTTTGCATGTGTACCTAAATTAACTTGATTCATCTCAAAATCCTTTCAAGTTTACTTTCAAGTTCATCAACAGAAAAAGGCCTGCCGTCATATTTCAAAATTTTTTCTTCAACTGAAAAACCATACTTTTTTATTAATTCTGCCATTTGAGCAGTTGCGTTGCATTCAACATCTATCGATTTTTTGACCCCTGACATCGCGTCGCTAAATTGTTTTAATGGAAAAGGATGCAAAACAACCGGCTGAATAACCTTTAATCCGAATTTTTCAGCCGCTTCAACGCAAACAGGCATATTAGATCCCCAGCACAAAACTGCTGTTTCTGAATCTTTGTTTCCAAAAACATTTACGCACTGATAATTTTCCTCAATCTCGCTTAATAAAAATTCCTTTTTTCTTATTCGCTTTTCCTGCATCGTTCGAGTAATTTCAAAATCCTCAGTTGTTATTCCGAACTCGTCGTGTTCATAACTGTTCACTTTTATAACCGCATTATTTTGCGGTGGAAAACATAAGGAAGATACCCCGTTTTCAGAGTTCTGATATCTTTTATATAAGTCATTTTTATCCCATAATAAAGGGGCTGACACATCAACTTCGCCTGCTTTTTCAATATCAAAACTGCTTATTCCTTCAGCAAGAGTTTTGTCAGACAGAATAATTGCAGGAATCTGGTATTTCCAGGCAAGATTTAGAGCCGTTGCTGACCAGAAGTACGCCTGATGTTGATCGCCTGGCGCAACAACAAGTCGACTGAATTCACCGTGTCCTGAATGAATCGCATAAAACAATTCTGTTTGTCCTGTATATGTTGGAAGTCCTGTACTTGGACCTGTTCTCTGACCGAGAATTATAAGTGCAGGCAATTCAGCCATACCCGATAGACTCAAACCCTCATTCATCAGACAGAATCCGCCCCCTGAAGTTCCAACCACAGCTCTTTTCCCAGCGTATGCAAAACCAAGAGCCATCATTATTACGGCTATCTCGTTTTCTGCATGAATTACCTGAAGATTGAATTCAGGAGCAATTTCAGCAAGGAAATGCAAAAGACCTGATGAAGGTGTCATCGGATAACCTATGTAGGCATTAAGCCCTCCTGCAATCAAGCCAAGACCTATCGCTTCATTTCCTGTAAGCACAGGCAAATGCGCCTGACCAATTTTTTCGATATCAAGCAATTTTTCTGAAAACTCATATCCCCTTTTTGCGACCTTTAAATTCAGTTCAACCTGTTTCGGTATGCTTATTTTGAAAACTTTTTCAATTATATCCCAATCAACCCCTGCGGCTTTTCCAAATGCGCCTATAAGGCAGGAGTTCTTCATAAGTTCCGGCGCATTTTCTTCTTTCAAAATGCCGGCAATCGGAATTCCTGTTCCGCATGCATCTCCGTCTAATTTGGTTTGCCCTGAATCATATATGTAAAAACAATTTTCCTTTAGTTTTTTTCGATGCAAGTTCAATGTCTCATTGTTCAAAGCAATGAGTATGTCTATTTGTTCCCTGTGAGCAAATATACTTCTTTCACTCGCCCGGATAACAGAAAATGTGTGTCCGCCCCTAATCAAAGACGGATAATCACGATGTATGAATATCCTGTATCCAGTGGAGGATAAAATATGAGCAATTATTAACCCTGCCCTATCAATTCCATCGCCTGCCTTTCCGCCAATAAGCACTGTGAAATCTTTCATATTACCATATCCCGTTTTCGCTCATAAAACACTTACCATAACTTACCCACATTCCATAATCAAGCGCCCTCTTTATAGCGGCATCTGATTCAGCGCCTGGCTGAAACCAGATTTTTTTTACACCTTTTTTACCCGCGTCGTCAACAACTTTTTCGGCTATTTCTGGTTTTACTACTATAACAACAATGTCAGGCGTTTGTTCAAGTTCAAAAAGATTTCTGTAAATTTTCTGTCCGAGAATCTCACCGTTTTTAGGATTGATACCTCTAACATTGAAATTGCTGGCAAGAAGGTCTTCAAACATCTTGTATCCAATTTTTGTTTTATCAGTTGAAACCCCTGCAAGCGCAATAAGCATCGATTTATAATTTTCACCCATAATAGCCTTCCCGGTTTAATATAATTTTACCATTGAGCGGTCATCAGTAGCAATTACACACTCTCAACCAACGTGATGTTTTTGCGCCCGGACAGTTATGCGTTAAATAGAGAATTTATATATTAATTCCGCAAGCTATCCCACGGGGCAAAATGTGAATTTTGTTTAAGTTATACTGATCCCATAGAGAAGAAGTATTTAAACACAAAAATGAACAAAAAATATTACTGATGAATTTCATAAAAAAAATGATGACGCTCAAACTGGTATAGCAATATCTAAGAAAATTAAGCAACGCGACTTTTATTATAAATTGTATATTCCGGTTCCTTCCTTTACCTAACAATCGCTCTCCAAAATCGGTCAAGTAAATAAAACTTACTTGCAAGGTGGGTTGAGTTCAAAAGCCTGTTCAAAAGTTTTAGCATTAAGAAACTTTTTTCTTAATCCTTCATAAGGAGGGAATGCGCCCCCATAACCCAAAACCCTTCTTGCTTTAGCCACCATCTCAAGCTGTTCCTGAGTCCAATAAGGAGAGACATAAGTATTTTTTTGTCTTGGTTCAAGTGGCTCATATCTCATTGGATAACTTACTACTCCCCAATCTATAAGGTCTTGTATACGACTTAAAAATGTTTCTGGTGTATCCTTTTCAAAAGGATTATTGTACAAACAATATACTAATATTTGTCTTCCATTAAAGCCTGCTTCTTTTAATAAACTAATTGCATGTTCCAAGTATTTCTTTATTCCTTGAATATCATAAGCAAGCCTTATAATAGAAATCTTAAGTCTTTTCAAATGTTCTACGACTTTTAAATTTATTAACCTCGCATCTATTCCCTGATTAAAGTCTATCTCTAATTTAGACTCTTGAAGTTCCTGAAAAATATCTTCCCAATACGGAGATGCAAGAACATTATTATCCCATAAAATGATTTTTTTATGCCCGGGGTGAATTAAATGCTTTATGGTTTTCTTTGGTTTAAATTCAGGTTCCAAAATTTTAACTGAACAGAAGGGACAATTTCTTATGCATCCCCGGGAAGCAAAAATTATACTTGCGTTCCATTCAGGAACAAGTGAATAATCTGGTAGGATATTTTCAACTTCTTCGCATATTCCCTTATGGATTCTGATCCGATCTTTAAAGGTTTTTTTTAAATGCTCTTCGCATAAAGTTGCGTAAATTCCTCCTACTACAATTTCTGCCTTCTTGTATTTTTTGCTATAGTATCTAATGGCCTCATGAACGGGATACCAGGCATATGTAAACAGGCTTGTAATATAGATTTTATCCGGGTAAAATCCATTATCGTCAAAGCCTCTTACAAATTTTACTTTATCTTTTCGTTTCTTATGATAAGCGGCAAGTTTGAGGAGTCCTAAAGGCGGATATTGAGTGTGATATCTCCTTGATTTCTGTGGCTCTACTAATAAAACTTTCATACTAAACGCCTTAAATGTTGATAAATTTCAGTCCAGTTATTGACAACAATTATGTTACTCAGTAAATTTCTTCTTATTTCCTTGATTTCTTTTTGCAGTTTGTCATTTGGTTGATTATAGGGATGCTTCATTAAAAAAACTACATCACAGGTGTATGCTAACTTTATTGCTTTTTCAAGATCATCTTCAACAAAAAAACGAATTTTTTCTTTTCTTGAAATATAAAATCTGTTGCGAAAGTTGCCACTCGTATCAGAAGAATAATCATTCCCCTTCTCAAAAACTAATTTGTTATAAATAATATTATTCTTTTTTAGCCACTGCTTTGTAATTACTTTTATTGGCTCTTCTTTTAATAGTTTTATGAGAGCCAATGGAAATCTTAATTTTGTTGCCACTTTTAGTAATAATAATTTTAAAGAAAAACTTCTTATATCCTTACAAAAGTACTCTATATGTTTTATAAGGTCTTCTTTATTTTCAGCATCAGGCCAAGGGCGGGAAGTGAAAATATATATTTTGGCTTTAAATATATTGCCCAGCCCTCTAATTCTGTAAGATGCATCTTCCACTACTGGCATATCTATCCAATATCTGGGGTCATTAAATACTTTCTTTTCTTCTTCTCACGTTACTCCATTATGCGAATATTCATTGACAGGCATGATGAGGATATCTTCGGGTTTAATTTCTTTCTTAGTTTTTTCTTTGAGAATGGCGCAGAAATGCTCGCGATGTTTATTGATAACACCATCAATATCTATGCCAAGCTTACTTGATTTTAAATAAGAAAGCTCTCTATGTCTTGCGTGCCACCAGTATAAAATGAAGTGGATACTAAATACTGCCGCAATTAGCGGCACCCCAGACCCCTTCCACCTTCCATTAAAAACCCAAAGTCCTAAAAAGCAATATAAAGAGTTCATAACTCCAAAAACGCAAACGACAGGAAGGAAAAAACTCTTCTCAAAATAGAAAGGGATATGTGGACTTTGTGGTAGTGCCCGCCAACGCAGTTTTAAATTAATATCCTCCATAAATTTATCATAGAAAAATTTCCTTATGCCGTTGACTGCCCGAGCATATAGAATACAATCCAATCTTAGATTGATGATGTAACAAAGCACTCCAACACCGATCAAAACAACAGAAAATAATATAATTGATATGGGTAACTTATATTGATTAATGATACTTTTAAGCTGATCAACGTCTGAGCCAATTTGAGAAATTACTGCGACAGAAGAAATTGGGATAGACATTATAAGCAAGTAATATCTGAAGAACGCAGATATGCTTTCTATAGATTTAAAATGTGCTTCAGCGATATTAGAATATTCACTCAACAAAAATTCTTTAAATTCTCTTGAATCATTATTTGTCACTTTTACTTACTTCCTTCAGTGATAGTTTTATTTCTTTCAATTCCTCGGAAGTTAGCCCCCAAATTTGGGCAGAGATTTTGTCAATTTCTTCTTCAATCTTTTTAAGTGATTGCTGGTCTTCACTTCTTGCCAAGCTATGTGCCTCTTCTGAAAGTTCAGCAAGTTTAAGATGAAGTTTATCTTTAGGGTCGAATTTGGGAATCCGGATGTTTTCTAAGACATGAGGAGATCCCATACTTTTACCACCTGCTTGGGAATATGAAACACAAGCATATTGAAATGGAGAAGAGTTTATCAATGCGCAGAAATAATAAGCTTCATCCTTATTATCAAAAGGCACTAAACTTATAGTCTCTTGTGGAATGATTGACTTACCATCTTTTTCATATATTACTGCCGCTTGTATATTTGCAATTCTTGTCCACACCACCTTATAGGGAGCAAAGGTGTATTTCTTAATGTCGTATAGCGAATAAAATGGCTCATTTCTAAGATATTTAAGATAAGCGGGACGATTTTCAAGAATTTTTCTAAATCGGTCAAGATACAAAAAAGTCTTTGGAGAATTAGTTTTTAATTCGCTTTCTGGATAGCCATGCATCGGGCTACTTGGGGCCTGCGGAACAATTATCCAAAACGATTGTTCTGCCTTCCATCTCTTTACATCCCTTCCTCTAAGCAATGGATAAAGTAAATCTGGCTCAATAGCAGTTTCTATGCTACCAACTTTTTTCTTCGCTCCTTCTGTAATATTTGATATTATGACAAGCCCATCAGGTCTTTTATCAATTATTTCAACCCAATAAACCCCATTCGCACCACCTGAATTCACTCCCTCGTGAGCAACATAATCTGATTGTCCCAAAACTTTCTTTACCGCCTTTATTGCTTTTGGTCTTCCTGTAATCCAGGGTGAAGTGGGGTCATTGGCGTCTACCGGTTCTGCATAGAATTGTTTATAGGTAGCAATCTGGGTTACTTCATCAAGTCTTAGGTCATCCTTTATCCCAACTCCTTTGACCTTTTTAATCCAGTAGTTATAAGGGACAGGGTATCTTGTATTTTTCCCCTTTTGCAAGATTACAATTGATGTTCTATTTCCGACACCCTCAAATGGCTTAAGTTCTACCATATCGTCAACATAAACAACTTTAACTGATATACCTCTTGGTAATAAAAATCTTCGGAATCCTTTACCAGCGTTCGTCTTAAATACAGATTGCGTTATTAAGAATCCGAGTTTCCCATTTCTCCTGAGATATTTGTCAAGGGAAACATAAGTTATCAGAGTAGAAATATCTATTTTGGTACTGCCATGTCTTCTTCGAAAGCCTTTTATCGGGAAAAGGTTATAAACTTTTTCATATAGTGGTATCATCTGATTTCGGTAATTCTCCGGTAAATGTTCCCAATTCACCCACGGCGGATTACCAACAACATAATCAAACTCACCCACAAAAAGTGGAGCAAAGGCATTCTTGATAATCCTTGCCCAGATGCCATTTATGCCCTGCTTTTCTAAATTGAGAAGTTTTTCATATAAGCCATAAACAATTTCTATATCATCATTATCTTGTTTTGGATTTAAAGGCAACTTTTGACAGAGTTTGTCAATAAATTGTTCTTTGTTAAGTGAAAGTTTCACCGCCTCTTCAAGAAAGTTTGAGAGGGCATCTATATAACGAGCCTGGACAAGACTTTTGGGTATTGAAAATATACCAACCGCAGTGTTAAATTTTAATATTCCTTTCCCAAATAAATCTTCCCCCTCTTGAGGCGTCATAATGGAGTCGCAAATATAAATAGGTATGTTTATCTCGCTTTTTTGGTGAGTAAGTAAATCTCCCAATGCTAAAAGATAGTTTGTCCTTGCAGAAATGACAGCTAAGGGGTTCAGGTCAAATCCCACAACATTGAAAAGAATTTTTTCAAGCAATTTATCCTCAGGGATAGCATTTTCCCATCCATATTCACGGATTTTTTTAATAGCAAGAACAAGAAAAGTTCCTGAGCCACAAGCAGGGTCAAGTATTCTTCTATCCGGATTTCCTTCAAATCTTCCAGCCTCAAGCATATTTAATAATCTTTCTGCCAGCCAATCAGGAGTATAATACTCTCCTAAGTTATGCCTTAATTCCCTTGGCATAAGCTGTTG
>JAMWBU010000056.1 GCA_023819255.1 Candidatus Omnitrophota bacterium
TGGCACAGCAGGTCCTTTTGTCAGGAAGCTTTTCTCTGCCCTTGGCATTGATTTTGAAGGACTGTACCTTGAAAGCGACAATTCATTTCCAAACCATCTTCCAGACCCTGTTGTTGCCGAAAATTTGAAAGACCTTATTAATCTTGTGAAAGAAAAAAAATTTGATGCGGGCTTTGGACTTGACGGAGACGGCGACAGAATCGGCGTAATAGGAAGTGATGGAAGCATTCTATGGGGAGATCAACTGCTGATAATCTTCGGACTTGATATTCTGAAAAGAAAACCTGGTGCCACTGTAATATTCGATGTAAAATGCACACTGGCGCTTGAAGAAGAAATAAAAAATGCGGGCGGAAGGCCGATTATGTGGAAAACCGGCCATTCTCTGATTAAAGCAAAGCTTATGGAGGAAAAAGCAGAACTTGGCGGAGAACTCTCAGGGCACATTTATTTTGCCGATGAATATTTTGGTTTTGATGACGCAATATATGCCTGTCTTCGGCTTTTAAGGATTTTGGAGAGCACCGGTAAAAAACCGCAACAGTTACTTGAAGATAAAAAAAGGTATTATTCAAGCCCTGAAATAAGAATAGAGGTTGGCGAGGAAAAAAAATACAAAATAGTTGAAGCCATTAAGGACTTTTATAAAACCAGATACAGGATATCTGATATTGATGGGGTAAAAGTTTATTTTCCTGATGGCTGGGCTCTGGCAAGGGTCTCAAACACGCAACCTGCGATTGTTTTAAGGATTGAAGGAACAACAGAAAAAGCCCTTGAAGAAATAAAAAGGCAGTTTATGGACAAAGTAAAGGAGCAGATAAAATGAACTGGCAATTTTTCTGGCTTACTTTTGCGACAATTTTTATTGCTGAAATAGGCGATAAGACCCAGCTTGTATGCTTCTCAATGAGCGCAAAAAGCGGGTCAATCGTGCCTGTTTTTATCGGTGCTATGATTGCTTTTGTTCTCAGCACCCTTATTGCCTGTTTTCTTGGAAATTTTTTCGCAAAACTGGTGCCTGAAAGAATCGTTCAATCCATCACAGGACTCATTCTGATTGCTTCAGGTATTTTTATTCTTTTAAGAAAAATGTAATCAGGAGGTTAGATGAACTACATAGTTTGCCTCAAACAGGTCCCGGATACAATGGAAGTAAAGGTTGATCCTGAAACAAAAAGAATTGTAAGAGAAGGCGTACCGAGTATTCTAAATCCTTACGACTACTACGCCGTGGAGGAGGCTTTGCGATTGAAGGAAAGGTTTGGCGGGACCACCATTGCAATATCAATGGGTCCGCCGCAAGCAGAGGCAGTTTTGAAAGAAGCGATATCGCTTGGCATCGATCAGGGATATCTTATAAGCGACAGGGCTTTTGCGGGAAGCGATACACTTGCAACATCATACACTCTTGCACGAGCAATTAGAAAAATAGGCGATTTTTCCGTTGTTTTATGCGGAAGGGAGGCAATGGATGGAAGCACAGGACAGGTTGGTCCAGAACTTGCAGAACATCTTGAAATACCTGTAATAACATATGTGAGCAAGATTATAAACATCGCTGATAACAGAATTGAATGTGTCCGTCTTCTTGAGGACCACTATGAAACCCTTACATCTCCTCTTCCTGTGGTAATTACTGTGATAAAAGAAATCAATGAACCAAGATTACCATCTTTAAAAGGGATGCTAAAATCTAAAAAAACGCAGATACCTGTCTGGACAAAAAATGACATCGGCGGAGATGAGCTTCAGTTTGGACAGGATGGTTCGCCAACAAAGGTTGTGGAAATATGGAGGCCAGAGATAAAAAAGGAAGGAAAAATTGTCAAAGGAGAACCTGAAGAACTGGCAGAAACAATCTATCAGGAACTAAAAAAATTGGGAGTCGCATAAAATGGAAATCAGGGTTAATAAAGAAAAATGCACTGGATGTAAAATCTGTATTGAAGTTTGTCCTTCGGGCGCAATTGAACTCGATAAAAATGGCAGGGCGCAGATTAATGAAAAATGCACTTTATGCAGGTTGTGCGTTAAAGAATGTCCTGAAAATGCCATTGAGATATTTGAAGAAAAAAAGAAGACACCCTCAGCGGACATAAGCCAGTATAAAGGAATCTGGTTTTTCGCTGAACAAAAAAATGGAAAGCTTTCCCATGTATCATATGAGCTTCTTGGAATATCTTTGAAACTGGCTGAAACATTAAAAGAAGAAGTATGCGGTGTTATTTTTGGCTCAAATTGCACTGAAATGGCACAGGAACTTTTCAATCGCGCAGCAGAAAAGGTCTATGTAGTCGAAGATGATAGCCTTGATGAATTTAGACAGGATATTTATGTCTGCCTGATGACAGAATTGATAAAAAAATACAGGCCAAATATCGTTCTTGCTTCTGCGACAATGATTGGAAGAAGTTTTATTCCTCAGGTAGCAGCAAGATTAAAAACAGGTCTTACTGCTGACTGCACAGATTTAGCCATTGATCCTGAAACAAAACTTCTCCAGCAGATAAGACCAACCTATGGTGGGAATCTGATGGCAAAAATCATTTGTGAAAACCACAGGCCGCAAATGGCAACAATCAGACCAAAAGCAGTCGAAGAAGCAAAACTTATCGGAAACAGAACAGGGCTTATTGTAAAAGAGGATTTTACAAGTTTCAACGCAACATGCAGGGTTGATCTCATTTCGAAACAGCAGGTTGAGCAAACAATTGACCTACAGGAAGCAGAAATTATTGTTTCAGGCGGAAGAGGACTTGCGGATCCAAAAAATTTTGAAATGATCGGGAAACTGGCTCAACTTATTGGTGGCGCTGTGGGTGCTTCGCGCGCAGCAGTGGATTCTGGCTGGATACCATACCCGCATCAGGTCGGACAGACAGGAAAGACTGTAAAACCAAAAATCTACATTGCATGCGGAATTTCAGGGGCAATTCAGCATCTTGCAGGGATGTCAACCTCTGATTACATTATCGCCATTAACAAGGACCCTGACGCGCCTATTTTCAAGGTAGCAAACCTTGGAATTGTCGGAGATATCTTTGAGGTTATACCTAAACTCATCCAGAAGCTGGAATCAAAAAAATAAGATTCCAATATAACTAAAGTGACCTCACCCACTATTTTTCACTATCATTGCGACGCCTTCGCCGCCTCCAATGCAGAGCGTGGCAAGCCCGTATTTAGAACTTCTTTTTTTCATCTCGTGCAATAATGTGACAAGGATCCTTGCTCCGCTTGCTCCTATTGGATGGCCAAGCGCAATCGCGCCGCCATTGACATTGACTTTTTTCATATCAAGTTTCAGTATTTTGCTTACCGCAAGAACCTGGGCGGCAAATGCTTCATTGATTTCGATTAAATCAATTTCATCAAGGGATAACCCTGTCTTTTGCAGGGCTTTTTCTGTCGCAGGAACAGGACCAAGCCCCATAAGGGCAGGTTCAAGTCCGGCCTCGCCGAACGAAATAATTTCTGCCATTGGTTTAAGAGACATTCTTGAAACAGCATCTTCAGACGCCACAACAACTGCGGCTGCTCCATCATTAATTCCAGACGCGTTTCCCGCAGTGATTGTGCCGTTTTCCTTGAATACCGGTTTTAGTTTTGATAGTTTTTCAATGCTCGTATCATACCTTGGAAATTCATCTGTTTCAAAGATAATTTCCCTGATGATAACAGGAACTATTTCGTCTTTAAATTTTCCATCCAGCATTGCCTTTTTGCATTTTTGCTGTGAATCAAAAGCAAATTCATCCTGCGCCTGTCTTGAAATTGAATATCTTTCAGCAAGATTTTCTCCGGCTATGCCCATATGATAATTGTTGAAAACATCCCACAATCCATCATGAATCATAGAATCAATGAGTTTTCCATCTCCAAGTTTATATCCGGTGCGGGCTTTTTCAATGATGTAGGGCGCGCGGCTCATATTTTCCATTCCGCCTGCGACAACAATCTCAGCATCCTGCGTTTTTATTGCCTGAAATGCAAGATCCACGGCTTTCAAGCCTGAACCGCAAACCTTATTAACTGTCATTGCTGAAATGTTAACAGGCAAACCTGCCTTTAACGCTGATTGTCGGGAAGGATTCTGTCCAAGTCCTGCCTGCAGCGCATTTCCCATAATCACCTGATCTACATTCTGGGGTAAAATCTCTGCCTTTTTTATTGCCTCTTTTATCACAATCGAGCCAAGCTCAATAGCAGGAACATCGCTTAAACTCTTGCAGAAACTTCCTATGGCTGTTCTTACAGCGCTTATAATAAAAACCCTTTTCAAATTCTC
The DNA here is from genome assembly GCA_023819255.1 of Candidatus Omnitrophota bacterium. Taxonomy (GTDB): domain Bacteria; phylum Ratteibacteria; class UBA8468; order B48-G9; family DTJG01; genus DTJG01. Next base: position 4,292 of record JAMWBU010000056.1, read on the forward strand.
TCCTTTATGCCCATTGGCATTTCCTGAAATAATACCGGCTCCATTATTTTCAATTCCGGAGAAATTTCTGGAGCAAATTCCATCTTTGAAAGAACATCTTTTTCTAAATTTATCCCTGGCGCAATTTCCACAAGCTTAATTCCATTTTTCCCGAGAGAAAAAACCGCCCTTTCTGTGATATAAAGGACCTTCTGACCTTTTTTTCTGGCATAATCTGCGCTGAAAGTAACCTGTTCAACCTCTTTCAGAAATTTTCTATGCTTTCCTTCCTGAATAATTTTCAGTTTTCCATCCTTTACTTCAACGCAAAGCCCGCCTGCTGTAAAACTTCCGCAATATACAAGCTCTTTTGCGTTCTGAGAGATATTTATAAAACCTCCGGCGCCGGCGATTCTTGAAGAAAACCTGCTTACATTCACATTTCCTTCGCAATCTACCTGCGCCAGTCCAAGAAAAGCAACATCAAGGCCGCCCCCATCGTAAAAATCAAACATATAGGGCTGGTCAATAATTGCCTCTGGATTGTAGGCTGCTCCAAAGCTTAATGAACCTGCAGGGATTCCGCCGACAGCGCCTGCCTCAACAGTGAGGGTAATTTTATCCAGTATTTTTTCTTCCGCTGCAACCATTGCGACGCCTTCTGGCATTCCAATTCCGAGATTTACAATATAGCCGGGCTTTATTTCCATCGCTGCTCTTCTGCATATAATCTTCCTTTCGTCAAGTTGCATTTTCCCAAATAGGATCTCAAGTGGGATCCTTTTCTCGCCTGAATAGGCAGGGTTGTATTCTTCCGCGAATGTCTGCTGATGATACTGTTTTTCAGCCAGCACGACTGCGTCAACAAAAATCCCTGGAACCTTCACAAGGTATGGATTTGAAACTTCATCGGTTGTTCTTTCAACCTGGGCAATGACAGTGCCGCCTGAATTTTTTGCTGCCATAGCCATTGCCAGCATCTCCAGGCTTCCTGCCTCTTTTTCCATTGTGATATTACCATTTTTATCAGAAGTTGTTCCCCTGATTAAGGCAACATTTATTTGAAATGCTTTATAAAAAAGCCACTCTCTGCCATCAATCTCAATCAGTTTTACGAGATCTTCCTTCGTGATATTGTTCAGTTTTCCGCCACCAAAACGAGGGTCGACAAATGTATAAAGCCCGACATGGGTAATTGTTCCTGGTTTTCCTGCCGCAATGTCCCGGTACAGATGAGAAATGACACCCTGAGGAAAGTTGTATGCCTCAATTTTATTTTCAAGGGCAAGTTTTCCCATTTCAGGCACTAAATTCCAGTGTCCGCCAATGACCCTTTTTGTCATACCCTCGTGCGCAAAATGGTTAATTCCCCTTGTTTTTCCATCTCCCTGACCTGCTGCGTATACTATTGTTAAATTTCGCGGATGACCTGTCTGAAGAAATCTTTTTTCAAGAAAATGTGAAAGTTTTTCAGGATGGCAATTTCCAACAAAGCCGCCTGTGGCAATAGTGTCCCCATCTTTGATCAGGGCTATTGCTTCCTCAATGCTTTTAATTTTTTCAGAATCAGGCATTTTTTTATTTTTTGTTGTACTGGCAAAAATTTTATCATCTTTTTTCCGCGCGCAAAAATTCTGTCAGTCGTAAATTAAAACTAATTCAAGCGCTAATTCTGCAATCTTCCTGGAAAATCTCGCCTACCCTCTCTTTCTTTTCTTCCTGCTTCCCCCTTTCATAAAGGGTGCTTGAGGGGGATTTGAAAAAATGGGGAGAAAGAAGTTGTAAGAGAAAATAATACAGGCTGGTATTAAATTCTCCGGATTTTTTTTAGGTGAATATAGATCGCTGTAATATCCGAAGGCCTTATTCCATCAATTCTTTTTGCCTGACCAATGGTAAATGGCTTGAATTTTTTTAATTTCTCTCTTGCTTCTGTCGACATTCCACTAACACATTCATAATTAATCCCTTCAGGAATCAAATGTTCATCTATCTGCGAGGTTTTTTTTATCATTTCAAGCTCTCTTTTTATGTAGCCTGAGTATTTTATCTCTATCTCTATCTCTTCTTTTACATGTTCGGGCAATCCAGCGATTTCTTCACAGAATTGAATGATGTCATCAATTGAATTTTCAGGTCTGCGCAATAGGTCCGCAAGGGATATCTTTTCTTCTGAACCTGATAGATAGTTTTTTTCCAGCATACCACAGAATTTCTGTGTTGCTTTTTTGTTTTCTTCCATTGTCTTAAATGTATTTTCATCAATGAGCCCGTACTTGAAACCGTATTCCATAAGACGAAAATCAGCATTATCCTGCCTTAAAATAAGCCTGTATTCAGCCCTTGATGTGAACATTCTATATGGCTCTGTAATCTCTCTTGTCGTGATGTCGTCAATCAAAACACCGATGTAAGAATTGTCCCTTCTAAGAAGAAGTGTGTCTTTTTGAAGAATACAGGCTGCCGCGTTGATGCCGGCAATCAATCCCTGGGCTGCTGCCTCTTCGTATCCACTTGTTCCATTGATCTGACCTGCCAGATACAGCCCCTTTATTTTTTTTGTTTCAAGAGTGGGCTTAATCTGATATGGCGGAACAAAATCATATTCTATCGCGTATCCATAGCGAATAACCTTTACATTCTCCAGTCCTGGAATTGTCCTCAGTGCCTTTTCCTGAACATCCACAGGAATGCTTGTTGCAAATCCATTGACATAGATTTCGTCAGTATCTATTCCTTCTGGTTCAAGAAAAAGGTGATGGTTGTTTACTTCTGGAAACCTTACGACCTTCACTTCAATTGAAGGACAGTATCTTGGCCCGGTTGAACGAATCTGGCCTGTAAATAAAGGCGCTCTGTCAAGATTTTCTCTTATTATATCGATTGTTTCGGCTCTTGTTGAAGTTAACCAGCAACTGATCTGAGGTCTTTCTATGGCAGAAGTCCTGTATGAAAAAGGCGCGGGTTTTTCATCGCCTTTTTGCTCTTTGAGTTTCTTAAAATCAATTGAGGCTTTACTGATTCTTGGTGGGGTGCCTGTTTTCAACCGGCCTACTTCAAAACCAAGTTCTTCAAAACATTCAGAAATGTTTCTAACGGCAAATTCCCCCATTCTTCCCGCTGGAAATGTTTTTGTTCCAATATGGATTATGCCATTTAAGAATGTGCCAGGACACAAAATTACACATTTGCATTTAATCTGCTGGCCCGATTCCAGAATAATGCCTGAGACACTGTAATGGTCAACAACAATCCTAACAACAATTCCCATCGCTATAGTAAGATTTTTTTGGTTTATTAGAACATTTTTCATATAATCAGAGTACTGCCATCTATCAATCTGCGCTCGTGGACTCCAGACAGCCCTGCCTTTTCCTGTGTTAAGCATTCTGAATTGTATGGCGGTTATGTCTGTGGCAAGAGCCATCTCGCCACCAAGCGCGTCAATCTCGCGAACAATCTGGCCTTTGCCAACGCCTCCTATTGCAGGATTGCAACTTGGTTTTGCTATGGTGTCAGGATTTGCGGTGATGAGTAGGGTTTTCAGCCCCATTCTTGCTGACGCAAGAGCTGCCTCAATTCCTGCATGTCCGGCTCCAACAACGATAACAGGATATTCTGGTTCAAACATATCTCGCTATAACAAGACCTGAAGGAACCTTTGGGAAAAAGTAAGTGGTCTTCGGAGGAAGGATTTCTCCATTGGTTGAGACCTGTTTTATTTTCACTAAATCTGGAGTCTGCATAAAAAAGCCGATTGTGTCCGGATTCTGGTTAACATAGTCAACAATCAACTGCGGATCTCTGTCATAATAAAGCTTCTCTTTTGACGGGATACCAAAGATTTTTTCAATCAAAAATTGATGTAAGATGACAACATCCAGGGATTTCCACTCATTTGAGTATCTTTCAGGCAACAGGTTTATTATTTTCCCGGTTTCCTTAACCGTCCACACCTGGTAGTTTTTGTTATGATAAACGCCTAAACTGATTTTTTCCTTATTTTCGATTGACTCAATGGTCTCCTTCAAACTTTTCTTGTTTTCCACCTCGAAAAAATCCTTTATTTTTTTCATCTGATTTTCTGTCAAATTTGTTTTCAATGCCCTGTGGGTAGGAAGAACAATAAGTCCGTCTGAAAAAAGATTTGTAAGATAGACCATAATGTATCCGGGAGCGCCTGGATGTGTTTGAAAAAATTCTAAAGACGCCTGAAACCTGTGGTGTCCGTCAGCAATGAATAGATTTCCATTGCTTATTTTATCAATGAAATCTGATAAAATTTCTGGCTTGCAGCCAGCAAACATTATTGAGGTATCTTCAAAATCAATTTTTTCGCCATAATCAATGAGACGCACGGATTTTTCAAAAATGTGTTCCCTGTCTTCAAAAAGCAAAAAGATGGGCTCCAGATTGCTTTTTGTTGCATTAAGAAGCTTTATCCTGTCATCCCTGTATTTATTGAATATTACTTCGTGCGTGATGACCCTATCTGATTTTTTAAGGTCAAAAAGCCCAATAAGACCGTGCCTTTCAAAATATCTTCCATCATAAAAAAATTTTTGAACCACGATATAATAATTTTCAGTTTCATCCTGAACAAGAATTTTTTCTCTGCACCAATCATCAAGTTTCTGGCTGATTTCGCAGTGGTAATCAGAATCAAAGGAATCTGGCAGGGTCAAATTTACGATATTGTAGGGAGACCGGTTTAATAGATCTTTCCTGTACTGGCTGCTAATTACATCATAAGGAGGAGCAATCAAATTGCTCAACAAACCTGCCTGTTTTGAGTATCTGTATCCTTTGAATGGATAAATCACTTTTACAGTCCTGTTGGAACATCAATAAATCTTGCGACAACATTAAATTTTTTTTCAACGATTCCTGCAATTTCTTTTACTCCGAGGGTTTCAGTTGCATGATGCCCGCCGAATATTACATTCATTCCAGAGTCCTTAGCTAAATGAAAAACCTCAAGCGTATCTCCTGAAATATAAAGGTCAACTTCTTCTTTTATCGCTTCATTGAAACCAGCATATCCTCCGCCGCCACTTATCACAGCAACTGTTTTTATGTCTTGCCTGCCATATGGCAGAACACGACACCTGATACCAGGTAAATCGTTCAATTTATTCACTATATCTTCAATCCTCGTTTTTTTTGTGAAAATGCCGCAATAGCTTATTGATTGGCCATTGTAAGGGAAAAAGGGCTTTGACCTTCTGGCTCCAATTATCTTCAAGAGAAGAACATTATTGCCAATTTCAGGATGCATGTCAAGTGGAAGGTGCGCGGCATAAAGAGAGATTCCATTTTTACAAAGCAGTTCCATCCTTTTTTTGTTCGCGCCAGTGAATGAAGGATTTGTGTTTTTCCAGTAAATTCCATGGTGGACAATGATAAGGTCCGCATTTTCTTCCACGGCTTTTTCAAAAACAGATGCTCCAGCATCAACAGTGCACATAATTTTTTTTACATCTTGCTTTCCTTCCCATTGCAAGCCGTTCCACGAATCATCCTTAATGTTTTTAATGTCAAGAAGCCTGTCAAGAAACCTGACAATGTTTTTCAGTTTTTCCATATCATTTCCCTGTTTGAAATTTCTGGTATTTTTCGCCAAGCAATCCTAACAGATCTGCTTCTTTCAACAAATTTTTTATGTAATCCTTTTTTGCTGTTTTAATCTCCTTAGCTTCAAGCAAAAAATCCCATGCTTCAGAGATGGCGTCGTTTTCTCCATACATAAAGTCACTTCCTGCATATGGAGAAATAAGAATACTTTTTTTATTCTTAATCGCATCAACAATGCTTTTTTCAGATAAGTCGGCTGAAACTATGGCGGTTCTTTCAGGATTGCTGAATGTTCCATCGTGGGTATCTGTTGTACCGACAAGCGCCGGCAGGATACCCTGTTTTTTCCACTTGTAA
>JAMWBU010000057.1 GCA_023819255.1 Candidatus Omnitrophota bacterium
TGCAAAACAAATAACTTCCAACCCGCCGACAAAAGAAATGGATTTGCTTCTTTCGACAGGAGAACTTGTTTCTGTGGCTTTACTGTGCATTGCTATTGAAAATCTGGGTTTCGAGGCTGAAGGTCTTCCTGGCTTTCTTGCCGGCATAAAAACAGATAACACCCATACAAAGGCAAAGATCCGCACAGTTGACACAAGAAGGATAATTGAAGAATTGAAAAAAGGCAAAATTGTCGTTGTGGCGGGATTTCAGGGAATAAGCGCCCAGGATAGCATTACAACACTCGGAAGAGGTGGCTCAGATCTGACAGCGATAGCAATTGCAGGAGCAATAAAAGCTGAAAAGTGTGAAATATACACGGATGTTCCAGGAGTTTTTACCGCTGATCCAAACATTGTGCATGACGCTCGCATTATACCTGTTATCTCGTATAGAGAAATGCTGGAAATGGCTTCTGCAGGAGCAAAAGTGATGCAATCCCGCGCTGTCGAATTTGCGCAAAAATATCACATACCTTTTTCAGTAAAATCAACATTTGTGGACAATGGAGGAACAATGGTTACTGAAGTTGATTTCAAAGAAGGCGCAGTGGTGTCTTCGGTGACGCTCGATGAAAAACAGGCAAAAATTACATTCTTTAATGTCCCTGACAGGCCTGGAATTGCGGCAAAGATTTTTGGCGAGCTGGGCAATGCCAGTATAAATGTAGATGTTATTGTTCAGAATGTGAGCACTAACGGGTATACTGATCTCTCTTTCACTGTAAACATTTCTGAGTTTGAAAAGGCGTTTGAAATTGCTAAAAAACTCGGCAAAGAATTGAAATGTAAAGATGTAACTTCTGATACAAATATAGCAAAAATCACAGTAATAGGTCTTGGAATGATGAACCATCCAGGCGTTGCGGCAAGAATGTTTAAAGCCCTGGCGGATTCGGGAGTAAATATTGAAATGATAAGCACCTCTGAAATAAAAATTTCCTGCATCATAAAAAAGGAAGAAGGACAGAAATCATTGAAAGCGGTTCACAAGGAATTCATAAAATAAAGTATTAAAAGATGGATTCCTCTTCACCCATTAAACTAACCTGAGAGGCATCTCCCAGATTAATCTTTTGAAGATTTCCAGCAAGAAAAGCTGAATACCCTATAACAGAATCGGTAAGCACGATATTTTTGACATTGGCGTTATCGTTAATGATGCTATTTTGAACAATAACATTTGACATGCAAACATTTTTGCCAATGGAAACAAATGGACCAACCACACAGTTCCTTAACTGGGCGGATGGGTCTATAAAAACAGGTTCGTTTATTACGACTGTAGGAATAGAAGGAACAAATGGCCTGTTTGTCGCAAGCAGATACCTGTTTGTTTCAAGCAGTGTTTCAACCTTTCCACAATCCAGCCAGACCTTCGCAGGAAATCCGATTATTTTTTCTCCTTTTTCTATCATCATTTCAATCGCGTCTGTAAGCTGAAATTCATTTCTGGTTTTTTTCCCCTCACTGATCAGTTTTTTTAGACAGACAAAAAGCAATTCGCTATTACCAAGAAAGTACGCTCCACACAATGCCTGCCTTGAAATAAACTCCTGCGGTTTTTCAATAACTTTTGTGATTATTCCTGTGCCGTCGGTAATAGCAACTCCAAATCTCCTTGGGTCATCCACTTCTTTCAGGGCAATCCAGCTGACGCCATCTTCAATCAAATCTCTTGCGTCTGCCTCAATCAATGTGTCTCCAAGATTTATGAAAACAGGCCCTTTCACATATTCAGCCGCAAGAAAAATAGCATAACCAAGCCCAAGAAACTCTTCCTGTTTCACAAATATTGATTCCATTTCTTTGTAGTTTTCCTGCACATACTCAACGATCTTGCTTCCAAGATGTCCTGTTATAAAAATAATCCTGTTTATGCCAAGTTTTTTGACATACTCAATCAGATATCCGAGTATTGGCTTGCCGGCAACCGGCAAAAGCACTTTTGGTATGGTAAAAGTATGCGGCTGAAGCCGCTTGCCAATTCCTGCGACAGGAAGAATACATGTAATTTCCTTCATAAAATCATTATATCACGTTTTCCGCCCGCCATGCATATTTAACTTTTCATATGAACAGGATTGTGCATTCATCCAGTTATAGGAGGAAATCTGAAAGGAAGAATTCCTGAAATTGTCAATGGAATGCAAAATCCTGCAACAGGCTTCGATTCATTCTGGGTCAGAGTGAATGCTGGTGGTGGTTCAGCCATTATGTATCCCTGCAAAAACAGAAAGCAGACAGAGACAATTCTTACCATTTCAGAGGATTTGACTGAAAAAAATCCAGGATATCTTGAATATTCATATATGGGAAATCTTATCCCTGAAATTCAGCAGGTATAATGAATAACAAACTGCAATAATTATGAAAAGGTGGTTATTGATTTATAATAATTCTTTCTTATTTCATAAAGTTTTTCAAATGGCATTGACGCTTTTATATGACGCCATCTGTTGCATATCAAGGGGTTATCACCGAGATAATCTTCAAAATCAAAGGAATTCAAAGCCATTGCTTTATGCCATCTTTCAAAACTGAAACATTCCGACCAGTTTTCCATTTTGCCGCCCTGTTTCCAGACATCTTCAACGATCTTTCCGATTTTCCTGTTTCCCCTTGAAAGAAGACATTCTATCAAGCTTACTTCATAAGGATGAAATTTCAGACGCACAAAATTATTTTTTGAAAAATTTTTCAATAGCCTTTTTCTTGTTTCTTCATACATCTGGCGATCCGGAAATTTTTCCCGCTGGAAGGGAGTATGAGGCTTTGGAATGAAAACATTGAATGAGCATTTTACAGAGATTATTCTTGAAACTTTTTTTATAAGATTTTCAATCTCTGAAATCGTCTGATCTGTTTCACCGGGAAGGCCAATAATGAAGTACAACTTCAGCTGTTTCCATCCTGTCTTTTTTGCTTCGTTTGCCAGCATTAAAAGTTTATCGTCAGAAATCGGCTTTCCAATAAATGGTCTCAATGATTCGCCTGTTTCTGGCGCAAAAGTCAGGCCTGTCCTTTTCACCTGACTGATGCGATTGGCCAGATGGAATGAAAAACTGTCTATCCTTAGAGAAGGAAAGGAAATTGCAACATTCGACTCTCTAAATTTTTCTGTCAGTCCCTTAACAATTTTTTCTATCTCAGGGTGGTCTCCTGCTGAAAAAGAAAGAAGGGAAATCTCCTCATAGCCCGTATTCTTATATGCTTCCAGCCCGAGTTCAATAATCTTATCCGCGCTTCTTTTTCTCACTGGCTTATAGCAAAATCCGGCCTGGCAGAAAAGACAGTGTCCAGGACATCCGCGCATAATTTCCAGAGATATCCGGTCGTGTATAATCTGACAAAGCGGAACAATCCATTTTGAAGGAAATGCAGCCTTTTCAAAGTCCTTTACAAATCGCCTTTCGATAAAATATGGAATTTCCTGTTCAACAGGCCTTACATTTTCCTCATTGTCGACCACATAAAAATTCGGCGCATAAACGCCTCTAACATTTTTTGCAAGTTCTTTTAAAATCTGTTTTCTTTTAAGACCTTTTAGTCCCCTGTAAAATTCTACAAGTTCTACAATAGCTTCTTCTGCTTCTCCAACAATCCAGATATCAATAAAGTCAGAAAGCGCCTCAGGATAAAATGAACAGTTTCCGCCAGCAAGAATAATAGGATCTCTTTCCTCGCGCTCTTCTGAATAAACAGGAATTCCGGAAAGGGAAAGGAGATTCAGCACATTTGTGTAGTTCAACTCTGAAGAAATGCTGAATCCAACAAAATCAAATTCCTTCAGAGACCTTTTTGACTCAAGTGTAAACAAAAAAGTATTGTCTCTTCGAAGAATCTGTTCAAAATCTATTTCAGGAGCAAAAAATCTTTCACAGGCAACTTTGTTGATGCTGTTGATCACATCATATAAAATTCTTATGCCAAGATTTGACATTCCAACCTCATACGTGTCTGGATATCCGAGAGCAATTTTCACCTGCGCATTTTTCGTATCAGGGTGTATTGAGTTTACTTCGTTGTTCAGATATGTGATTGGCTTTTGCACAGAACGCAGAATGGCTTCAAGATCAAACATTTTTTAACTCAGAACAATGTGGTATTTTTCCAGAGATTATAAACCGTAGCTACGCATATGAAACAAACAATAAGAGCAGAGCCTCCGTAACTCAAGAATGGGAGTGGAATTCCTGCCACAGGCAAAATTCCGCAAGCCATACCAATGTTGACAAAAATCTGGGTTAAAAACATCACCATAATGCCTGTGCCAATAAGCCGCCCGAAAGGATCCTGAGTTGTAATCGTGATTTTCAATGCCTGCGTCAGAAAAACATAGTACAGAAACAACAGAACCATAACTCCAGCAAGACCGAATTCTTCAGCAAGCAAACAAAAGATAAAATCCGTGTGGAACTCTGGCAAAAAAGCTAGTTTCGTCTGAGTGCCCTTGAGGAATCCTTTTCCAATAATACCGCCAGAGCCGATTGTAATCTTTGATTGAAGAATATTATACCCTTTACCCAAAGGGTCTTTCCATGGATTTAAAAAAATAGAAATTCTCTGCTTTTGATAATCCTTCAGTCCCATCCATAGAAATGGGCTTATAAGAATTCCAGCAATTATAAGAATTAAAAGGTGTTTTCGCTGAGCGCCCGCAAGATAAGCCATCGTGAAAAATATGATAATCAAAAGAAACGCTGTTCCAAGATTTGGTTGAATAAGAATCAGCAGAAATGGGATACCTGTTATTAACACGCCCCCAAGAAGAGTTGTAAATCTCTGGATATTTCGCAAAGAAAAATACCTCGCCAGCACAACTATTAGAACGAACTTTGCAAACTCAGATGGTTGAAAATTGAACCAGCCTATCCTGATCCATCTGCCCGCCCTGCCAGTGCCTATGGCAAGAACAATCAACAAAAGGATAAGAATAAGGAAATACATAATATGAGAGAATTTACTCCAGTGTCTGTAGTCAAAGTTTTTCAACCATAGAAATATCAAAATTCCAAATATTACCCATATTGCTTGTTTTATATAAACAGGCAGACCTGAAGCAACAGATGAAACGCTTCTGGAAGCGCTGTAAAGCAATAAAATTCCTAACGCTGTCAGAACAGAAGTTATTATCAACAAAACTCGTCCCGGATGATCTTTATTCTCCATTTTATTCAAACCCCTGACTCCCGGATGGCAAAGATTCTATTTCAGTGTCAGAAATAGAGGTCTCAGACCTTGTCCCTTCTGAAGTATAAACTTTTCTGATGATTGCCCCTGCAATTTTTGCTGCCTGAGAAGAACTCCCATCATCAAGAACAACCACCATTGCAATGTTTGGACTATCTGCAGGCGCATAACAGGCAAATGCACCCCTTGTTGGCAATCCAAGATCTCTGTGTCCAATCTGAGCAGTTCCTGTTTTCCCTGCTATTTCAATTCCCGCTACATTCGCACCAGCGCCGGTACCGAATCTCACAACATTTTTCAATCCCCTTTTCAGTATTGTGAGGGTATCGTCCGAAATAAAAATGGTTTTTCTTAAAAACGGTTGAAATTCTTTGATTACTTTGTTTCCGGAATCCAAAATTTTCTTTACAATGAATGGCTTCCAGAGATTTCCGCCATTTGCAACAGCGGATATCATTGCGCATAATTGAATTGGTGTTGCCGTAATCGCGCCCTGTCCTATTGCAATATTTATCGCTCCACCCGATTCGGCAACCGATGGAAGATTTCCCCCCTTTTCTCCGGGTAGATCAATTCCTGTGGGTTTTCCAAAATCAAAAATATTCGCGTATTCCAGAATTCTTTCCACGCCAATTTTTGAACCAATCGTTCCAAAAAACACATTGCAGGAAAAAGGTAGCGCCTGATTTATATCAACCCATCCGTGCCCCTCTTCCTTCCAGCAGTGAAAAATCCTGTCTCCCACTTCCATACTACCAGTGCACTCAATTCTGTCGTGCTGGCCAATGTCTCCTGTCTCGAGAGCTGCAATCTCTGTGATAATTTTAAAAATAGAACCAGGCGCATATTGTCCGGCGATTATCCGATTAAGAAATGGATTGTTTCGGCTGTAAGGTGGTTTGATGTATTTTGCTACATTTGATGGCTCAAAAGATGGCTTGCTTACAAGCGCGAGAACTTCTCCTGTTCGAGGGTCCATCACAACGATACAACCTGTTCTATCACCAAGCGCGTCAATGCACGCCTCCTGAATACTCTGGTCTACAGTAAGAACCAGATTATTGCCAGGTACCATGGCTATCTCCCTGATAATTTTTCTTTGATGGCCATGAGCGTCAACCTCTATCTGGTAGCCACCCGACTTGCCTCTCAAAAAATTGTCGTATTGTTTTTCTATTCCGTATTTTCCTATAAAATGACCTGCTTTCACACCCTCATCCCTCATTAATTCAAGGTCTTCCTGACTGACTTCACCTGTATAGCCAAGTAAATGCGCAGTACCTTCTTCAAGAGTGTATTGCCTGTCGAGCCCTGCCTGAACGAAAACCCCGGGCAGATTAAAAGCATATTCTGACACTACGGCAATTTCAGATTGAGACAATCTCCTTTTAAGTATCCTCCTTTCAAAAGGATTCGAAGATTTTTTTTCAAGCTGTGTAATAAGTTCATAATAGTCAATGCCCAGAATTCTGGAAAGAACCGAAGCGACCCGACGGGGTTCCTTTAAATCATAAGGCACAAAAACAAGATTGAAACATGTTTTATCCTCAGCAAGAATACGACCGTTTCTATCAAAAATTTTTCCTCTTGGAATCCCCAGATCAATCGTCCTGATACAGTTCTGGTCTGAAAGCCGTCTGTAATGCGAAAACTGAATAACCTGGAGATTCAAACACTGAACCAACAATATTGCCAGCAGTATCTTAACAACCAGGAAAAAATTCTTAAGTCTCTGTTCCATAGATTATACCGTCGCCAATCTATCTCTGGAAAGATTGTTTTTGACAAATATTATAATAAGACATATCATTGTATGTATCATTGTAAAAATAGCCGCAAAACTGATTGTAACCGGAATATCCCATGTGCATCCCATTGAAGTGATACAGAATTTCATAGTTACATAAACACAACAACCAGCAACAACTAAAAAGGATCTTGCAATGTCTGTATTAAATTCAAAAGACGCGAGTAGATACCACACAGCTCCAAGGGTCAGCATTTCTTTTCCCGGACTATCAAGCGTTATGATGGAATATATTATACTCCATAAAAATACCATAAAGAAAAAAGGGAAAATTTTTCTCTTGAAGGAAACATAAAACAAAGCGATAAGAAAAAAATCAATCCAGATTCCTGGAAATATGAACTGGCATAAACCGGGAACAATCAATAGCAACCAGGTCTCTCCACTATTCAACAATCGCGACTGTCCTGAGGTCTTCATTTATGAAAAACGGTTTTACAAAGCCATGCGTAACAGGCTCTGTTCTTAAAGATTCAATCCTTACAATTTTTCCGATTCTCACCCGACAGGGATATAATCTTGTCAATCCGCTTGTTTCCACAGTATCTCCTGCGGACGCCTTGCATTCTGACGGAAGAAATTTGATTTTGATGTTCGAAGACAAAAATGAAAGTGAAAACCCTTCCATAACCGCAAGTTCTCCTGTTTCCAAAACCATCACGCTTATCCTGTTATCCGGGTGATAAATTGTGATACCAGTGGAGACATTTTCCTTCACTTCAACAATTCTTCCAATGAGAGATCCCTTGTGGTTCACTATTGCCATATTTTCTTTTACTCCGTCCCTGGACCCTTTGTCTACAGCAATAACCGAAGGAAAAACCCATGGTGAAATCATTTTAGTATTTGCGTAAATGATTCTGGAAAAGCCTTTATTTTGTTTCAAATTAAGAAGTTTCCTGAGATTTTCGTTTTCAATTATAACGCTTTTCAATTCTGGTGTTAATTCTTTTAAGTGGCTCTGTTGTTTGAAAACTATTGGTCTGAATATCAGGTTGTGCTTTAAAATCCATGTACCCACCAAAATGAAAAATATTAGAATAATTTCCCGACGGAATCTCCAGAGCATTTAACCGCCTATTCGGAAGGAAACATCCTGAAATACTTATCTTCTTCAAGCATCCTGCCCGCTCCTGTCACAACAGCAAGTAATGGATTCTCAGCCACAATAACAGGAAGCTTTGTTTCCTGGGATATCAATTTGTCAATGTTCCTCAAAAGCCCACCGCCACCGGCGATAACAAGTCCTCTTTCAACCAGATCGCTCGACAACTCCGGCGGCGTTTCTTCAAGAATGTCTCTCACCGCGCCCACAATAGCCATTAATGTATCCTTAAGAGCTTCTCTTATCTCTCCTGAATGAATTTTTATCATTTTTGGAAGTCCCTCAACCAGATCTCTTCCATGCACTTCCATTGTTAACTCTTCTTCAAGCGGGAATGCAGAACCAATGGCAATTTTAATGTCTTCAGCAGTTTTTTCTCCAACAAGTAAGTTGTATTTCTTTTTCAGGTAATTTGCGATTGCTTCGTCCATTTCATTGCCGGCAACTCTCAAACTTTTTGTCAAAACAAGTCCTCCAAGTGAAATTACAGCCATCTCAGTTGTTCCACCGCCGATATCCAGAATAAAACTTCCGCACGGTTCAGCGACTGGAAGACCCACTCCAATAGCAGAAGCCATTGGCTCCTCGACAAGTCGAACAATTCTTGCTCCTGCTTTGAGCGCTGTTTCGCGCACAGCCCTTCTTTCAACGCTCGTTATGCCGGATGGAACAGCAATAACCATCCTCGGTGGCATAACAAATTTGTGTCTTGGAGATTTAACCTTATTAATGAAGTGTCTTAACATCGCCTCGCACGCGTCAAAATCAGCGATAACTCCGTCCTTCATTGGTTTCATCGCGATAATGTTTGCTGGAGTTTTACCAAGCATCTTTTTTGCTTCTAATCCCACCGCGAGAACTTCCTTTGTGTCCCGATTGATCGCCACGATCGATGGCTCCATTAAAACAACGCCTTTTCCTCTAAGATATACTGCTGTATTTGCTGTTCCGAGATCAATGCCAAGATCGTTTGAAAAAAACCTCGCAATTCTCAACATATAAGACTCCTTTTCTATCCTGATTATTGTTTTTCTTTTGAGTTTCTGATAACATCTATCAATGCCTTCACAACCGTTTCATCAAATTGCTGTCCTGAATTTCTTTTCAGTTCCTGCAGTGCATCTTCAATCTCCATCTTTTTTCGATAGGGCCTTTCGGAAATCATCGCGCTTAAAGAATCAGCGACAGCAAGAATTCTTGCCAGCAATGGAATTTTTTCTCCTGCGATCCCTTCAGGATAACCTTTGCCATCAAACTTTTCGTGATGATAAAGGCAGGCGTCCATTTCTTCCTTTCTTATTCTCAGGGGAGACAAGATCTCCCTTGTAATAAGAGGATGTTTCTTGATAATTTCGAATTCCTCCCGGGAAAGCGAAGTTTTCTTTGAGATTATTTCATCTTTTATGCCAAGCTTTCCAAGATCATGTAAATACGCAGCATTTCGTAAACTCTCAAGGGTATCTCCATCCAGGCCAAGAGCCCTTCCAATGGCAACAGCATAATAAGCAACCTGTTCAGAATGATTCTTTGTGTAGGCATCCTTTGCTTCAAGTGAATTCACAAGAGACCTTATCGAACTTATATAAGAATCCTGAAGTTGCTGAAGCAACTTTGCGTTTTCAAGAGCAATTCCTATCTGTGTTCCAAAAACCGAAAGAAAATTAAGTTCCCTATCGTCGAAACTCCTGTCCTTTGAATAAAATCTTAATATCCCTATTGCGTCTTTTTTACCGATAAGCAACACTTCAAAAGAACCATTATCTATCCTGCTAAAATTCGAACCATTTTTCTTATACGGATTCTGCGCATCCGATAGAGAAAGAACAATCGGAAAACTTACTTCATTAGAACTCCCTTTTGTGCGGCGCAGGAAAAATCTTCCGGTATCGTCGTCCTTGAAATAAAGAAGCGCGACATCCGGTTTTACAAGGTTGTAAACAAGGTCAATAATACCGGTGCATAATTCTTCAATGTCTGTGATAGAG